>JBASAR010000126.1:0-11325 GCA_049650705.1 Pontixanthobacter sp. | reverse complement strand
ACCATGCTGCGCCAATACGAACTCGTCGAACGCGTTCTCGCCTACGACCCCGATGCCGATGCGGCGCTGCTCAACCGCGCCTATGTCTACACGGTTCAGAAACACGGCAGCCAGAAACGCGCCAGCGGCGATCCCTATTTCAGCCATCCGGTCGAAGTCGCCGGCCTGATGACCGATCTGAAACTGGATCAGGAAACCATCATGACCGCGCTGCTCCACGATACGGTGGAGGATACGCTGGTCACGATCGCCGATATCCGCGCCAATTTCGGCAATGAGGTCGCGCAATTGGTCGATGGGGTGACCAAGCTGAGCAAGATCGATGCTATGCCCGAAAACGAACGGGCGGCGGAGAATTTGCGTAAGTTCCTGCTCGCCATGTCGGAGGATATCCGCGTGCTGCTGGTGAAGCTGGCCGATCGGCTCCACAATATGCGCACGCTGCATTACATCAAACGGGAAGACAAGCGCCGGCGCATCGCGCGTGAAACCATGGATATCTACGCCCCTTTGGCGGAGCGGGTGGGCATGTACGAATATATGCGCGAGATGCAACTGCTCGCCTTCGAACAGCTGGAGCCGGAAGGGCATGCCACCATCACCGGCCGGCTGGAACAGATCCGCCAACAGGATGGCGGACAGGTCGATGCGATCGCGCTCGCCATCAAGCAGGCACTGGCCGAAGCGGGTCTGACGGTGGAGGTGTCGGGCCGGGAAAAGCAGCCCTATTCCATCTGGCGCAAAATGTCCGAACGCCATGTCTCGTTCGAACAGGTGACCGATATCATGGCCTTTCGCGTCGTCACCGACACGGTCCCCGATTGCTACCGCGCGATGGGCGTGCTGCATTCGGTGTGGCAGTTCATTCCCGGCAAGTTCAAGGATTACATCTCCACGCCCAAGAACAACGGTTATCGTTCGCTCCACACATCGTTAATCTATGAAAATTCGATGCGGGTGGAGGTGCAGATCCGCACCCGCGACATGCATCAGATGAACGAATTCGGCATGGCCGCGCATTGGGCCTACAAGCAGGGCGACAGGCCCGACGGCGCGGTCGGCTGGCTGCGCGATCTGATCGAGATCGTCGATGCGAGCCACGATGCGGAGGAACTGCTCGAACATACGCGGCTGGCGATCTACCAGGACCGGATATTCGCCTTCACGCCCAAGGGCGGTCTGTTCCAGCTGCCCAAGGGATCGACACCGATCGATTTCGCCTTCGCGGTGCATACGGGGCTTGGCGAACAGGCGGTCGGCGCGAAGATCAACGGGCGTCACATGCCGCTGCGCACGATGCTGAACAATGGCGACGTGGTGGAAATCATCAAAGGGAGCGGCACCGAACCGCAATTGAGCTGGCTCGGCTTCGTCGTCACGGGCAAGGCGCGCGCCGCGATCCGGCGTTCGGTGCGGCTGAAGGAACGCGCGGAAATCATTGAAATCGGCCGCGCCCTGTTCGACGATATCGCGACGCGGGTACCGGCAAAGATCGGCAAGAAGGCGACGCGCGAGGCGGCCAAGCGCCTCGACATGGAAACGCCCGACGATCTGATGCACGCGATCGGCGCGGCCAAGGTCGACGACCGGGCGGTGATGGAGGCGCTGGTGCCCGGCTGTACCGACGGGCTGGCGGATGACGACTGGTCGCGCCAGGACAGCGTCATCTCCATCCGCGGCCTGACACCCGGGGTGGGGTTCAAGCTGGCCGAATGCTGTTTTCCGGTTCCCGGCGACCGCATCGTGGGGCTGCGCCATCAGGGAGAAGGGGTGGAGGTCCACACGGTCGATTGTTCGCATCTTGCCAGCGGGATCGACGCCGACTGGCTCGATCTGTCCTGGGGACACAAGAGCAAGGGCGCGGTCGGCCGCATCCGCGCGACCTTGTTCGACCGGCCCGGCGCGCTTGCCGAAATGGCCGGTATCTTCGGCCAGAACGCCGCCAATATTCGCGCCTTGACCCTGTCGCAGGAAGAGCACCCTTTCGGCGTCTACGAGTTGGAACTGGATGTACAGGACAGCGCCCATCTCGGCCGGTTGCTCAGCGCGCTGCGGGCAAGCGATTCGGTGGCGGAGGCGCAACGGGTGTAAGTTGTTTGTTTAGCCTCAAGCGCCGGCGCCTGCATACGCTCGCTTAGGCTTCCGCCCTACTCGGCGACGCGCAGTCGCGCTTGCGGATCGCTGGTTGCGAACCGTTCTAGTCCTCTCCAACCAGTTTGGAAGCATCTCGCTCAGCACGGTCGCGCCTGGAATGGATCGGACCCGCTTGGGTCCGCAAGGCCGACCGGCCGCCCGAGCCTATGCAAGGAAGCAAGCGGGGCGAATGCCCCGCGCCCGCAGCGGCCAAACAAAAACCATCCCCGGATCGAGCCAAGGCGACGAAGAGGTTATTCGGACATTGTTACCCGCCGCACCGGGACCGGAATATTGCAGATATCCGCTCCCCCGGCGGGCACGATGAAGAACGGATCGCGGCGATTGGCGCGCGCTTCGGCGTATTGGGCGAAGGTCTGGCTTTCGGTCGAAAGATATTCGAATGCGGGCCGCTCCGCTTCCGGCAGATCGCTCGCGAGACGGACCGACACGATCGGCGTGCGCTTGTCTGCCTCCGCCTCGGTATAGAACCCCAGCTCCCCCGAACCGCGCGGCAGGCTGGAAAGATGCTCCATCCCCTCCACGATCCGTCCGACCAGCGCGATGTTCCGGTCGAGATGGCGGGGCGCGTGACCGATCACGGTATACAGTTCCGCCCCGCTGCCCGTATCCGGCGAATAATCGCGCCCTACGCCGACCATGCCATAGCAATGAACGGGCCAGAAACCTTCGGATGCTCCTTGTTCGTCATCCACGTCGCTCGCAATCGGCCAGCCTTTCGCCAATGTCGCCCACGGCGCGTAGGCATCACCGATTTGCGGTTCGGGTAATTCGATATCTTCAGACGGGTCTGCTTCGATGAACTCGTCGAAATTGTCCGGCACGACGATACCCCCATTTGCGGCGATCATCGCATTGCGGACCATGATGGCGCCCAGCGTGTAGTTTATTCGTGGCCTGCCGCGCGGGTCCGGGATCGCAAGCAGCTCGGAAGTGAGATATTCCTGTGCTTCCATAACCCGCAACCCGTCCGGCAGCGGTTTTGCTTCCGTCGCATCGCCCCACTGCACCACGTAATTGTCCTGCACCCGGTTGACGCTGACCCCGTCATACCATCCTGCACGGGCGAGGGTGCGGATATTGGCGATCCACCCTTGCGAGAACGGTTCGGGCATCAGTTGGATGACGACCTCGCGCGCATCGCCATCGCGATCGGGGGTCAGGGTCATGACCAGAAGATCGTCCGCCGCGATCGCCTGCCATTCCTCCCGCGGTGCCGCATCCACGATCTGGTTGGGCGACAAGGCGGCCGTGCCATCCTGCGCGCCCACGGGCGTGGCGAGGGCGGATGCAACGAGGGCGGGGGCGGCCAGCGCGAAAAACATTTTTTTCATGGCGACACAGTGCCACCGCCCCCCGCGATTACAACCCGCACGCGCGAACCGCTTTCAGTCCGCTCCATCCTCAAGCGCATGCATATCGTCATCGCTCAGCCCGAAATGATGGCCGACCTCGTGAATGACGACATGCGCCACCAAATGCGCCAGCGTTTCGTCACCGCGCTGTGCCCATTCGTCCAGGATCGGGCGGCGGAACAGGCGGATGCGGGTGGGCAGGGTGCCGGACATCTCGATACTGCGTTCATTGAGCGCATGGCCTTCGTACAGGCCGGTCAGATCGAAGGGATCGTCGATCCCCATGGCGCGCAGGGTTTCGGCATCGCAAAAATCTTCGACTGCGAAAACGACGTCGCCCAACTGGTCTCGGAACGCCTGCGGCAAACGGTCGAGCGCGGCGTGCCCCATGGCGGTCATCTCACCGATACTCGCGGGCAGGCCGACAATGCGCGTCATGGCGCCGGGCCTAGGCATCGGCGCTTGCCACGGCAAGTCGCGGCAGCTAGATGCGCCATTCCGTTCGGGCCCGGAAGGGTGCGGACGGATGCGGAGACGTGGCAGAGTGGTCGATCGCGCTCGCTTGGAAAGCGTGTATAGGGCAACCTATCGAGGGTTCGAATCCCTCCGTCTCCGCCACCTGTACCATTCCAAGAGATCCCGGAAAGTCCCTGAATGCCGCAGAATTCTGCGGTTCTTCGGGCTTGTATCGGAACCTTTAGTTCTTATTTTGTTCTAACCCGTCCCACACTTTCTACCCGCCAATGTGGAAGCAGATGTCGGATGAGAACCAGCATGGATGGCGATGGACTATCATTGCCGCTCACCGCCCCAAAAAAGGGGTACTTGGTGATGCGCGCAACGATAAACGGACGCAGAAAGGACTTCGGCCTAGGGTCAATAGACCTGGTGAGATCGCCGAAGCGCGCGAACCCGCGATCGACACGCGCCGCGATATTCAGCGAGGCATTGCTCCGATCGAAGAGCGCAAGCGCCAGAAAATCGAAGTCCTCACGTTCAAGGCCGCCGCAAAGAAGGTGCATACGGAGCGGAAAGCAACCTGGAAGAACGGCAAGCATCAGGATCGGTGGATCAAAGACGGTCGAAACCTATCCGTTCCCCAAGCTTTGCGACAGACAGGTTAACGACATCGAGGGGCCGCTCATCCGTGAAGTGATTCTCGATTTCTGGCCGGTTCGCCCGGCCAGCTTCGCGCCGAGTTCGATATCGGCGACGATCTCCGGCTCGATCAGATTGAGCGCGGCGACCGTCGTCGCGCCTGCAATGAGCCCGTCTGCGCGATAACCCTGCCGATGGGCGGCGTAGATCAGGCTGTCCTTGGACGGTTTAAAATGCAGGCTGAGCATATAGGTCGGTTCGGAGAAATTCGTTTTGCGCCGTTCGTCCGGCAGCGGCGCACCGTTCGGGGCGAGCACTTCGATATCGAGGGCGCGATCGTCCCACGTGTAGCGACCGATGGCGGTCACAATGATGACGTTGAGATCGTCGTTCAGGGTCTGAATGGTCGCGCTTTCCAGTTCGCGTTCGTCAACCGGGTCCTGCATGCCGGCGCGTGGCGCGTTCTGTACGGTTTGTGTATTCCGGACCGACGCCGGCAGCGCGTAGAGCGCGAAGGGCGAACATGATGCGACAGGGATACTGCGCAGGCAAACCATCGCACATTGTCATAAAGCCAAGCGATGTTGCCTCCCTTCAATCCTGATAGATGAAACAGATAACCCGATCGGTTAAACCGTTTAAAGTGCTATGGGCCAACAGGGTGGCGACCGGAGGTGTTGGCGGTCGGCAACGTTTTTGGGAAAAGTGCGCAAACATCGTTGGTCCCCCACAGGTTTTGCAGGTAGTCGAATTTCATGACGGCAAAACGACGTAAGGTGGGTTCCGGTGAGAGCCGGATGGAGGGCCCAGGCGATGCCCCGATCCGCGCGCGCATTCTGGACGAGGCGCTGACGCAGTTCGCCTATAATGGTTTCCACGCGATCTCGACGAACGACATCGCCAAGGCTTGCGGCTGTTCGCAATCGGTCGTCATGTATCATTTCGATACCAAGCTGATCTTGTGGCAGGAGGCCATGCGCGTCCTGTTCGGCAAGATCGATGCGAAGCATCTGTTCGACCGATCGATCTATAAGGATCTGGATGCTCTCGCCCGGCTGCGCGTGCTATTGCGCCGGTTCGTGATGGTTTCCGCGCGGCATCCGGAACTTGGTAAAGTCATCACGCGCGAAAGTATCGAAGGCGGCGAACGCCTCGACTGGCTGATGCGCGAGTTGGCGACGGACAGCTATTCGATGTTCGCGACAATCTTTACCGAAGGGATCGCAGCGGGAAGCATGAAGGATTACCCGCCCGAACTCCTGACCCTGATGACCCACGGCGCGGCGGCCACCGTCTTCAACCTGACATCCCTGTCACGCAGGCTGCTGGAACACGACCCTTTCGATGACGATGTTCGCGAAACCCAGGCGGATATGATCGTCGACATTCTGTTGGATGGCCTGGCCGTGCGATCACCGGACACGAATTGAACCGGTCCGCGATCGTTTCCTGATTGACTAATCAGCTTGCCTGTGAAAATGATCGGATCGAACAGTTGTTCGACGAAGGAAAATGCGCGTGACGATAAACGGCATCCATCACCTGGCGATCAGTACCGCCGATATGAAAGCGCAGATCGCATTTTTTACCCAGGTGCTGGGGTTGGAATTGGAGGCGCTATACTGGATGCACGGGGTGGAGGGTGCGTGGCATGGTTTCCTGAAATTGAACGACCAGTGCTCCGTCGCTTTCGTCCAGATGGACGGTACCGACGCGCATGAACGCGCGCTCGGGTCAAGCCATGCGGCCCATGGCGGTGCGCCATCGTCCGGTGGAACCATGCAGCACGTATCGCTGCGGGTGTCCTCCTCGGATGAATTGCTCGCCGCACGCGACCGTATTCGCCAGCACGGCGTGCCGGTGTTCGGACCGATCGAACATGGCATGTGCAGCTCCATCTACTTTGCCGGGCCGGAGGGGCTCAATCTCGAAGTCGCCTGGTCCGACGGCGCGATCGATCCCAAACAGTGGATCGATCCCGAAGTCGCGGCGCTGGCCGGGATCGATGCGGAAGAGCTTGCGACCTACCGCGCACCGCCCGCCATGGCGGATACCGACGGGCCGGTGCCGCAGCCTGCCTACGATCCGGTTAAACCACACATGGCCTATCCGGAAAAACAATATGAAAAGATGCTGACCCTGCCCGACAGCCATTTTGCGAGCGACGAATTCGCGTCTCCGCCCGTGGCAAAGGCGTAGGCGCGGTGGGCTATCGACGGATCCCCTATCTCATCGTGTTCGAGGAGCAGGGGCCGAAGGATGCCTATGGCGGCGAAGTCGGCCGTGTCGCACTGGAAGCGCATCTGTTGAAACCAGAGGCACCGCCCCATGCAGCATCGGACACCGTCATGATCTTCATGCATCCGATCGGACTGGGCCATTACCTTCCGCTGCCCGGCGCACTGGCGGGGGCAGGCACTCATACGATATTTTGCGGCACGCGGTATCACGGGGCCGATTACAATATCTTGATGGAAAAGGTCGTGCTCGATCTGGCGGCCTGTATCCGCCATGCGCGGGACGAGTTGGGGTATAGCAAGATCATTCTGGGCGGCTGGAGCGGGGGTGGTTCGCTGTCGCTGTTCTATCAGTCGCAGGCGGAGGCGCCGACCGTGACCGCCACGCCGGCAGGCGATCCGCCCGATCTGACGAAGGCCGATCTGCCGGCAGCGGACGGGGTCATTCTGGTCGCCGCGCATGTTGCCCGCGCGACCACGTTGACCGAATGGTTGGACCCTTCGATCTTGGACGAAGACCGCCCACTGGATCGCGACCCCGAACTCAATCTCTACGATTCCGCGAACCCGCATCAGCCGCCCTATTCGCAGGACTATCTCGCACGCTACCGCCAGGCGCAGATCGACCGCAACCGCCGCATCACCGCGCGTGTCGAAGCGCAGCTGGAGGCGTTCCGCGATGCGGGCGACGATTGGCGCGAACTGGGGTTCGTGGTGCAGGGGACGATGGCCGATCCGCGCTGGCTCGATCCCGCCGCCGACCCCAACGGACGCGCGCCCGGCCGCTGCTACCTCGGCGATCCGCGGCAGATCAACGACAGCCCCATCGGGCTTGCACGCTATTCGTCACTGCGATCGTGGATGTCGCAATGGAGTATCGATCATTCCCATGCCGACGGGGTCGCCTGCGCCGCCCGCACCACCGCACCCACGCTGGTGATCGGCAACGGCGCGGACGATGCTTGTACGCCCAGCCATACCGGCCGCCTGTTCGATGCCCTGCAACAGGACGACCGATCCTGCGTGACGATCGCGGGAGCGAACCATTATTATGCGGGGCAAAAGGACAAGCTGGCCGAGTGCGTCACGGTTTGCCAGGGATGGCTGGCGGAGCGCGGGTTCGGATCGCCCATTGGCTGACGCGCCCGTCGCTTCGGGCAAACCAGGCGGATGCCATCTGGGCCCGGCCGCCGCGTGGCTTCTGGTGTTCCTGCTGTTCGCGGTTTACTTTTTTTCCTTCATCGACCGCATCAACCTGGGCTTGTTGGTCGAACCGAGCAGGGCGGAGTTCCTGCTTACCGATACGCAGATCGGACTGTTGCAGGGGCTGGCCTTCGCCCTGTTCTATACCATCTGCGGGTTGCCGATCGGCTGGGCGGTGGACCGCTTCGCGCGTGTTCCGATCGCGGCGTTCGGCACCGCATTATGGAACGCGATGACTGCGTTATGCGGACTTGCGCGAAGTTTCGTCCATCTGTTTCTCGCCCGGGTCGGGATGGGTGTGGGCGAAGCGACCCTGCCGCCCCTGATAGTGGTCGCCGCCATCTGTTTCGCCCTGGCCGCCCGTGCGATCCGCACACCGGAACGCCAGCGCCGCCTTTCACTGTATGGAGCGCCCGCATGACGACCGATGGAAAAACCGCAGAAGGGGCGCTGTCCGACATCCGCGTGATCGAACTGGGTCAGCTGATCGCCGGGCCGTTCTGCGGGCAACTGCTGGGCGATATGGGGGCGCAGGTGATCAAGGTGGAGGCGCCCGACACAAAGAACGGCCCCGCCGGCGGCGATCCGATGCGACGCTGGGGCCGCACCGACACCAAATTGTGGTGGGAAGTGATCGCCCGCAACAAACAGGCGGTGTCCGCCGATCTGCGTATGGCGAAGGGACAGGATATCGTCCGGCAATTGTGCGAACATGCCGACATTCTGATCGAGAATTTCAAGCCCGGCACGCTGGAACGCTGGAACCTGTCGCCCGAAACGCTGATGGCGACGAACCCGAAGCTGATCGTCGTGCGGGTATCGGGCTACGGCCAGACCGGTCCCTATGCCGCGCGCGCCGGGTTCGGCGGGATCGGGGAGGCATTCGGCGGCTGGCGGCATGTCGTGGGGGATGCGGATCGGCCGCCTGCGCGCATGGGCATTTCGATCGGCGATACGCTGGCGGCGACCTATGGGTGCATGGGCGCATTGGCCGCGCTGCACGAACGCAAACGCAGCGGGAAGGGGCAGATCGTCGACGCCGCGATCTACGAATCCGTGCTGCAGGTCATGGAAAGCCTGGTGCCGGAATATGCGGTGGAGGGGCATGTGCGCGAACGGTCGGGATCGATCCTGCCTGGCATCGCACCGTCCAACGTCTATGCCTGCCGCGACGGCGATTATCTGATCGGGGCCAATGGCGATGCGATCTTCGCGCGTCTGGCGACAGCGATGGGGCAGGCGGGGTTGAGCGACGATCCGCGTTTCGCCACGCATGAGGCGCGCGGACGCAACCAGAGCGAACTGGACGCCATCATCGACGATTGGACGCGGCAACACACCATGGCCGAGGTCGAGGCGCTGATGATCGAACACAGCGTTCCGGCCGGTCGCATCTACACCGCCGCCGACATGATGGACGATCCGCATTACCGCGCGCGAGAGGCACTGATCGAACGGCCGCACCCGGTTCACGGCACCGTGACCATGGCGAACAGCTTTCCCAAAATGTCCCGCACGCCGGGCACGGTCCGCACGCCTGCACCGCAGACGGTGGGGCAGGACAATCGCGCGGTCTATCGCGACCTGCTGGGCCTGTCGGACGATGCAATCCGCAGATTGGAGGCGGACGGCATCATATGAGCGCCGATACGCGCCCTTCCGGTAGGCGCGCTGGGGAAAGTCCGGAAGGATATCCTGCGTGAACGGGCGGATCGGGCGGCGCTTCGGTAGGAACACAGGCAGCCGCATGGGCGTTCGGTTTCCACGTCCCAATCCGGAGTTCCCCTTATGCACCTTTCGACCCCAACATTCGCCGCCACCATGGCCATCGCCGCCACCGCGCTGCCATCGGCAGCCTTCGCGCAGGCCGGCGCGGGCAGCAGCGAGCCTGCCGCCGCCGAAGATCGCGGGCGGGAGGGGGTCGAGATCGTCGGTCATGTTCTCAAGCCCATCCCCCTGGAATGGTCGGCGGAACGCATGGCGAAACTGGCCCTGCCCAAAGGTTTCGCGATCGACGTTTTCGCAAGGGACCTGAAGAACGCCCGGATGATGCGGGTTGCGGATGACGGCACGGTGTATCTCACCCGCCGGGCACAGGGCGATGTCCTGATGCTGCGCGATACCGATGGCGATGGAACGGCCGACCGGCAGCAGGTGGTGGCGCAGAAAAAAGGCATGCACGGGATCGAGGTGGATGGGGACGATGTGTATCTCATCACCGTCAACGATCTTTATCGCACCACCCGCAATGCCGACGGTACGCTGGGCGAACTGACCATGATCGCAACCGGTTTTCCCGAAGGGGGGCAGCATCCCAATCGCATGGTCGTGATGGGGCCGGACCGGCGGCTGTATGTATCGGTCGGATCGACCTGCAATGCGTGTGCGGAAACCAATGACGAGAATGCGACCATCGTATCGCTGAACCCGGATGGCACGGACCGGCGCGTTTTCGCATCGGGCCTGCGCAATACGATCGGCTATGGCTTTGAACCGCAGACGCGCGCCATGTACGGGTTCGATCACGGGATCGACTGGCTGGGCGACAATGAACAGCATGAGGAATTCAACCGTCTGACCGACGGTGCGCGTTATGGCTAGCCCTATGTCTACGCGATGTCGCGCTTCAACCCGCAGGATACGCCGCCCGACCAGAGTTTTTCCGATTACGCGGCCAGCAGCATCGAACCCATCGGCCTGCACACGCCGCATTCGGCGCCGATGCAGATGGCGTTCGATACGCGCGGCGCCTTGCCGGGCGCGTACCGCGGCGACGCCTTCATCGCATTGCGTGGTTCGTGGAACCGGCAGCCGCCATCGGGTTACGAAGTGCTGCGCGTCGATTTCGACAACGGAACGCCCGTTGGAATGGAACCGTTCGTGACCGGTTTCCTGATGGAAGATGAAAGCAGTCCCACGGGATGGGGCCAGATGGGTCGGCTGGCCGGAATGGCGCAGGCACCCGATGGTTCCATGTATCTGTCGGACGACACCAACGGGATCGTCTATCGCATCAACTATGAAGGCGATGCCGCCCCCGAACGACCGGAACCGCGTTTCACCAATGCGGATAGCGAGCAGCTGAACCTGGGTCTGGTCCCCCGCAAGGGCGGGTGAGCGAAAGGATCCATTCCCTTTCGGTCGCTGATTGGCGGCCTGTCACAGCCTACTATCCGCTTGGAATTGCGTCATTCCCCCCGTAAATGCATAGCCGACCTCGGAGTGGAAGGGCGAGACGATGGCGAGCGCGGCGATATGGTGGGCGACACGTCCAAGAT
>JBASAR010000125.1:0-5680 GCA_049650705.1 Pontixanthobacter sp. | reverse complement strand
CCGGGTTTCACCGTGCGATTGCCGCGATCGGGTTCCAGCATGTCGGCGATCAGGCGGAACAGGGTGGTCTTGCCAGCACCGTTGCGCCCTATGAGCGCAAGCCGGTCGCGCGGACCGATGTGAAGGTCCAACGCATCGTCCGTCGGCCCGCCGAACAACCAGCGGCCGCCCTGTTGCAGGCCGATGCCGTCGAGGCTCAAGATCGGGGGCTGTGCCATAGGCGCCGCGCGTTAGGTGACGCGGGGCCCGGTAGCAAGCACGACCGGCGGTTTCGGCCTATCGCGCGGCGTCGACCATCGCGGCGACATCGGCCAGCAACGCGGGCGCATCGTACACGATCCCGTCCTTGATCGTCCAACGCACGCCGCCGACGCGTTCGAGCACATTGGTGTCGCGGTTCAAACGCAGATGGCCCGTGCCGTACAATGTCTTGAAATTGGCGAGCGGATTTTCGGGCACGATGACAAGATCGGCCAATTTGCCCACCTTGATCGTGCCGAACGGGGCGGGGATGCCCTTCGCTTCGTAAATCTCGTCCGCGCCGTTCATCGTTGCGGACTGGATGACTTCCAACGGAGAAAAGCCCGCTTCCTGCAACATCTCGAACTCGCCGATATAGGCAAAGCCCCAGGTCTGGTAGATATAGCCGGGATCGGACCCCACCGTCACGCGGCCGCCCCGGTTCTTGAATTCGTTGGTCAGCCGCATCCACGGCCCGTAGAACCGCCGCCATGCAACCTCGTCCGCCGTGGACCAATCGTGGTAATAGGAGCCGTGATTGGTCAGGCTAGGGGCGTAGAAGTCCATAAGCGCGGGCAGGGTGTATCGGGCGTGCCAATCGGCATTGCGCGCGCGCATAACGTCGCGCGATGCGGCGTAGATGTTGAATGTGGGGCTGAGTGTAACACCGCTTGTCACCAGAAAATCGATATAGTCGTTCCACTCTTCGCTGCCCGGTTCCACGATCTGATCGGCTAGCCGCGCGACATGCGCGAAGCGGGCCTGTTCGTCGAGATAGTTGTAATCGGCGGGATACCGCACCAGCGCGCCGTCATCGAGCAGCGATTCCATATGGCCGTAGAAATGCGTGACGCCGTCCATGCCCAGCTCGACCGCCTTGCGCGCCGTCACCTGCGCCACGCCGCGCTGCCCCAGATGCGCGACCGTGCCCATCTTCTGCGCCTTCGCCTCGTCCAGCGCGGCGGTCAGCACGTCGGGCGCGTCGGTGTTGAAGAACTTGATCCCGTCATAGCCCGCCGCTGCCGCCCAGCGGACCCATGCGCGCGCTTTTGCCGGTGTGTCGACCGGACCGCGATCCCATTTGTCGCCCAGCACAGCGTAGGCGAACAGGCGCGGGGCGGTGATGGTATTGGCATCGCTACGCCGCTTGTGGTCGAGATCGGCGTCGCCCGATCCGAAATGGAACGACACGCCGCGAACGCTGGTGACGCCATGCGCCAGCCATAATTTGTAACCGTAGGATGGCTGGGGCGCCTTGCCCGGATCGCCGTTATGTCCGTGGGTGTCGACGAAGCCGGGCATCACATACATGCCGTCCGCATCGATCACGCGTTCCATCTGGCGTGCCACCCCGTCGGGCGCGCCGCCGCGATGGATGGCGGCGATGCGGTTGTCCTCCACCACGATGTCCACCGGCCCTTCCGGCGGGGCACCGGTGCCGTCGATCATCGTCGCACCACGGATGAGCAGGCCGGGGTAGGGTCCGTCGCCCTCGTCGGCTGAACGGGGCGACACGGGCTCCATCCCGGACTGCGACCACAGGGCGGTCGGGAACAAAATGGCAAGAATGATGGGCAACAGGCGCAGGGCGATCATGGCACGACTTTCGATTGGGATGTCTCACGGATAAGGCGTGGCGGGCGTGCTGTAAAACTTGTGGTTCAGGACGGTGCAAGGCAATCGGGTGTTGTAATCGGCCAACCAAGGAGAACGCCCATGCATCGTTTCGCATTCACGGCAGGTATTGCCGCCGCCCTTTCGCTACCCATTGCCCTGTCTGCCCCAGCGACCGCCGCCGAAATCCAGATCGCCGCCACCGGCCCCGTCGTGGAACTGTCCGTTTCCGAACAGGTCAAGGCACGGCCCGACATCGCAGAAATCAGCGCGGGCGTGTCCAGCGAAGCAAAGACTGCGGTCGAATCGATGCGGATGAACGCGCAGGAAATGTCCGCCGTGATCGCGCGGATCAAATCGCTGGGCATCGACGAGGACGATATCCAGACCACCGGCATCAATCTGAACGCGCAATACGACTACGACCGTCAAACACAGCGCCAGGTGTTTCGCGGGTACCAGGTATCGAACCGGGTCAGCGTGACCCTGCGCGACGTGCCGCGCACCGGCCCGATCCTCGATGCGCTGGTCGCGGCCGGGGCGACCGATATCAACGGCCCCAATTTTTCGATCGACGACGATACGGCTGCGAAGGCGCAGGCGCGCCGCGCCGCGATGGACAAGGCGCGGGAACGGGCGCAGCAATATGCGGACTGGTCCGGATATTCGGGCATTCGCCTACTGGAAATTAGCGAAAGCATTTCCGAAGGGCCGCCCATACTCATGCAGCGGATGGCAACCATGGATGTCCAGGCGGCATCCGCCCCGACCCCCGTCGAACCCGGTATGGTAACCTCCGGCGTCTCCCTCTCCGTCAAATACGAGATGACGCGATAACGGGCCGTCGTGGCAATATTCACGCGATGTTCAATGGTCGCGCAGTAAGCGCATTTTCGTGATGAACAGACCGTCCCTACCCATACTCTTTGCTTCCTTGTTGGCGCTGGGCATGGTGCCGAACCTCGCGCATGCGCAATCGCGCAGCGACCAGGGGGAGGCGCGCAAGGAGATGAAGGCGGGCAACGTCCTGTCCCTGCGCGAAATCGAACGGCGCGTGCTGCCGACGATGAAGGGGGCGGAATATCTCGGCCCTGCCTACGATTCCACAGCCATGGCCTACCGCCTGAAATTCATCCGCGACGGGCGGGTCATGTATGTCGATGTCGACGCGCGCACCGGCCGGATCATCCGCCGCTCCAAATAACGCCGATATCGACCGTTTTGTTGACGGGGCGGGGCGAAACGCGCACCACGCTGCCGACAGGAAAGCGCCCCCGCGTAAGGGCGGCGCGCATTTGCAGGGGACACGGTTTTTATGCGCATTCTGATCGTCGAGGATGAACCCACTCTCGGCCAGCAACTCAAATCCACGCTCGAACAAAACGGCTATGCCGTGGACCTTTCAACAGATGGCGAAGATGGCCATTTTCTGGGATCAACCGAAGATTACGACGCCGTCATCCTCGACCTCGGCCTGCCGGAAATCGACGGGCTGACCGTGCTTGGCATGTGGCGCAAGGAAGGGCGGACCTTCCCCGTCCTCGTCCTGACTGCGCGTGACAGCTGGAGCGACAAGGTCGCCGGGCTCGATGCGGGTGCGGACGATTATCTGGCTAAACCGTTCCAGACCGAAGAACTGATCGCCCGCCTGCGCGCGCTTATCCGCCGTGCCTCGGGCAACACATCGTCCGAACTCACGGCGGGCGACGTTCGTCTGGATACGCGCAGCGGACGCGTTACGCTGAAGGGCGAACCGGTGAAACTCACCGCGCAGGAATACAAGCTGCTCAGCTATCTGATGCATCACAAGGGCAAGGTCGTCAGCCGGACGGAGCTGATCGAACATATTTACGATCAGGATTTCGACCGTGATTCCAACACGATAGAAGTGTTCGTCACCCGCATCCGCAAGAAACTGGGCGCGGAAGTCATTACCACCATTCGCGGGCTCGGCTACAGTCTGGACGATCCGGATGAAGCGCCCCGTGCTTCTTGATTACGCGCGCTGATCACTAAACAAGGATGGACGCCGCGAGTGACACTGCAGTCGGATCGATAGAAACCGGCAGCCTGTCGCGCCGCATGATGGTGATCGCGGCGGGCTGGATCACGATCCTGCTGCTGGCGGGCGGTTTCGCGCTGGACCGCGCTTTGGTCAATCTGGTCCAGCGCAATTTCGACGAACAGCTGGAATATGTCCTGACCGCGCTCATTTCGGCGGCGGAAATCGACCCGAACGGGGATGTCCGCCTGTTCCGCCAGTTGGGCGATCAACGGTTCCTGGAACCCAATAGCGGCGTCTATTATCAGATCAGCGCGCAGGGCCGCGAAACCTGGCCGTCGCGCAGCCTGTGGGATCGCACGCTGGCGCTGGAAGCGGACCATGTCGATAACGAAGCGCATTTCTACAACAGCGATCAGTTTCCCACCGAACCCGTCCGCATCGTAGAACGCAGTGTGGTTCTGCCCGATAGCGAGGCGCGCTGGACCTTCGCCGTGGCGAGCGCACGGGAGGAACTCGATTTCCAGATCAAGCGCATCCGGTCGATCCTGATCTGGTCGTTCGCGGTGCTCGGCCTCGGCCTGTTCATCATGGCGGCGTTGCAGACCTATTACGGGCTGCGACCCCTGCGGCGTGTCCGCATGGCAATTCAGCGCATCCGCACCACAGGCAGCAACCGCGTGACCGACCCCTTGCCGCACGAGGTTCAGCCGTTGGTGGAAGAGTTGAACATGCTGCTGGAACATTCCGAACGCCAGGCGGACGAGGCACGCATGCATGCGGGCAATCTTGCCCATGCGCTGAAGACGCCGCTGACCGTGCTGGTCAATGCCGCGACCGCGCGGGACCCCGAATTGTCGGGCCTTGTCCATCGCGAAACGCGGGTGATGCAGCGGCAGGTGGAACACCATCTGGCACGCGCGCGGGCAATCGGTCGGCGCGCGGCGGGCCTCAGCCGGGCGGAAGTATGGCCGAGCGCGGAATCGGTGTTGCGCGCGGTGACACGCTTATATGAAAACGTCCGCTTCGACCTGGATGGCAACGCCCAGGCAACGGTTGCGATCGAGCGGCAGGATCTCGACGAAATTCTCGGCAATCTGATCGAGAATGCCGCGAAATACGGCGGCGGCAGCGTGTTCGTGACTATCGATGCCGAACCCAAAGATAACCAATGCGTCATGTGGGTGGAGGATGACGGGATGGGCATTCCCGAAAGCGCTCGTGCCGGCATCTTCGATCGCGGTGCACGGCTGGATACCGGCAAGCCCGGCACCGGTCTGGGCCTCGCGATCGTGCGCGATGTGGCGGAAATCTACACCGGCACCGTCACGTTGGGCGAAAGCGAGGATCTGGGCGGTCTTCTCGTGCGGTTGAGCCTGCCGCGCGCGATCGAGGTGCTGGACGGCGATCCGCTCGATTAAGCGATGGTTCAAACGGATCGGAAGATGGTACCGTCATTGTTTCTCCGAACGGGAGCCCTCGCGATGCGCTATCTCACACGTTCCATAGTCCTGCTGACTGCGACCGTAACGCTCGGGGGCTGCACTATGTATTTGGGCGACGATGGCTACGGGTATAACGACGCCTATTACGACGATTACGGGCAGGGCGCCTATTACGGCGCGGTCGGACCGAGCTATTACGGCTGGTACGACGATTATTACTATCCTGGCGTCGGTGCCTACATCTACGACCGTCGCGGCTATCGTCAGGGCTGGAACGACCGTCACCGCCGATATTGGGAAGGGCGCCGCGGCGGGTACGACCGACGTGCGAATTGGGGCGGATACAGGCAACATCGCGACGGGTATTATTACGACGACC
>JBASAR010000124.1:0-5448 GCA_049650705.1 Pontixanthobacter sp. | reverse complement strand
ATCGGTGTTCGAACCCGTGGGTCTGGCGACGCATTATCATACGGTGTGGATCTACCCCTATTGGGCACCCAGCCTCGATCATATCGGCACCATCGGCGCCCACCGGTTCTACAAATGGAAAGGCAATGCCGGGAAAGCCTCCGCCTTCCGCGCGCGCTATTCGGGAATCGAACCGGCAGCGGCGCGCCCGGGGCGGGCCCCGAACGACGGCCGGGCCGCGTCCGATCCACTGGGCCGCGCCGATCCCATCGCCCTTGCCAGGGCGTACGAGCAAGGTCGCTTGCAGGGGCAGGAGAGTGCCGCCTCCCTTGGCGCAACCGTGCATGTCGCCGGACCTGCCGCCCGCCAAACCCCAGGCGCCGAACTGCATGGCAGCGGGACGATATACAGCGATACGAGCCACCGCGCCCGCAACCTGCCGGAAAGCGGAAAGGTCAAAGCGCAATACGCGAATAGCGGGCGCTGGATCGATCCGCCGGACTGATCGGCTGCGTCGTTTCTGCCCGGAAACGCTTCGCCGTCCCTTACGACCATCGCGGTTGATACGCGTTTAACCCTGATATCGAACGAAAATTTATTCGCCCCGTCCTATATCGCACGCATCCACCGGCAGGCGCGATTGTCGCCACGCCGTATTCTTATGAAAGTTTCCGCGATGACCGTTCATTTCGCCGCAGCGCGCACACAATCGGCGTCGACGGTCGCGCGCATCCTGACCCGGCGGCGGGTTCGCAACGCCGCGAACGACAATTACACGACCATGGGCGACGACACGCTGGTCGCCGCCGCGCTGCGCCATTTCGCGGCGCATGGTCTGCGTGCGGCGAACGATGCGAAGGAGGAGGCCGAGCGGGCTTTTTGCGCCGGCGATCGCAAGCGATATCTATGGTGGCTCGGCGTCTGTCGAACGCTCGACCGGCGCATCAGCGACACCATGGAACGGGCGAACCGGACCGGGGTGGGGGGCCCACGCAAGGCATCGTCGCATGGCCGGGTTTCCGCCGCCAGAGCCACACGGGAATACGCGGTTCCCACTACGTAAGAACACCGATAAGCTGGAATTAACCAATCGGTAGCGTCTGCCGCCTAACACCGTAGACATGTCATGGCCTGCGAGTTTTACCGAAGCGTGTCACCGGATCGCGCGCAAGCCGGGTAAGGACAATTTGTCCGAACGCGTTCAGCGCACCTTGATCCATACGCTTTACGCGCAACCGGCCAGCCTCGCGATCGGGGCCATCAACGGGATCGGCTGCACGGTGGTAACCGCGCTGGTCAGCAACGAACCGCTGATCCTTTATGCCAGCCTGCTGCTGTCGCTCATCGCGATCTGCCGCGTGGTCGCCGCCATCAGCCTGTCGCCCAGCAACAGCAGCCTTTCGCCCCGGCAGCTTGAGATTTTGTACGAAATCGGTGCGTTCAGCTATTCCTTCGTGCTCGGCACGATCGCCGCGATGACGCTGCTGCTGCGGGTCGATGCCGCGCTGCAGGTGCTGATGATCGCCAATGCGCTGTGTTACGGGGTCGGCGTGTGCGCCCGCAATGCCGGGCGGCCCTGGACCGTGATGTGGCAGCTGTCGCTGGTCGTCACGCCCGTGTTCATCGCCTGCCTTATGATCGGCACGTTGCCGTTCTACGCGCTCGCCGCGACAATCGCACTGCTGTGGCCCGCCATGGCGTCGATCACTTTCAACGTGTTCAAGGTGCTGCGCGATTCCATCGGTTCGGCGGAAACCAGTGCGCATCTGGCCGAACGGATGCGCCGCCTGGCGCGGACCGACGTGGTCACCGGTCTGACCAACCGCGCCGGGCACAATCATGATCTGATGGACCGGCTGATGCGGCTGGAAGACGGGCGGATACTGGCCCTGTTCTGGCTCGATCTCGACCGCTTCAAGGAAGTGAACGATTTGCTCGGCCATCCGGTCGGCGACAAGGTGCTGCGCGAAGTGGCGGAGCGGCTCGGCGATGTCGCGCCCGACAATGCCGCCATATCGCGCTTTGGCGGCGATGAATTCATCATGTTCTGCGACGTGTCGGATCGCAAGCACGCCGAAAAGCTGGCAAGCGAGATCCATGCCGAAATCATGCGACCGATGCGGATCGACCGCGAACGGTTGGAGGTGAATGCGTCCATCGGTGTGGCCCTGTTGCCGGATGACGGGGTGGATGCCGACGACTTGATGAAGAAGGCCGATCTGGCGCTGTATCATGCCAAGGCGAACGGCCGCAAACAGACCTGTTTCTACAGCTCCACCATGAGCCGCGATCTTGCCCGCCGACGCGAGATCGAGGCCGAATTGCGGGTCGCCATCCAGCGCGACGAACTGTCGATCTATTTTCAGCCGATCGTCGATCTGGCGACCGGCCGCATCCGTTGCTTCGAGGCTTTGGTACGCTGGTTCCACCCGCAAAAGGGCGAATTGCGACCCGACGAATTCATTCCCGTTGCGGAGGAAACCGGCGTCATCATCACTTTGGGCAACTGGATCACCGCGCAGGCGGCGAAAGCGGCGGCGAACTGGCCGGCGGACATCACTCTGGCCGTCAATCTCTCGCCGCTGCAGATCAAGGCGCCTGGCGCCGCATTGGGCATTCGCAACGCGCTGAACGAGGCCGGCCTCGACCCGTCGCGGCTCGAACTCGAAGTGACGGAAAACCTGTTCGTCGACGACAATTCCGCGACCGAAACCTTCATGGCGGAACTGTCGGCCATCGGCGTGCGGTTTGCCCTCGACGATTTCGGCACCGGCTATTCCTCGCTTCGCTATATCCAGCGATATCCTTTCGGCAAGATCAAGGTCGATCGCAGCTTCGTGTCCGGCCCCAATGTCGGACGCAAGACCGATGCGATCATTCATGCGGTGGCCGAACTTGGATCGCGGCTGGAGATGGAGATCGTCGCCGAGGGGTTGGAAACGATCGAACAGGTCCACAGCGTACGGGCCGCAGGCTGCACCCTGGGACAGGGTTTCTATTTCAGCCGTGCCGTCCCCGATTATGTCGCCGCGATGCTGCTGACGCAGGAAAACGCCGCCGGTGCGATGCCCCCGCAGCTAGGACCGACCGAGACGGAGCGTCGCGCAACTGGCTAGCGTTTCGGTATTCGGCGAGACCTTTGCGTTTCCGCCCGATGATCCTCGCGGGCATCGTGCGGCCACCGCTTATTGCGAACGCGAACCAATCGCAAAAATAGTTCGGCGGGGGCCGGGATTGCGGTTGCAAACCGCCCGTTCGCCGCCTAGTTCGTTGCGGGCAACCGGCCCCCGATGGTTCGGCGCAGCCTTTCCGCGGGACGCGGGGCGCGCCAAGCGTGGCTGGATCGATTGTTCACGGTCCCGCAGCTTGTAAGGACACGCAATTTCCATGGCCAAAACGCGCACCAAGATCGCCCTCGTCGGGTCCGGCATGATCGGCGGCACCCTCGCCCATCTCGCCGCGATCAAGGAAATGGGCGATGTCGTTCTGTTCGACATCGCCGAAGGCATGCCGGCGGGCAAGGCGCTCGATCTTAGTCAGGCCGGACCGGTTCAGGGGTTCGACGCCGAACTCAAGGGAACCAGCGACTACGCCGATATCGCCGATAGCGATGTGGTGATCGTGACCGCCGGCGTACCGCGCAAACCGGGCATGAGCCGCGACGATCTGCTCGGCATCAATCTGAAAGTCATGAAGGCGGTCGGCGAAGGCATTCGGGACAATTGCCCCGACGCGTTCGTTATCTGCATTACCAATCCGCTCGACGCGATGGTCTGGGCCTTGCGCGAATTTTCCGGCCTGCCGCATCGCAAGGTCGTCGGCATGGCCGGCGTGCTCGACAGCGCTCGGTTCCGCCATTTTCTGGCCCTCGAATTCGACGTGTCGATGGAAGACGTTACCGCCTTCGTACTGGGCGGGCATGGCGATACCATGGTGCCGGTCCTCGAATACTCCACCGTCGCGGGGATACCCGTACCGGATCTCATCAAGATGGGCTGGTCCACTCAGGAAAAGATGGACGCTATCGTCAAGCGTACGCGCGGCGGCGGCGGCGAGATCGTCGGTCTACTGGGCAATGGCAGCGCGTTCTACGCGCCCGCCACCAGCGCGATCCAGATGGCCGAAAGCTACTTGAAGGACAAGAAGCGTGTCCTGCCCTGCGCCGCCTATCTGGAAGGGCAGTACGGCGTCGATGGACTTTATGTCGGCGTGCCGATCGTGATCGGCGCCAACGGCGTGGAGCGGATCGTGGAAATCGAACTGAACGACGAAGCGAAGAAAGGCTTCAAGGTCAGCGTCGACGCGGTCGAGGAATTGCTGGATGCGTGCAAGGGGCTGGACGAGAGCCTGAAATGAAACGTGCCATCGCGATAAAGGCGGCGGCAGCATCGCTGGTCGTGTCGGGCGTTTTTGCCGCGTCGTCTGCAATGGCTGGGCCATGGATCGATGATGTCGGCCGGTCGACGTCAGTTGATTATTACGATGCCACCCCCATCGTCCTGACTGCGGCAAATCACGATATGCAGGAGGGGGTTTTGGCTTTCGACGCATTGTGTTTGCAGACCGATTTCGACCGAACGAAGGTTCAGGTTGCTGCCGATCGTTCCGATTGGACATTCGAATATAATGCCGAACTCATGCCAATGGACACTCCGGTAGATGTCGGCGGGTGGAATGCACCCGATGCCGCATTGCGCATGTCCGAAAGCATTTTCTTCAATAAGAAAGCGCAATGCAATCTTACTTTCATGCCTGGCGTAAATTCGGATCGGGACGCTATTCAAGTTGCGGTTTCGCAACATTTGGGGAGTGAGCCGGCGAATGCCGACAAGCAGTTCGACAAGAAGGGTAAGGCGAAACGCCATTACATGCCGGAATGGTCGATTACCGACGCCGATGGTCGCTCATTGACGATCTATGCCCGCCCCGCCCCCGAATATCCCGGCGCCGTCCATCTGGCCGTTTTGAAGAAGAATTGATGGTTCGTCTTCGCCCCAGAAACGCCATTCAATTCGGCTTGGCTTCGGCCGCCGCTTTGGTGTCGATGTTGCCCACCGCACCGCTTGTAGCAAAGGAATTCGAGCGTACCCAGATCGCGCAGCTCGCCGCCACCGACCGCGCTCCTCGGACTTCCACCCCATGCATCGACCGCACCAAAGTCCGCGGATCGGTTGATTTCACGCTGACCACCGATGAAAAGGCCGACTGGAGCGGCTGGCGCTAATCGGGTGCGGAAACCCTCTCTCAAGCGTTGCGAACATTGAACAGAATTTAAGGAAGATCATCCCGATATGAGCATTCTCGTCGACAAGAACACCAAGGTCATCACGCAGGGCATGACGGGCGACACCGGCACGTTCCACACGCAGCAGGCGCTGGATTACGGCACGCAAATGGTCGCGGGTGTCACTCCGGGCAAAGGCGGCAGCACGCATATCGGCTTGCCCAATTTCAACACCGTGCGCGAAG
>JBASAR010000123.1:0-6376 GCA_049650705.1 Pontixanthobacter sp. | reverse complement strand
GCGGTTTCTTCCACCGGGCTCCACATGACCGGTTTCGATCCGCGATAGAGCTGGCCGGTCTCGGCGAATTTGTGCAGCTCGCCCACGATCGCGCCTTCGGCTTGCGGGCGCATGGTCAGATAGGGTTTGTCCCACCGGCCTTGCACGCCCAACCGCTGCAGCTGGCCCTTCTGCACCTCCACCCATTTGGCGGCATATTCGCGGCATTCGGCGCGGAATTCGGCCGGCGGCACGTCTTTCTTCGATCGCTTCTTCTTGCGGTAGAGTTCCTCCACCTTCCATTCGATCGGCAGGCCGTGGCAGTCCCAACCGGGGACATAAGGCGCATCCTTGCCCAGCAACGATTGCGTACGCACGACCGTGTCCTTCAACACATGGTTGAGCGCATGCCCGACATGAATATCGCCATTGGCGTAGGGCGGGCCGTCATGCAGGATGAACTTTTCGCGCCCCTCGCGCGCCGCGCGCAGTTTTTCGTACAGTCCGATCTCCGCCCAGCGCGCCTGTATCTTCGGTTCCTTGTGCGGCAGGCCGGCCTTCATCGGAAAGTCGGTCTTGGGCAGGAACACCGTGTCCCGGTAATCGCGCTTGGGTTTATCGTCGCTCATGATGGGCGCGCGTCTAAAAGCCTTTTGGCCTCCGCGCAATCGCGCTCCATTTGCGCGATCAGCGGGTCGAGGCCGTCGAATTTCGCTTCGCCGCGCAAGAAATGGTGGAAGGCGACCTCGATCTCCTGCCCGTACAGATCGCCGGAGAAATCGAAGAAATAGGGTTCGAGCAATTCCTTGGGCGGCGTGAACTGCGGACGGATGCCGATATTCGCCGCGCCTTTCAATTCCTCGCCCGTCGCCAGAATGCGGCCCGTCACGGCGTAGATGCCGAATTTGGGGCGGAGGTAACTTTCGATGGACAGGTTCGCGGTGGGATAGCCGATTTCGCGCCCGCGCTTGTCGCCATGCTGCACGATGCCGCGAATGGCGAAGGGGCGGGTCAGCAGGCGCGCGGCGGTCTGCGGGTCGCCATCGCGCAGGGCCGCGCGGATGCGGCTGGACGATATGACCGCATCCTCCGCCCCCACCGGACCGACGACGCGCGTGTCGATATCGACACGCGCGCCGATATCCTTCAGCACGCGCACATCGCCGCCGCGTTTATGGCCGAAAGTGAAGTCCTCGCCCGTCACCACGCCGGCCGCGCCTATGCGCTGGCCAAGGATTTCACCGATATAGTCTTCCGCACTGGTGGCGGCGAGTTCGGCGTCGAAATGGAACACCAGCATCGCGGTTGCGCCGGCGGCCAGATACAATTCCTGCCGTTGCTCCAGCGTGGTCAGGCGGAAAGGTTCCACTTGCGGTTTGAAGAAGCGTACGGGATGCGGATCGAAGGTTGCGACGATCGCCGGGCGGCCCTCTTCGCGCGCCCACCGGATCGCCTCGCCCGCGACCGCCTGATGCCCCGCATGGAACCCGTCGAAATTGCCCAGCGCCACGATCGCCCCGCGCAAGGGTTCCGGAACAGGTTCGCGATGATCCAGCCACCTCATGGCCTGACCGCCCGTTCGTAAGAGACGAAGGAAAAGCCGGGCATGTCGCCCTCTGCCGCATGATCTTCCTGCGCGACGATCTGCCAGTCCTTACCGGGCGCCCGCATGAAAGTGTCGCCAGCGTAGTCGGCATGGATCTGCGTCAGTTCGATGCGGTCGGCATGGGCCATGAACACGTCGAATATCGCCGCGCCGCCGATCACGGCCACGTCGCCATCACCGGCCAGCGTCAGCGCATTGTCGGCGTCGTGCGCGATCTCCGCCCCGGCGCTGTCCCAGCGTTCGCGGCGGGTGAGCACGATATGGCGGCGTTTGGGCAGCAGGCCGGGCAGGCTTTCGAAGGTCTTGCGGCCCATGATCATCGGCAGGCCATTCCCGGCCCCGCCCATGGTCAGCCGTTTGAAATGCCTGAGATCGGCGGGCAGATGCCATGGCAACGTACCGCCCTTGCCGATCGCCCCATTGGCGGCGCGCGCATAGATGAGGGTGACGGTGCGTGTCACGCGGCGCGCCCGATCCGCGTGATATGCCCCATCTTGCGCCCGTCGCGCGCCTGTTTCTTGCCGTAGAGGTGCAGATGTGCGTCCGCTTCGCCCAGGCATTCCTGCGCGCTCTTGACCGCCTTGCCGATGATGTTCGTCATCTCAACCCGCGGCGCGATCGTGGCGGTGTCGCCCAATGGCAGGCCGCAAATGGCGCGAATGTGGTTTTCGAACTGGCTGGTGGCCGCGCCTTCTATGGTCCAGTGGCCCGAATTATGGACGCGCGGGGCCATCTCGTTGAAGATCGGCCCGGCTGGCGTGGCGAAAAATTCGCAGGTCAAAACGCCGACATAGTCGAGCTTGCGCGCAATGTCGGAAGCGAGGCGGCGAGCGGGCGTGATCTGATCGGCGATCCGTTCATCCGCCGGTAGGGTGGAGGTCATCAGAATGCCGTCTTCATGCCGATTCTGCGCGCTGTCCCAGAACCGTGTTTCGCCATCGCGTCCGCGGACGAGAATGACTGAAAACTCGGCGAAAAATTCGACGAATCCTTCATAGATCGTCGGCACGTCCGGCAGTTTCAGGCCGTCCGCATCGCGGTTCGATCCGATGCGCCACTGGCCTTTGCCGTCATAACCGTCGCGGCGGGTTTTGAGGATGCCGGGCGCACCCAGCCGATCGACGGCCTGCGACAATCCTTCGCGCGTGTCGATTGCGGCGTAGGCGGCAGGCTGACCGCCGCAACCCTGCGCGAAGCGTTTTTCGAATAGACGGTCCTGCGCCGTTTCCAGCGCGCGGGGATGGGGCAGCAGGCGTTGTTTGCCTGTCGCATCGGCGGCGACATGGGCCAGCGGTTCGACGGGCACGTTCTCGAACTCCCAGGTGACTATGTCGCATTGCTGGGCGAAGGCGGACAGGGCGGGAATGTCGTCCCACGCATTGCAGAAGAAATCGTTGGCGACCTGCGCGGCGACGGAGGCTTTGTCGGGCGCGAACACGATCGTGCGATAGCCCAGCTGCGCGGCGGATATGGCGAGCATCCGGCCCAGCTGCCCGCCGCCCAGAATACCGATGGTGGCGCCCGGTTTCAGCATATCCGCCATTCCCCAATCCGTTCATGCTGAGCGTGTCGAAGCATCGTTCTTCTCTCGTGCTATGGTAAAGTGAAGGGCAACCCTTCGACAAGCTCAGGGTGGGCGGAGGGGTTAGCGTCTAGTCTTCGGGTCGCTGCGCCACGGCATCGCTGCGCGCGGTACGCCAATCGCGCAATCGCCTTGCCAGATGCTCGTCCGACAGCGCGAGTATCGACGCCGCCAGCAGCCCGGCATTGGTCGCGCCCGGGTCCCCGATTGCCAGCGTCCCCACCGGCACGCCGGCGGGCATCTGGACGATCGATAGCAGGCTGTCCATGCCGGACAGCGCCTTCGATTGCACCGGCACGCCGAGCACGGGCAGATGGGTGCTGGCGGCGATCATGCCCGGCAGATGCGCCGCGCCGCCCGCGCCCGCGATGATGACCCGAATGCCGTCATCCGCTGCGCCTTTCGCGAAATCCATCATGCGGTCCGGCGTGCGATGGGCAGAGACGATGCGCGTGTCCGTTGCGACCTTCAGTTCCGCCAGCACATTCGCGGCATGCTGCATCGTCGGCCAGTCCGACTGGCTGCCCATCACGACCGCGACTGTTGCCCCTGCCGCCATTACATATCCTTCAGATAACGCCGCTCGCCCGGCTGCATCGCATCGTCGAATTCATACACGATCGGCTGTCCGGTCGGAATTTCCAGCCCGGTAATATCGTCGTCCGATATGTTCGACAGGTGCTTCACCAATGCGCGCAGGGAATTTCCGTGGGCGGAAATGATGACCGTCTCCCCGCGCGTCAGCACCGGCACTATGTCGCTCTTGAAATAGGGCAGCACGCGTTCGATGGTCAGTTTGAGGCTTTCGGCATCGGGAATATCGATGCCGGCATAACGCGGATCGCCGCGCATGTCGTATGCGTGCCCCGCCTCCATCGCAGGCGGCGGCGTATCGAAGCTGCGGCGCCAGATATGGACCTGTTCCTCGCCATGCTTGTCGCGCGTTTCCTGCTTGTCCAGACCGGTGAGCCCTCCATAATGCCGCTCGTTCAAACGCCAGTCCTTCGTTACCGGCAGCCACAGACGCCCCGCTTCCTCCAGCGCCAGATTGAGCGTTTTGATCGCGCGCGTTTGCAGTGACGTGAAGCAGGCGGTCGGCAGCATATCGCGTTCCGCCAGCAGCCGTCCCGCCGCTTTCGCTTCGGCCACGCCCTTGTCGGTGAGATCGACATCCCACCATCCGGTGAACCGGTTTTCGAGGTTCCACTGGCTCTGCCCATGACGGACGAGAATAAGGGTAGGCATAAGGCGCGCTCCTGCGAAAGGCCGAGCGAAGCCCGTTAGCTTTCGCCGCCGGATTTGGGAAGGGCGCGTTCGGTTTCTTCGGAGGCCCCCAGTTCGCGCGATTGCACCTTTCGGCGGCGCAGGTTCTCGCGCAACTTGGCGGCCAGCCGCTCTTCGCGGGTCGGTTTGTTCTCGGGTTCGCTCATCGCCCCTATGCGTAGCGCGGAACGGGGCCGCGGCTCAAGCGGGATATGCGGTTCCGTCCTTGACTTCGCGCAGGTTCGCGCCAATAGGGCGCGCCTGCCGATAGGTCGGCCTTTCACCGGGCAGCAATTACCGGGCGGAATGGTTACGCTGCTGTAGCTCAGTGGTAGAGCGCGTCATTGGTAATGACGAGGTCGGGAGTTCAATTCTCCCTAGCAGCACCATTCGTTTCCATATCCCCCGCCGGTAATTTTGAACCTTCCCCGCCCGTTTGCATTGGGAGGGGTATGACAGCACAAAACCACGACGACGCAGCCGGCCCACCCTGGAATGCACTGGTGGGCGGCGGCCCCATCACCGCGACCGCCATTCACGCCGGCCATGTGATCCGCCCCGATCTTGCCGCCCATCTCGCCATCGGGGATGAAGACCGCCGGCGCGAGGAAGATCCGTTGACCGATTACTTCCTGTCGCTGGCCGACAATCTGGTGCGGGTGAACCGGTCGCGCTTCGAATGCGACATGAACCGGGCGCGTGCCAAGGCGATCAGCAACGATCCCGCAGATACCTGGGGGCTGACCATTTGGAAGGACGACCTGCCCGCCGCAATGCAGGAACAGAGCCGCGAGTTGCACGATCGCTTCTATGCCGAGATGCGCGCCATGTTCGATGCTTTGCTGGAACAGCACGAGCGCATCGTCGTATTCGATCTGCACAGTTACAATCATAGGCGCGACGGGGCGGATGCGGACCCTGCGCCTGCGAAGGACAATCCCGATATCGATATCGGCGCGACGACGCTGGATAAGGCGGTCTATGGCGGTCTGCTGGACAAGGTGGTCGAAGAGCTGCGCGGGACGAAGATCAACGGGCAACCGCTGGAAGTGCACGAGAATGTGCGGTACCCGGATGGCGGGAATTTTCCCGAATGGCTGTGCGAAACCTACGGGCGTCGCGCCTGCGTGATGACGCTGGAACACAAAAAGATCTTCATGGATGAATGGACCGGAACGCTGGATATCGGCGCGGCGCAGGATCTGCGCACCGGCATGATGGCGGCAATGGATATCGCCCGGCGCGAACTGGCACGGATCGCGGCGTGAACGATGCACTTGTAACCGAAAACGTGACGTTCACGCAGGCGGCGCGCGATACCGACCGCATTCTGTCCGAAATCGACGGGCAGATCGACTGGCTGACCAGCCTGACGCCGACCAATCTCGATGCGGTGATGGACGGGTTCGAAGCCAGCGGTTTCAAGGATATGCCCGCCTTCGAATATCCCGATCCGCCCGAAGGATTCGATGGCCTGCGCGATCGGTTGTTCGCGCAGCAGGTGCATGGCCTCGGCAACACGCAGATCGAGGCGCTGCTGATCGAAAAGCAGCGCGAACTCGACCGGCAGATCGAACTGGTGCGATTGCGCGATCGCAGCGGCTTTCCGATGGCGGCGATCGACCTGTTCGGCAATGTCGACGCGGCGCTGGTTGTGGCGGCGGAGCGTATTCTGGCATCCGCGCCGGTAAACGACGCGCCCGCCGCGCTCGACACCGATGCCGCGACGTTCATGGAGGCTGCGCGCGAGGAAATGGCGTATCTGGCCGAGCGGGACGATCGCTTCACTTTCGAAGTGGTCGAGAACGAGACGCCCGGCACGCATATCATGACGGTCGCGGGCGATCTGCACGTGGCGACCGATTACGCGCTGCCCGCCGCGCGCATCGACTCGCTGATCCAGCATGAGATCGGGGTGCATTCGGTCACGCGTTTCAACGGACGCT
>JBASAR010000122.1:0-8984 GCA_049650705.1 Pontixanthobacter sp. | reverse complement strand
TCCAGCACCAGCACGCGCTTGCCACGCTGCCCCGCCTGCGCGGCGCAAAATAGCCCGGCCGCCCCGGCCCCCAGAATGATCGCGTCGTAGGCCAATTCGCCGAATCAATCGTCCGGCAGATCGACCGGCGGGGCGACATCGGCACGATCTTTCGCCCAGATCGTCCAACTGGCCAGAAACAGCCCGGCGATCAGCGGCCCGACCACGATGCCCGACAGGCCGAGCAGGCCGATGCCGCTCAATGTCGTGACCAGCACCAGCCAGTCGGGAATGCCCGTATCGCGCCCGACCAGCAGCGGCCGCAGCAGATTGTCGGCCAGACCGATCACCGCCACGCCCGATGCGATGACCACGATGCCTTCCCATATGGCCCCGGTCGCCAACAGATAGATCGCGACCGGTCCCCACACGATCGCCGGGCCGACCGCGGGCAACAGGCTGAACACCGCCATCAGCAGCCCGAACAAGAGCGCGGACGGCATGCCCACGATCCAGAACGTGATCGCCCCCAGCGCCCCCTGCACGATGCCGACCACCACCGAACCCTTGATCGTGGCGCGTACGATCACGGCGAACGTTTCGGCCAGATCGGCTGCCACGCGGCGTTCCATGGGCAGCGCGCTGACGATCGCCTTCTTGATCTGATGCCCGTCGCGCAGTAGGAAATATGAGGCATAAAGGCCGACGCCGAAAGCCAGTACGAAGCTCAGGGCACTGCCGGTGAAGGCCAATGCGGTACTGGCGATCAGGCCGGAACTTTCGCGGATCAGTTCCTGCAATTGTGCCAGCGACGCCTCCAGATTGGCGAAACCCGCATTGTCGAGCGTGTTCTGCATCCGGATCGGCAATGCGTCGTGAACCTGGTTGAACCATGCGGCGATGTCGATGTCGCCGCTCTGGAAGGCGAGGATCACCGCGAATGCCTGATCCACGATGATGCTGCCGATGAAAAAGGCGGGCAGCAGGATCGCGATGGTGATGACCAACAGGGTGAGACCCGCCGCCTGGTTTTCATGATGCCCGATCAGCCGCATGATCATCTGATAGAGCGGCTGAAACATGATTGCGGCCAGCACCGCCCAAAGCAACGGCTGCGCGAATGGCAGGATTACCACCACCAGCGCCAGCGTGACGAGCGCCAGGAACAACAGGAACCCGCCGCGTTCCAGCCGTCCGAAATCACCTTTTTCGTAGATCATAGACGCGTCTTTCGTGGCGTGGCGCGGCGCCGTTCGTTGCGGACGAGCACATGCCACAGGCTGACGCCCACGATCCCCGCGCCGATCGCGATGAGAAGGCTGGCCCAGAACCAATAGGGCAACAGCAGAGCGCGCGCCATGGCGCCGGTATCCGATGTCTGATGCGCGCCATCCACCACTGCCCCGCTGGAGAACAGATAGCCCCATTGCCCGAACATCGAAATAGCGGCGTGGACGCCCAGAAATTGGAGGGCGAACCGGGCGATCTCGTCGTTGGCACGCGCCGCGATTGCGATAATAACGGCCGCCGTCGGGATCAGCACCGCCCAGCCGACGATACTGCGCACCCAGATGGCGGTGCTGGCCAGCAGAATGCCGCCCAGTGCGTACAACGCGAATATCCGCCATTTCGCATGGGCCGATGCCAGGATCATCAGCGCGCCCGCGATCGCCGGGCCCAGTGGTCCCCCGGCGCTGACCGCCGCCTGCGTGATATTCCAGCTGTCGGGGTCGGATGCGATCAGCGCATAGCCGCTGCCATTGGACATGATGACGAGCCGGTCGAAATGCATCCCCATGAGGATCGCGGTGAGGCTATGGCCCATTTCGTGAAACCACGTCGTCAGTATGAAGAAGGGATACAGCGCATATTGTCCGAACGGCAGATAGGGCAGTCCGATGACGATCAGCGCCGCAAGCGCGAGCCATGCGGGATGGTTCGCGTCGTGCGCATTGGCCGCGCGCACCGGACCCATGTCGAAACGGGCGGGTTCGACCGTTCGCGAAGCGCGGGATTTGCGGAACCGGTCCAGCATCAATGCGCGCCTATCGCCGGCCTATATGTCGAGGTTGGCGACGTTGAGCGCGTTATCCTGAATGAACTCGCGGCGCGGTTCCACCACGTCGCCCATCAGGCGGGTGAAGATTTCATCCGTGATGTCGGCATCCTCCACCTTCACCTGCAACAGGGCACGATTGTCCGGGTCCAGCGTGGTTTCCCAAAGCTGTTCCGCATTCATTTCGCCCAGCCCCTTGTAGCGCTGGCTCGACAGGCCCTTGCGCCCGGCAGCCAGTACCGCATCGAGCAACTGGGTGGGGCGGGTGATCGCATCGTCGTCGGTAAAAGCGGGGCTGTCCGCATCCGTTTCGTCCGCATTATCGCCTTCGGGGGACGCCGCATCGCCGCTGTCGCCCTTCACCAGACGCACCGGCGTTTCGTAGACATCGGCATGTTCGGCGGTCAGGCGGTGCAGTTTGCGCGCCTCCGCACTGGAGACGAACGCGGCCTCGATCTCGTGCACATCGGTCACGCCGCGCCACAGCCGGTCGAGGCGGATGCCGCCATCGTCCTTCAGCTGCGCCGTCCATTTGGCCTGGGCATCGCCCATATGCAGGCGGCGGGCGGCCTCTTCCAAAGCGGCTTTGCGCGCCGTCCTGTCGAAGTCGGGATCGAACACGCCCGCCAGTGCGACCGCTTCGATCATGGCATAATCATATTTGTTGGGCACGAACGCCATCAGATTGCGGATGCGCAGCGCATGGGCGACCAGCGCTTCCAATTCGGCACCGCCCCGAAACACGCGGTCCGCGCCGTTTTCGCTTTCGAGGATGCGGCCCTGCAACCCGCCCGCGACCAGATAACGGTCCATGGCAGGCTGGTCTTTCAGATAGACCTCGCTGCGGTTCTTGGCGACTTTGAACAAGGGCGGTTGCGCGATGTAGAGATGCCCGTCGCGGATGATTTCGGGCATCTGGCGGTGGAAGAAGGTGAGCAGCAGCGTACGGATATGCGCGCCGTCGACATCGGCGTCGGTCATGATCACGATCTTGTGATAGCGCAATTTCTCGATGTTGAATTCGTCGCGAATGCCGGTACCCATCGCCTGGATCAGCGTGCCGACCTCTTTCGACGAGATAATCCGGTCGAACCGCGCCCGTTCCACGTTCAGGATCTTGCCCTTCAGTGGAAGGATCGCCTGCGTCTTGCGGTCGCGGCCCTGTTTGGCGGAGCCACCGGCACTGTCGCCCTCCACCAGGAACAGTTCGCACAGGGCCGGATCGCGTTCCTGACAATCGGCGAGTTTGCCGGGGAGGGAGGCGATGTCCATCGCGCCCTTGCGGCGGGTCAATTCGCGCGCCTTCTTGGCGGCTTCGCGCGCGGCGGCGGCGTCGATGATTTTCTGGATGATGATCTTGGCGTCCGCCGGATTTTCTTCCAGCCATTCGGTCATCTTGTCGCCCATCAGGCTTTCCAGCGGGCTGCGGACTTCGGACGAGACCAGCTTGTCCTTCGTCTGGCTGGAAAACTTCGGGTCGGGCAGCTTGACGCTGACGATCGCGGTCAGCCCTTCGCGCATATCTTCGCCCGACAGCGAAACCTTTTCCTTCTTCATCATGCCCGACGCGGCGGAATAATTGTTGAGCGTGCGGGTCAACGCGGCGCGGAATGCGGCGAGATGCGTGCCACCATCGCGCTGTGGAATGTTGTTGGTGAAACACAGCACGTTTTCGTAATAGCTGTCGTTCCATTCCAGCGCGACTTCGATCGCGATCCCGTCCTTTTCCGCCGAAATCGCGATCGGTTCGGGGATCAGCGCCTGCTTGTTCCGGTCGAGATAAGTCACGAACGCGCCGATGCCGCCTTCGTAGAACAGATCGTGTTCGGCGACCTCTTCGCCCCGCTTGTCGCGCAGCAGAATGTGCACGCCCGAATTGAGAAACGCGAGTTCGCGGTAGCGATGTTCCAGCTTCTCGAAATCGAATTCGGTCACGTTCTTGAACGTATCCTCGCTCGCCATGAACGTAACGCGCGTGCCTTTTTTCAGACCATTCTTATCGCCATTTGCCTCGACCTTGGGCGCATCGCCACGCACTTCCAGCGATCCCACGGCGTTGCCATGCTCGAACCGCATCCAGTGTTCCCTGCCATCGCGCCAGATGACCAGTTCCAGCCATTCGGACAATGCGTTGACCACCGACACGCCGACGCCATGCAGCCCGCCCGATACCTTGTAGGCGTTCTCGTCGTTGGTGTTGTCGAATTTGCCGCCCGCATGAAGCTGCGTCATGATGACTTCGGCGGCCGACACGCCTTCGCCCTTGTGCATGTCCACCGGAATGCCGCGGCCATTGTCTTCGACCGACACACTGCCATCGGGGTTGAGCTCGATGAGCACCAGATCGCAATGGCCCGCCAGCGCCTCGTCGATCGCGTTGTCGCTGACTTCGAACACCATGTGGTGCAGGCCCGAACCGTCATCGGTATCGCCGATATACATGCCCGGGCGCTTGCGCACCGCGTCCAACCCCTTGAGAACCTTGATCGAATCCGCGCCATATTCGCCCTGCAACACGATCTTTTCGGGCGGCGGCGCGCTGGTTTCCAGGGAGGATCCGGTGGGGGGCGTGGCGTCTTTTTCGGGTGTTTCGCTCATATCATCAGATATAGGCGCGCGCGGGCCCAAACCAAAGCGTAAAGGCCGGTTTTACCCACAGGGCGGCCAGGATAACGGGGGCAGGGCAGCAGGCGGCGAAACGGATTGACGTAGGGTAAGGTTGCGCCCATCGCGCCGCCCATGCTTTCGGTGCTCGACATATTCCGGATCGGCATCGGCCCGTCCAGCTCGCACACGGTCGGCCCGATGCGGATCGCGCATCAATTCGTTGCCGCGCTCAAACGGTCGGGCAAGCGCACCAGAACGACGCGTATCCATGTCGAATTGCAGGGGTCGCTGGCGCTGACGGGCGTCGGCCATGGAACCCCGCGGGCGTCGATCCTGGGGCTGATGGGGCACACGCCCGAACGCTTCGATCCTGCGGTCGCCGACCGCCAGCTGGCGCGGCTGGAGGCGGAGCGGCGGCTGACGCTGAAGGGCGGGCACGACATCGCGTTCGACAGCGCGCTCGATCTCGATCTGGCGGGGCATATCGTGCCCGATCTGCACCCCAACGGCATGCGATTGCGCGCTTACGATGGGGATGGCGGCGTCCTGTCCGACCGGACCTATTATTCGACCGGCGGCGGATTCATCGCCACGGAGGAACAGCTGCGCCGCCCCGCGCGCGGCGACAGGGTACGCACCGGCGCCCCGGTGCCGCATCCGTTCCTGTCGGCGCAGGAATTGCTGGCGATTTGCGCCGATACCGGGTTGACGATCGACGCGCTGATGCTGGCAAACGAAGACGCGTTCCGGCCGCGCGAGAAAACCATCGCCGGAATCGATGGCGTGGCGCAGGCGATGGATGCCTGCATCGATCGGGGCCTCATCCAAACCGGCATCCTGCCCGGCGGCCTGAAGGTACGCCGCCGCGCGCCCGAACTCTGGGCCAAGCTGGACGGCCCCGCCCGGTCGAACGAGCGCGAGGAACTGTTCGACTGGCTCAACTGCTTCGCCATGGCTGTGAACGAGGAAAACGCGGCGGGCGGCAAGGTCGTAACCGCCCCCACCAACGGCGCGGCGGGCATATTGCCGGCGGTGATGCGGTTCTACTGCCTCGACCATCAGGAGCAGGCCTGCACGCAGAGCCGCCGCACATTCCTGCTGACGGCCGGGGCGATTGGGCTGCTCTACAAACAGCGCGCATCGATCTCCGGCGCGGAGATGGGCTGTCAGGGCGAGGTCGGCGTCGCCTGTTCCATGGCGGCGGGCGGCCTCGCTGCGCTGTGGAACGGCAGCCCCACGCAGATCGCCAGCGCGGCGGAAATCGGGATGGAGCATAATCTCGGCCTCACCTGCGACCCCGTCGGCGGGCTGGTACAGGTGCCCTGTATCGAACGCAACGCGATCGGCGCGGTCAAGGCGGTCAATGCCGCGCGGCTGGCGCTGCACCGCGACGAGGCGACGCTGGTATCGCTAGACCAGGTGATCGAGACGATGCGGCAGACCGGCCTCGACATGTCGACCAAATACAAGGAAACCAGCCAGGGCGGGCTGGCGGTCAATGTGATCGAATGTTGATTGCGGCGGATTGAGGCGTAGGGTCGGGCGATGACCCAAGCCGCCATGCTCGCCAAACTGACCGCCCCTTACGGCACCTACCGCGAAATCCTGCACGATTGGGCGTTGCTGCAACCCGACCATCCCGCCCTTCGTGACGACGAACGCGAACTGAGCTGGGCCGAGATGATCGACCGGGTGGAGCGCATCGCCGCGCGGTTGCAACAGACGGGATTGCAACAGGGGCAATCGGTCGCGATCCTGAGTACCAGCAACATCGACTATGCGCTGGTGTTCCTCGGCGCGGTGCTGGCAGGCGGGGTCGCGGCGCCGCTGACGACCAGCGCCAGCCCCGAACAGCTGGACGGCATGGCCCGCGATTCCGGCGCGCGGCACCTGTTCGTCGACCGCGCGAAGATGATCGAGCTGGGCGACAGTTTCATGGCGAAACGGTTGGGCGGGCTCGACCGTATCGTGCTGGACGAGGAACTGGATGGCTGGATGGCCCCGGCGGGCGAAACCGCATCCCCCTTCGTGCCGCGCGGGGAGGAACCGTTCAACATCATCTATTCGAGCGGCACGACCGGTATTCCCAAGGGTATCGTCCATTCGCATACCATGCGCTGGCGCCAATTCGCGGCCACGGCCGCATCGTTCCTGAACGCCGGGCTGGAGGTGCGATCGCTGACCTCGACGCCGCTCTATTCCAACACCACGATGGTCGGCTTTCTGTCGGCCCTGCTGGCGGGCGGCACGGTGACGATCATGGGCAAGTTCGATGCTGCCCGCTGGTTGCGAATTGCCGAGCGCGACCGCACCACCGTGACCATGCTGGTGCCGGTGCAATATCAGCGGTTGCTGGCCGAACCGGCGCTGGACGATACCGACTTGTCCGCGCTCAGACTCAAATACTGCACCTCCGCGCCGTTTTCAGCCGAGCTCAAGCGCGCGGTGCTGGACCGGATGCCGGGCGGGCTGATCGAGATTTACTCCATGACCGAAGGCGGCGTCGTCTGCCTGCTCTATGCGCATGAACATCCCGATAAATTGCACACGGTCGGCCGCCCCGCGCCGGGCAGCGAGGTGCGGGTAATGAACGATAAGGGCACGCTGCTTTCGCCAGGCGAGGCGGGCGAACTGATAGGGCGCGGCCCGGCGATGATGAGCGGCTACAAGAACCGCCCCGATACCACTGCGCAGGCGCAATGGACCGATCCCGACACGGGCGACACATGGATGCGCATGGGCGATATCGGCCGGGTCGATGCCGATGGCTTCGTCGAACTGGTTGGACGCACCAAGGACATGATCATATCGGGCGGCTTCAACATCTATCCCGTCGATCTGGAGAACGAATTGCAGAAGGAGGAAAGCGTCGTCGAAGCCGCCGTCATCGGCGTGCCGAGCGAACAATGGGGCGAAACGCCGGTCGGCTTCGTGACGCTTCGTGAAAAGGTTCGCGTCGAGGCTCTACTGGAAACGGTGAACGCACGGCTGGGCAAGACCCAGCGATTGTCGCGTCTGTACGAATTGGACGAAATGCCGCGCAGCCATATCGGCAAATTGCTCAAGACCGAACTGCGCGAGGAGGCGGCGCGCCGGGAATAGAACGCCGCAATCGATAGAGACGCGGCCCGTTTCCATGGTTTGGGGGGATGGAAGGGACCGCGTCTCCGAATGCCGCCATTCGCGCGGACAGCCTAGAAGGCGTCGGGCGCTGTAACGACGGCATGGGCCGGGGGTGAACTTGGGAGGAGAGGGACGTTCGCCCGCCGGATGCAGTTGAAATAATATGTCGCACCGATTTCCGCAAATGACAAAATCGTGAATGGTGTTGCGGTTAACGCATCCACGTACGGACCGCCGCATGGGTGACGTGATGCCGGTAATGCCGCGCGCTTGCGACTCCTGCGGCGGCCCAGTAATCGACACCTGCATGACCCCAGAACAAATGCCCGATTCCATTCTCATCGTCGATTTCGGCAGCCAGGTGACGCAATTGATCGCCCGCCGGGTGCGCGAGGCGGGGGTCTATTCCGAAATCGCACCCTACACCATGGCGGAGGAGGCGTTCGAGCGATTGCGGCCGAAGGGGATCATCCTGTCCGGCTCCCCCGCCAGCGTGCCCGATGAAGGCAGCCCGCGCGCGCCCGATATGCTGTTCGACGCGGGCGTGCCGATCCTGGGCATCTGTTATGGCCAGCAGGTCATGACCCAGCAATTGGGCGGCGAGGTTCGCCCCGGACACGAGACGGGGGAGGGCGGCGAATTCGGACGCGCGTTCCTGACCGTTTCCAAAGAATGCGCCCTGTTCGACGGCATGTGGCATATCGGCGAGCGGCACCAGGTGTGGATGAGCCATGGCGACAAGGTCACGCGGTTCGCCCCCGGCTTCGAAATCGTCGCCGTCAGCGACGGTGCGCCCTTCGCCGTGATCGCGGACGAGGCGCGCAAATTCTACGGCACGCAGTTCCATCCCGAAGTCGTCCACACGCCTGACGGCGCGCGGTTGCTCGCCAATTTCGTGCGCCACGTCTGCGGACTGGCGGGCGACTGGACCATGGCCGAATTTCGCCGCACGAAGATTGCCGAAATCCGCGAACAGGTGGGGGATGGGAAAGTCATCTGCGGCCTCAGCGGCGGGGTCGACAGCGCGGTCGCGGCGGTGCTGATCCATGAAGCGATCGGCGAACACCTCACCTGCGTGTTCGTCGATCACGGGCTGATGCGGATGAACGAGGCCGTCGAGGTCGTGACCCTGTTCCGCGACCATTACAACATCCCGCTTGTCGCCGTCGACGCGGAAGAACAATTCCTCGGCGGTCTTGCCGGCGAGACCGATCCCGAA
>JBASAR010000121.1:0-9228 GCA_049650705.1 Pontixanthobacter sp. | reverse complement strand
GACGTGATCGCACCGCAGCCGGATATGGACCCGGTCGTGCCGGTGGACGAAACCGCAGAAGGCACGCTGCCGGCAGATGCCGAAGCGGATGACGACGCTTGGGACATTACCGCGCCTCCGGGGGCCACCATTCGCCAGGTTCCGATCCGCACGGACGAGGGCACCTGGATGGACGTCGACGTGTCGCCCGATGGCCGCATGCTCGCGTTTTCGCTGCTCGGCGATATCTACACCATGCCGATCGCTGGCGGCACACCCACCCGGATCGCCGAAGGGCTGGCATGGGAGGTTCAGCCGCGTTTCTCCCCCGATGGGCGCCGTATCGCCTTCACCTCCGACCGGGGCGGGGCGGACAATATCTGGGTGATGGACGCGAACGGCGCGAATGCCGCGCAGGTTACGGACGAGGATTTCCGCCTTCTCAATCAGCCCAGCTGGAGCCCGGACGGGCAGTTCATCGTGGCGAAGAAGCATTTTACCACCGGGCGGTCGCTGGGCACGGGCGAGGTGTGGATCTACCACATCTCCGGCGGCGGCGGCGTGCAGCTGGTCGAACGGCCGAGCGAGAGCCACCAGAAGGAGCTTGGCGAGCCGGTCTATGCCGCCGACGGGCGTAGCGTGTTCTTCACCCGCAATACGACGTCCGGCCCGATCTTCGAATATGCGCAGGATTCCAACAGCGGTATCTTCGCCATCGAACGCTACGATCTGGCCAGCGGCGAGACGACCACGGCGGTGTCCGGCTATGGCGGGGCGGTGCGGCCCACGCCGTCGCCCGATGGCCAGTCGATCGCCTTCGTTCGGCGGGACAAGGATCAGTCGCAGCTTTGGGTGAAGGATTTCGCCAGCGGACGCGAGCGGATGGTGTATGGCAATCTCGATCTGGACGTTCAGGAAACCTGGGCAGTCACGGGGGTCTATCCGAATATGGATTGGACGCCGGACAGCCGCGGAATCGTGTTTTGGGCGGGCGGCAAACTGCAACGCATCGGCGCGGACGGGTCGGGCCTTGCGACCATTCCTTTCGCGATTGCCGACAGCCGGGGCGTTGCCGACAGCCCGCATCCGGTTATCGAAGTCGCGCCCGACAGCTTCACCACCCGTATTCCCAAATTCGCATCCGTATCGCCCGATGGTCGCCGCGTGGTGTTCGAAACGCTGGGCAAACTGTATGTCAAAGGCACCGGCAACGATGCACCGCGTCGCTTCACCGCAGGCAACGACATGGCTGTCGAAGCATTCCCCAGCTGGTCGCGCGACGGATCGCAAATCGCTTTCGTACGCTGGACCGACGACGGTCTGGGCCGCATCGTCCTGCGCGATGCCAGTGGCGGGCGCGAGCGCATCGTGACGGCACAGCCCGGCCATTACGCGACCCCGCGTTTCTCTCCCGACGGTCGCACCATCGTGTTCGAGAAACGCGAGGGCGGTTATCTGACCTCACCCGATTATTCCGAAAATAGCGGCGTCTACCGCGTCGCTTCGGGCGGCGGCACGCCCGAACTGATCAGCCGCGACATGGGCGATCCGCAATTTGGCGACAGCAACGACCGCCTGTTCATGGTCGGGCGCGAGGGCGAGGAACTGGCGCTCGTTTCCACCGATCTTAATGGCGAAGCGAAGCGGGTCCATGCCAAGGGCGCGCTGGTCAATGCCTTTGCCGTATCGCCCGACGGGCGCTTCATGGCGTTCCGGCAGAATTACGAAGCCTTCGCCATGCCTCTGATGCCGGGCGGGCAGGCGGTCACGGTCGGGCCGGACGCGAAGGCATTGCCGGTGGTGAAGGCCAGCGATGGCGGGGCGGAATATATCGGCTGGTCGCGCGGCGGCGATACGCTCAACTGGAGCATGGGGCCGACTGTCTACAGCGCGTCCATCCCCGCCATGTTTGCGCAGGCACCGGGCGTGGACAGCGTCTTTACGCCGCCCGTATCGGGCATCAACCTCGCCACGACGCGTCGGGCTGCCAAACCGGGCGGCACCGTGGCGCTGACCGGCGCGCGTATCCTGACGATGCGGGGCGGGGCGGACGATATCATTGAGAACGGCACTGTCGTGATCTCCGGCGATCGGATCGCAGCGATCGGTGCGGACGGCGCGGTGGCGATCCCCGCCGGGGCCATCCGGATCGATGCGACCGGCAAGACGATCATGCCCGGCCTGATCGACGCCCATGCGCACGGGCCGCAAGGAATAGGCGATCTGGTACCGCAACAGAACTGGGCGATGGTCCAGAACCTGGCGCTGGGCACCACCACGCTGCATGATCCATCCTCCCGCGCCAGCATGATCTTCGCCGCGTCCGAACGCCAGCAGGCGGGCATGCTGCTCGCCCCGCGCATCTTCTCGACAGGTGAGATCATCTACGGTGCGAAGGCGCCTGGCGTCTATGCCGAGATCAACGGTTACGACGATGCCCTGGCGCATGTCCGCCGGATCAAGGCGCAGGGCGGCATCTCGGTCAAGAATTACAACCAGCCGCGTCGCGAACAGCGCCAGCAGGTCGTGCGCGCGGCGGCAGCCGAGAACATGCTGGTCGTGGCCGAGGGCGGATCGCTTTACGGCATGGACATGAATTTGGTCGCGGACGGCAATTCTACGGTCGAACACAACGTGCCGGTCGATGTGATGTACGAAGACGTGCTGCAGTTCTTCGGCCAGAGCGGGGTCAATTACACGCCCACGCTGGTGGTGACCTATGGCGGACTGGCCGGCGATCCGTACTGGCGGCAGGCGACGGATGTGTTCGACAACCCGCTGCTGGTCCACACCCCGCCCAAGCAATTGCTGGCCGACAATGCCCGCCGGGTGAAAGCGCCGGATTGGGCGTTCGTCGACGACAACGCCGCCCGGCAGGCGAAGGCATTGGCGGATCGCGGGGTGAAAGTGTCGATCGGCGCGCATGGGCAGCAGGCGGGCATCGGCGCGCATTGGGAAATGTGGAGCTTCGTGCGCGGCGGCATGAGCCCGATGCAGGCGTTGCGCGCGGGCACCATCGAACCGGCGATGTCGCTGGGCATGCAGAACGACATCGGCTCGCTGGAAACCGGCAAGCTGGCCGATCTGGTGGTGCTGGACGCCGACCCCAGCGTGGACATCCGCAATTCCGACAGGATCGCGCAGGTCATGCTGGGCGGGCGGCTTTACGATGCGGCGACCATGAACGAGGTCGAGACGGGGAACGCGAAACGTTTGCCCTATTGGTGGGAGTGATGCGCGCGAATGATTGACATTGTTGCGATTGGTTCGCATTAGGCGTTTCTTTTGAAAGTGTAGTATGAACCGCGTCAAATCCCGCAATTTCCTGATCCTGTGCCACCTCTTCATGGCCTCGCTGATCGCGCCCGCCTTCATCCTGGTCGCGATCACCGGGTTCAATTATCTGATCGGGAACAAGGGCGAGACGGTGGAAACCGCGCTGACCATTCCGGCGGGCACGGCGATCGATCCCGATGCGGCGGATGTGGAAGATACGATCCGCGGTGTGCTGGCGGCGAATGATTTACCGACCGGTTTCGAATATCTGCGGATGCGCGAAGGTTCGATCACCACCCGCCCGACTTCGACCGATTTCGTCGCGTTCGAGGAAAAGGACGGGGTCTGGTCGGCGACACTGAACGAACCCAACCTGCAACACCGGATGATGGAATTGCACAAGGGTCACGGGCCGGAAAAGTTCAAGATCTACCAGATGGTCGCAGCGGCGGCGCTGTTCTTCATCATTCTGGGCGGGCTTGCGGTCGGACTGATGTCGAAGGCGTATCGCACCAAGACCGTCGCCTCGACCATCATCGGGACCGTCGCTTTCGCACTGCTGGCGTTTGTGATCTGATCCGGCTTGCCCGGTGCGGCCGCCGTGCCTAGGGGCGGGCGGATGACAGACAAAACCGACAAGCACGTTGCCGACCGCAAGTTCTACCGCGCCGGCGAGGAAGCCAAGTTCACCGACGAAAACCCCGTCGTCACCCCGCAGACTGCGCACCCCGCCTACAAGCTGGCGTTTCGCGACACCGACTTCATGCTGCGCGACGAATTGCGCCCGGTGCGTTTCCAACTCGAACTGCTGAAGCCCGAAATGGTGCTGGACGAGGCGGGCGTCGGATCCACTTTGGTCATGTACGGTTCTGCCCGCATCCCTTCGCCCGAACATGCGGACGAGCTGGTCGAACTGGCAACGCCCGAAAAGAAGGCGGTGGCGGAGCGGCTGGCGGCGAAGGCCAAATATTACGCCGAGGCGCAGAAATTGGCACGGATGGTCAGCGAGAAGGCGATCATCGAGGATGGCAAACGGCAATTCGTGATCTGTTCGGGCGGCGGCCCTTCGATCATGGAAGCGGCCAATCGCGGGGCATCGGAAGCGGGATCGGAATCCATCGGCCTCAATATCGTGTTGCCGCACGAACAGGCACCCAACACCTATGTCACGCCGTATCTATCGCTCAATTTCCATTACTTCGCGCTGCGCAAGATGCATTTCCTGCTGCGCGCACGAGCAGTCGCGGTCTTCCCCGGCGGGTTCGGCACGTTCGACGAATTCTTCGAGCTGCTGACGCTCATCCAGACGGGCAAAATGAAGCCCATTCCGATCATGCTGTTCGGCAATGATTTCTGGAACCGGGTCGTCGATCTGGACGCGCTGGCGGATGAAGGCACGATCAATCACAGCGACCTCGACCTGTTCCACCGTTGCGAAACGGCGGACGAAGCCTGGGGCCACATCGCGGAATTTTACGATCTCGACCGCTGATCAGTTCACGCGCCACGGCGGGTAACGTCGATCCTCGCCCGCTTCGTAAAAACAGATGCGGTTGCCGGCTGGATCGGCAGTCCAGCTTTCGCGCCAGTTCCAGCTTTGCTTGTGTGGCGCGGGGCAGACGATGCCGACGGCGGCCAACCGCTCGATCTGCGCGTCCAGATCGGTGCATTCGAAATACACCACCGCGCCTGAACCAACCTCGTGCCCGGTCGACACGGACAGGGTCGCGCCGCCGGGGCTTTCGAACCGGGCATAGCCATTGGTCGGGCTGTCGACGATCAGCGTCAAGCCGATCGTCCGATAGAACCGCACCGCAGCGTCGTAGTTTGTCGCGCCCAAGGCAATCTGGTTGAGGCGCGGCTCGCCCGTCAGGTCGATCCGGACCGTCTGATGCCCCATCGGCCCCGCTTGCGCGCCAAAACCTGGCGCATCGCGCAGGGCAAGCCGCACGAATATGCGGGCCTTTGCGATCGCCTCGGGCAGCGTCAGACCCATGGCCAGAAACGTCGCGATGGCACTCGACACTGTGCAACCGGTGCCATGCGTATGCCGCGTATCGATGCGCGGGGCGGACCATTCCATCGGTTCCATATTCAGGCGGTAGAGCCTGTCCGTTACCGCATCGTCCCCCGCGTCGCCGCCTTTGGCGAAGACGGCGATACCGCGCGTCGTCAATGCCTGCGGTCCCCCCAACGCCTTGAGTTCCGCAACATTCGGCGTGGTCAGCGTGGCCATGCCCATCAGCCGTTCGAATGCGGCGATGGTTTCCGGATCGGCCAGTGCCGCACCGCTGGTCGCGACCATGACCGGATCGAAGACGATGGGCACGTTCAGCCCATCCAGCCGGTCCGCCACGCAGTCGGCAATCGCTGCCGAACCGAGCATCCCGATCTTCACCGCGTCCACTCCGATATCGCCGACACACGCATCGATCTGAGCGCCGACGAGCTTCGCATCATGGGTATGGACCGCATGAACGCCGCGCGTGTTCTGTGCGGTCACGGCGGTGATGGCGGTCATGGCATAGCCGCCCAGCATGGTAACGGCCTTGATATCGGCCTGAATGCCCGCGCCGCCCGAACTGTCCGATCCCGCCACCGCCAGCACCCGCGGCGGTTTGCCGTCAGCGGGCATTCTTCACCGCGTCGCAGATACGGTCGACCACCTGTTCGACCTGGGCCCCGTCGTCGCCTTCCGCCATCACGCGAATGACCGGTTCGGTGCCGGACGCACGAATGACCAGGCGGCCAGTCCCCGCCAATTCCGCCTCCGCACCGGCGATCACCGCCTTGACCGTCGCATCCGCCAACGGATCGCCGCCATCGTAGCGGACGTTTTTGAGCAATTGCGGCACCGGGTCGAACAGATGCATCAGCTCGCTCGCGCGTTTGCCGGAACGCACCAGACTGGCGAGGATACGCAGCGCCGCCGTGGTACCATCGCCGGTGGTCGCGTAGTCGAGGAGGATGATGTGGCCCGACTGTTCGCCGCCCACATTGAAGCCGCCCGACCGCATCCGTTCCAGCACATGCCGATCGCCGACCTTGGTGCGTTCCAGCGTCAGCCCCTGCGTGGTCAGATAGCGTTCGAGCCCCAGATTGCTCATCACCGTGGCGACCAGCCCGCCGCCGGTGAGATCGCCCTTTTCATGCATACGCGTTGCGATCAGGGCCATGATCTGGTCGCCATCGACCGTCTGCCCCCGTTCGTCGATCACGATCAAGCGGTCCGCATCGCCGTCCAGCGCGATGCCGATATCGGCCTTCTCCGATACGACTTTTGCTTTGAGCGCATCGAGCGAGGTCGAACCGACGCCGCGATTGATGTTGGTGCCGTCGGGTTCCACCCCCAACGTCACGACTTCCGCCCCCAATTCCCAGATCGCCGATGGCGCGACCTGATAGGCGGCGCCATGCGCGCAATCGACCACCACCTTCAACCCATCGAAGCGGGTTTCGTCGGATACCGATTGCTTGACCGCGTGAATGTAGCGGCCGCGTGCATCCTCGATCCTACGGGCACGGCCGACACGGGCGGCATCGACCAGTTCCTGGGGCTGCAGGATCGCCGCCTCGATCGCCCGTTCGTCGCCATCGGACAGTTTGAAGCCGTCCGGTCCGAACAGCTTGATGCCGTTGTCTTCGTACAGATTGTGGCTGGCCGAAATCATCACGCCCATATCCGCCCGCATCTCCCGCGTGATCAGCGCGATGGCGGGGGTAGGCAGCGGTCCGGTCATGATCACATCCATGCCCACGCTGGTAAAGCCGGCGACCAGGGCGCTTTCCATCATGTAGCCCGACAGGCGCGTATCCTTCCCGATCACGACCCGGTGGCGATGATCGCCGCGCATGAAATGCCGCCCCGCCGCCTGACCCACCCGCATGGCGGTTTCCGCGGTCATCACATCGGCGTTGATGCGCCCGCGAATACCGTCGGTGCCGAAAAACTTGCGTGTCATGGAATATGCCGACCCTTCGATTTATCTCGCGCTTGGCGCGCTTATTTGTCACGGGCTTGTGCCGTGAAAGGGTGCGAAAGGGAAGGGCGGGAACGGCGATGCGGTTCGTGCCAAGCCGATCGTTGCATAACTTCCCCCGGCACTTCACCAATGACTACAGGATGGACGATGTGAACGAAGCGATGCGTGATCCGCCCCAATTGGTAACGATAAGCCTGCCCGTATGGTGGACCTTCGCCGGTCTGATCGGCGGGTTGCTGATCGGGATGGCGCTGGCCGATACGGCGGTGTTGGACGTGGCCGCGCGTTCGGTGGCGCTGATCGGGCAATTGTGGTTACGCGCCCTGCAGATGACCATCATCCCGCTGGTCGCCGCGCTGCTGATCCTAGGCATATCGCAAATGGCGCAGGCGGCACGGGCGGGTTCGACCGCGCGGCGGATGCTGGGCTTCGTGTTCGCGGTGCTGGTGATCGGGGGCATCATGACGGCGGTGCTGATGCCCCTGCTGCTGGATGCCTTTCCGATTCCCGCTGCGGCGGGTGCGATCCTGGATACAGGCGCGGGCGGGGACGATACCGTGCCGGAAATTTGGGCTTTCCTGGAATCGCTGATCGCGCCCAACCTGATTGCGGCGGCGGCGGAAACGGCCATGTTGCCGCTCACCATCTTTTTCGCGCTGTTCGCGGTGGCCGCATCGCGACTGCCGGCGGACCAGCGGGACGTCCTGATCCGGTTCTTCCACGCGCTGGCGAACACGATGCTCACGATCATCGGGTGGGTGTTGTGGGTCGCGCCGGTGGGGGTGTTCGCACTCGCCATCGGGGTTGCATCGCGCAGCGGGGGGGAAGCCTTCGCGACGCTGGCGCATTATATTCTCGCGGTATCGGCAATGGGTGTGATTTTGCTGGTCGCTGCTTATATTCTGGCGGCGGTCGCCGGACGGGTCGGGCCCGTGACCTTCGCCAAGGCCATGATCCCGTCGCAGGCGGTCGCGATTTCCACGCAGAGTTCGCTCGCCAGCCTGCCCGCAATGCTTGCCAGCGCACGCCGCCTGCACTTGCGCGACGAGACGGCGGATTTCGTCCTGCCGCTGGCCGTGGCGATCTTCCGCGCGACCAGTCCGGCGATGAATTTGGCGGTGGTGATCTATGTCGCGGCGCTGGCGGGTGTCGAACTGACGCCGACGATTATGATCGCGGGCATCGCGGTGGCCTTCATCATCAGCGTGGGATCGGTCAGCCTGCCCGGATCGATCAGTTTCGTCATATCGATCGGCCCGATCGCGCTCGCCATGGGGGTACCGGTCGCGCCGCTGGCCATTCTGGTCGCGGTGGAGATGATCCCCGATATCATGCGCACCTTGACCAACGTAACCATGAATGTCGCAGTGACCGCTGCCGTCGATCGGCGAGCGGGGAATTGAGAGCCATTCGCAAGATGAGTTTTATGCAACCGAACGGTCGGTCATGCGTTGAGCGGATAACCAAGACATAAAGGATATCACCATGGCTTTCCAACTTCCCGATCTTCCCTATCCCGACACGGCATTGAAGCCGGCGGTTTCGGACGAGACGTTGTCCTATCATCACGGCAAGCATCACCAGGCCTATATCGACAAAACGAACAAGGCGATCGAGGGCACGGACCATGCCGACAAAGATCTAGAAGCCGTTGTCGCCGCGTCGCGCGGGTCCGATCAGGGACTATTCAACAATTCCGCCCAGAGCTGGAACCACGCGTTTTACTGGCATTCGATGGCGCCGGAAACGTCGCGGCCGTCGGACGAATTGAAGTCCATGATCGACAGCGCGTTCGGGTCGGTCGACGCGTTGAAGGAAAAACTGGCGACGCGCGGAGCGGGACATTTCGCAAGCGGATGGGTCTGGTTGGCCGAAAAGGACGGGGAATTGTCGATCGAGGAAACACATGACGGCGACACGCTGGCCGATAGCGATTTCAATCCGTTGCTGACTATCGATCTGTGGGAGCACGCCTATTACCTGGATCATC
>JBASAR010000120.1:0-4831 GCA_049650705.1 Pontixanthobacter sp. | reverse complement strand
TCGGGCTTGTTCTGGTCGCTCGCCAATTTGGCGATGAACTTGTTGTAGCTGACCCCGGCACTCGCGGTCAGTCCGGTTTCGACCTTGATCCGTTCCCGCACCATCCGGGCGATACGCGTGGCGCTGCCGATGCCGAGGATATCGTCGGTCACATCCAGATACGCTTCGTCCAGACTGAGCGGTTCGACATGCGGCGTAAATTCGTGGAACACGCTGCGAATGATCTGCGATGCTTCGCGATAGGCGTCGAACCGGCTTTTGACGAAAATGAGATCGGGGCACAATCGCTTCGCCGTGACCGACGGCATGGCGGATTTGACGCCGAATTTGCGCGCTTCGTAACTGGCCGCTGCGACTACGCCGCGTCCGCTGCTGCCGCCCACCGCCACGGGCTTCCCGCGCAATTCGGGATTGTCGCGCTGCTCCACGCTGGCGAAGAAGGCGTCCATATCGACATGGATGATCTTGCGCAGCGTATCGGGCCGGTCCGCGCCGTCCAGCGGCTTCAGGTCGGTGGGTTCCGCGTCGCTCATCCGCCGTCCAAGGTAGGGCGCGCGCGCCGTGTTGGAAACTCCCTCCACACGCCTACTGGCAATTTGTCGCGACAGCGCGCAAGGGGCGCATATGAGCACCTCCCCCATGTCCATCAAGAAAGGCCGCATACGCGAAGCCCTTGGCGAACGGGAGCTCATTGTGCTGATGGCGTCGCTGATGAGCCTGCAGGCCTTCGGCATCGATGCCATGCTGCCTGCCCTTGGACGCATCGCGCAGGACATGGGCGCTGGCGGCAACGATCGCCAATTCGTGATCGGTGCCTATTTTTTCGGTGCGGGAATCGGTGCGTTCTTCCCCGGTGCCTTCGCCGACCGGTTCGGACGCCGCCCCATTCTGGCGATCGCGCTGGTAAGCTACATCGTGCTGTCGCTCGCCTGCGCATTGGCGACCAATTACGAGCTGCTGTTGACGATGCGATTGTTGCAGGGACTGTCCTGCGCGGGACTGAGCGTGGTCCCAGCCGCCATCGTGCGCGACCGTGTGGGCGGTGATCGGATGGCCCGGTTGATGAGCCTTATCATGATGATCTTCCTGCTGGTGCCGATCGTGGCCCCTGCGATCGGGCAGGGGATCATGTATCTGTTGGGCTGGCGCGCGATCTTCGGCGCAATGGCGGTGATGGGGGTGTTGGTCGGCAGCTGGGCGTGGTGGCGGCTCCCCGAAACGCTGGATCCGAACAATCGCCAGCGCATCCATGCGGGCACGGTCCTGCGCAACATGCGCACCGCATTGCTGGTGCGCGGATCGATCGGCTATGTCGTGGGCAGCGCTCTGGTGTTCGGATCGCTGTTCGGCTTCCTCAATTCCTCGCAGCAGCTGATCGCGGAGACGTTCGATCAGGCGGACAATTTCGCCTTCATCTTCGGGGGCGCGGTAATCGGCATGGTCGCGGCCAATTTCACGAATTCGCGCATCGTCGAACGGTTCGGCGCACGGCGGGTCAGCCATGCGGCGCTGTTCGGCTTCATCATCATCAGCGTGACGCAACTGGTCAGCGCGAGCCAGACGGTGCAGCCCCTGTGGCAATTTATTATTCTGATGAGCCTGTCGATGGCGATGCTGGGCTTCATCGGGGCCAATTTCGCGTCGATCGCGATGCAGCCGTTTCAGCATATCGCTGGTGCCGCAAGTTCCGCGCAGACCGCCCTGCGAATGAGCACGGGCGCCGTGCTGGGGGCGCTGATCGGATCGTTTTACGACGGAACGGCACGGCCACTGGCGGCATCCATGCTGAGCTGCGCGCTGCTGGCGCTGGCGATCGTGCTGTTCAGCGAACGGGGCAAGCTGTTCGGGCGACGGGTCGAATCCTAGCGTAACAAAACCGCCTGCAAACCGCTGTCCCTATTCGACGTCCATCAGCCGCCGCCATGCGAGGTCGGCAAATTCGCATAGCAGGGGACGAGTGTCGCGTGGGTCGATGATGTCTTCGACGCTGAACTTCTCCGCGCTGCGAAACGGGCTGCGTACGCGGTTGAGACGCTCGCGGATGGCGGCAAGATGCTGCTCGGAATCGTCGCTCGCTTCGAGCTCCGCTTTATATGCCACCTCGATCCCACCCTCGATCGGCAAGCTGCCCCAGTCGCCCGACGGCCAGGCGAAGCGATACTGGAAATTGTCCGCATTGCTCATCGCGCTGCCCGCGATTCCGAAAGCGCGACGGATGATGACGCTGGCGAGAGGGACGCGCGCGCGGTAGATCGCGTTCATCGCTTGCACACCGTAACGGATCGTACCCGCCTCTTCCGCCGCGCGGCCGATCATGAAGCCGGGATTGTCGACCAAATGTACGATCGGCAGGCGGAATTGGTCGGCCAGACGCACGAAGCGTTCGACCTTTTCGCTGGTCTTGGCCTCCCATGACCCACCCAGGAAGCTGGGATCGCTGGCAACCACCGCGACCGGCCATCCGTCGAGCCGGGCGAACGCCGTAATCGCGGCGCGCCCCCATTGGCGGCCCATTTCGAACGTGCCGTTTCGATCGAACAGCATCTCCAGCAAGCGCCGCATGGAATAGACCTGCTTGGGATCGCGCGGCACCAGATTGAGCAGTGCTTCGTCGCGGCGGTCCACCGGATCGCGACATTCGGTTCGCGTAGCAAGAGCGCCGACATGGCCGGGGAGGTAGGATAGGAAGCGCCGTGCGCTGGCGAAGGCGGCGGCTTCGTCCAGCACTTCGTCGTCGATCACGCCGTTGCGGGTGTGGATGTCGCTGCCGCCAAGGCTTTCCTTGGTCGAGGTTTCGCCAATCGCCTCGACCACCGCGGGACCGGCTGCGAAAACCTGGCTCAAACCCTTGACCATGACCGAATAATGGCTGGCGACGGCGCGCGCCGCACCCAATCCTGCGGTAGGGCCGAGCGCCAGGGCGACGACCGGCACGGTGTCGAGATTGGTCATCACATCGCCCCAACCGGGTACGGCGGGCACATAGGTCGCGCCGATATCCTCCAGCATCTTGACCGATCCGCCGCCGCCCGTGCCGTCGATCATGCGGATCATCGGCAGGCGCAACTCGTGCGCCATTTTCTCCGCCTGCACGACTTTGCGAAAGATGCTCGCATCCGCCGCGCCGCCACGCACGGTGAAATCGTCGGCAGTCACGACCACGGGCCGCCCTTCGATATCGGCGCGACCGAAGATATAATTGGACGGTTGGAGGTCGGTCAGTTCGCCGTCGTCGTCATACGTCCCGCGCCCGGCGATTGCGCCGATTTCGCGGAAGGAGCCTTCGTCCACAATGCCCGCGATGCGTTGGCGCGCATCGAGTTTCCCGCGCGAATGCTGGCGTTCGACCTTTTCCGTGCCGCCCATCTGCTGCGCCAGTTCGCGCCGGCGGGCGAGTTCTTCGAGTTCCTTGTCCCACCCCATTTTCAACCCCCGTTCGCCCTGAGCCTGTCGAAGGGCTGCACTTCTTTTTCGCGCCCCGCTAGAAGAAAGGGCAGGGCTTCGACACGCTCCGCCCGAACGGCATGGGCTGTCAATCCTGCCCCCCCGCCTCCACCATCGCCAGCACCGCGTCCACTTCGACCTGGCCGCCTTCACTGGCATTCAGTTGGGCGACCACACCATCGAACGGCGCAGTCAGCGCATGTTCCATCTTCATCGCTTCCAGCACCAGCAATCGCTGTCCTGCCGTCACGCTCTCGCCTTCCGCCACATCGACCGCGATGATCTTACCGGGCATCGGTGCCACGATAGCCCCGTCGCCCGCTGCCGCCGCGCCGGAACCGCGCGCTTGCGTGTCGAAGCCGTGCGCCTGTCCATTGTCGAACACGACGACCCGCGATCCTTCGGCAAAACCGGTGAGGGAAGGTTCCAGTTCGTCTTCGCCGACATGCACGGTTCGGAACGCGCCGGCCTGCCCCAGACTGATCGAGAAACGCGGCGGCGCGTTCAAACGGAACCCGGCGAGTTCGTCGGGCGTATCCTCATTTGCCGCGAGCGCGATTTCGGCAGCGCCCTGCAGTACGGCATCGTCGGGTTCGGCCGCCGGGATAAGCGCATCGCCCTTTCGCTCGATGAACCCGGTGTCCAGGCGCGCCGCGACGAAATCGGCGTCCGACACGGCGTTGGCGATGAAGCCGGCATTGGAGCGCACCGGCCAGATTTCCACGCCCTCCGCCATTTCGACAAGCAGATCGACGGCGTCGTCGCGGTCTTCGCCCCAGGCAACCAGTTTGGCGACCATCGGATCGTAGAAGGGCGAGATCGCATCGCCTTCCTCCACCCCCGTTTCCACGCGGCCCCTATTTCCTAGATCGAGGTGATCGAGCCGCCCGGTGCTGGGCAGGAAGCCCTTGGCCGGGTCTTCGGCATAGAGCCGCGCCTCGATCGCATGGCCTTCGATCGTGATCTCATCCTGCGTGCAGGGTAGTGCCTCGCCGCTCGCTACACGCAACTGCCATTCGACCAGATCGACGCCGGTGATCTCCTCGGTGACGGGATGCTCGACCTGAAGCCGGGTGTTCATCTCCATGAAGAAGATACGATCGGCGCGCAGGCCCTCGCTGGCATCGGCGATGAATTCCACCGTGCCCGCACCGACGTAATCGACCGCTTCGGCCGCACGCACGGCGGCGGCGCAGATGTCGGCGCGTGTGTCGTCGTCCATACCGGGGGCGGGGGCTTCCTCGATCACTTTCTGGTGGCGGCGCTGGAGCGAGCAATCGCGTTCGAACAGATGGACGACATTGCCGTGCGTGTCGCCGAACACCTGCACCTCGATATGGCGCGGCGCGGTGATCCATTTTTCAAGCAGCACTTCATCGTTGGAAAA
>JBASAR010000119.1:0-3522 GCA_049650705.1 Pontixanthobacter sp. | reverse complement strand
TCGAGGATGCGGTGAAGCTTCTGATGGTCAGCTTTGACTCCACACTGAAAGCCAATCTTTCGGTCGGCCTGCCGCTCGACATGATGGTCATCGAACGCGACACGTTCACCGCCAGTCACGAACGGCGGATCACGCATGACAACGATTATTTCAATTCGATTTCCGCCGATTGGGGCGCCGCCTTACGCGCGGCGTTTCACTCCTTGCCGGATTACTCCTTCGCCGACGACTGAAAGGGTCCGAATTGCCTCCGATTTGAACCTTTCGATCCTCCGCGTAAAACCATAAGTAATTCACATTAGGCGTTTATGCATAGCCGCCAAAACGGAGGCTGTGTGTGATGCATGGCAGCTCGGTCCACGCCATCATCGTGGGCATGAAAGACATTGCACCCATTCATTTTATCGACCCCGATAGCCGCAACCGCGCGGCGATGGCCAACCTCGCATTCGCGATCGGTTATCATGCGGAGGTTTATTCCGATGTCGGCGAGTTGTGCGAAGGGCGCGATCCCAACGGCTTGATCGTGGCGCGGGACGTGAGCAATGACGGGGGCATCGCGGCTTTGATGGCGGCGTTGTCGGCGCACAAAATCTGGTTGCCGGTATTGGCAACTGCCGAAGACGTCGAGCCCCGCAATATCGTGGCGGCCATGAAGGCGGGGGCGCTCGATTATCTCCCTTTGCCGTTGGAGCGCGAACGTTTCGCCCGCACGTTGGAGACGATCGCACCCGAAGCGGAGGCTTTCGCCAACGCCCGGCGTACGTTGTTTGCGGCGCGCGAACGGATCGCCTGCCTATCGAACCGGGAACGCGAGGTTCTCGACCGGCTGGCCCAGGGCAACAGCAACAAGGATATTGCCCGCGATCTGGACATAAGTCCGCGGACCGTCGAGATTCACCGTGCCAACATGATGACCAAGCTGGGGGCGCAGCATTCCTCCGAAGCGGTCCGGGTGCGGATCGAAGCGGACATGGCTTGACCTATCGACAAAACCCGCTGTCTCCGTCGGCTGCGGTTTCACGGTTCAATCCCTGCTCCAAATGAAAATGGTCGCGATGGGCCGCGTTGTAATCCGGGCCCAGGACGGTGCCGAAACGGCGGCATGCACTGCGATGAACCGTTCGCAGGAACTGCCGCTGTGCCGCCTCGCCATCGATCCAGTCGTCCGCCACGCTGACGCGGCGACCATCGTTCAGCACGAATGCCGCGACATCGACCGCTTCGGCACGGGAATGGGCGGATCGGCGCGTCGTGCCCGCGACGTTACGGCAGGCGTAGCTGCCCATGGTTTCGATACGCGCGAGGGGGCTGCCCAATATCTGCCGGGCCGCACGATCGACCCCGAACCGCGCCCATGCCGCCAGCGCCTTCGCCGTTGGACAGGCGACCGGCCCGATATTAGTAAGGCTGAAGAACATATCGTCCCCACGCAGATTGGCCAATTTGACGGAATTCAAGGTGGAACAGCCACCGGTAAAATATCGGTTGGGAACCGCCGCGAACTGCGTCCCGCTCTGTCCCAGTTCCTGCAGACACCGTCGATCCATGGGAGAAGGGGACAGGACAACCGGGCCCGCCGCGCCGCGGGGCGGGCGGGGGGTGTCGCGCGATGCCGGAATGCCGCAACTTGCCAGCAAGCAAAACGTTACGATTATAAAGGCGTATCGTACCATGGATCGTAGGCTGTCATAGTCATGGTTAACACGGTCCTAATCGTGGCGGGGGGCGACGGTCGTCAGGCTTACCCCCACTATGGCGAGAGTTGCGGCGATAAAGCCCGGAATGATCTCGTACAGGCCGCCGCCATCAAGAAACACCAAGTTCCACCCCATCGCGATCCACCCCACCACGACGGCGGCACCCGTGATCAATCCGGCAATGGCGCCGCTCCCGGTCATGCGCGGCCACGTCAGCGCCAGAATGATGAGCGGGCCGAAGGCCGCACCGAAGCCCGCCCAGGCATTGGATACCAACCCTAGAACCTGGCTGTCGGGATCGGCCGCAATGGCCACGGCGACGGTGGCGACCAGCAAAACGCACAGCCGCCCGACATTCACCGCTTCGCCGTCACCGGCGTGTTTGCGCAGGAACAGGCGGTAGAAATCTTCCGTCAGCGATGACGACGCAACCAGCAGTTGCGAACTGATCGTGCTCATGATCGCCGCCAGCAGAGCGGCCAGAAGAAACCCGGTAATCAGGGGATGGAACAGGAGGTTGGCGAGCACGATAAAGATTGTTTCGGGGTCGTCCACTACCAGACCGTTCGCTTCGACGAAGGCGCGGCCCGCCACTCCCACACCCAGCGCACCGATCAGCGCCACCGCCATCCAGCTCATTCCGATATTGCGTGCCGTCGCTACATCGGCGACCGATCGCACGGCCATGAAACGCACGATGATGTGCGGTTGCCCGAAATAGCCCAGCCCCCAGCTGACCGCGCTCAAGAAACCGATTGTGGTCAATCCGCCGAACAGAGACAGATAATCGGCCGGTGTTCCAGGCGATGCCGTAACCGCGCCCAGATCGGTGCCGCCCGTCAGGATCACCACCGGCATCAGCACCAACGCCACAACCATGATGCAACCCTGTACGAAATCGGTGAGGCTGACTGCAAGAAACCCTCCGACCATGGTATAGGCAAGCACCACGCCCGCGGTGAGATAGATGCCCATCATGTAGTCGCTGATGCCGAGATCGCCGAACAACGCGGCGAAGCTGGTTTCGAACAATTTGCCTCCGCCGACCAATCCGGCTGCGGTATATACGCTGAAGAACGCCACGATCACGATCGCTGATACGACGCGCAACGCCACCGCGCGTTCGGGAAACCGGTTGGCGAGAAATTGTGGTATGGTGAGGGCGTTGCCGAGTTCTTCCGTCTGTTGCCGCAATCGGGGCGCGACGAAATACCAGTTCGCAAAAGCGCCGACGAACAGCCCTATACCGATCCATGCTTCGATCAGTCCGGCGGTGTAGAGCGCGCCGGGTAGGCCGAGTAGCAGCCAGCCCGACATGTCCGATGCGCCCGCCGAAAGCGCCGCGACCGCAGGATGGAGGTTGCGTCCCGCGAGCAGGTAACCTGCACTATCGGAGGTCGATACGCGCCACGCATACAGACCGATGCCGATCATCAGCACGAAATAGGCGGTAAGCGATATGAGGGTGCCCGTTTCCATGGCGCGCGCGGTATCAGAGGGCGGCCGTACTGGCCACCAGGGTGCCGTTAGAACTCCGAGAGCGTTTGCGTATTTACGTTGCGATCAACCGAAGCACCGGGTCGCCAATTTCGCGCCGCAATCGTCGCCGATCGATCGTCGCGAACCTCGGTATCGCCCGGATCGTAATCGCCGATTTCCTCCGCATCCCCGTCATCGTCGTCATCGAAAAAGGGAGCGTCGTCGGAACCATCGGCGCTGTCCGACCCGCTATAGAAATGATCGAGCGATGCGCGGGATGCAGCCGTCGGTGCAGGTGCTGTCGTGTCTATCGAAGCCCTCGATTGATCCTCGGCGGTTTGGG
>JBASAR010000118.1:0-5336 GCA_049650705.1 Pontixanthobacter sp. | reverse complement strand
ACCATCGCGGTGTCGGATGCAAGGCCGCTCATGCCATCGTGTCCATATGGCCGCCATTCATGCCGGCCGCCCACCCAGATCGTCACGCAATTCGCGCGGGATATTGACGTCAAACCACCGCGAAACGGGCTCTAGCGCCGGATGGGCGAGATCGCGTTCCAATACGGCCCACACGCGCGGCAGGTAATCGAGATATTGCGGCTTCCCATCGCGCCGGTACAACCGTGTGAAAATGCCGATGATCTTTGCATTGCGCTGGGCGCCCAGGCGCGCATAATCGGCTTTGAAATCGAGCCCCGGATCCGCGCGTTCGATATAATGGCGCAGCATGCGCCGTTCCAGATCGGTCGAAACGTCGCGCCGTGCATCCTGCAGCAACGACACCAGATCATAAGCGGGATGGCCGACCAGCGCGTCCTGGAAATCGATCAAACCTTGTGGTCCCGAACCGTCGGGCACCGGGTTCAGCAGCATGATGTTTTCCGCGTGATAGTCGCGCAACACGGTGACGTCGGACCGTCGGCGCTTGTCGAGCGGTTTCAGCACCTCGGACCATGCGTCGAAGAATGCAGCTTCGTCCACCTCGATTTCCATCGCCGGACAGTACCATTCGGTGAACAACGCGACCTCACGCCCGTAGGCTTCCGCATCGTAGGCTGCGAACGGTCCCGGCGGTTTGGTATGCAACGAGACCAACGTATCGATTGCGGCGCGGTAGGCACCGTCTTCGCCCTGCGGGTTTTCGTCGAGCCAGTCGCGCATACGGGAATCGCCGAAATCCTCGATCAGGAGCCAACCCTGGGCCGCATCGCGCGCGTGGATCGTCGGCGCCCGCATGCTGTGGGCCGTCAGATACTCCGTTGCGACGATGAACGGCACCACATCTTCTTCCGGCGGCGGTGCGTACATGACCATCGCCCTGCGGCCATTCGTGCGGACGCGGAAATAGCGACGGAACGACGCATCGCCGGGTATCGGATGGATGATTGCCCCACCCCATCCGGCCTGGTCGAGAAAAGGCAGCAATCCTTGAGGCAATCGCGTCATACCCAGCGATCTAGCCAATCGGCACCCGGTTCGACAATCGCCAAACGCCCGTCATCCGCAATTTCGAGCGTGATGGACAGGCAGGCGCGTTCATGCGCGAAACCGCCCGCCCGGTCCGGCCATTCGGCGATCAGCGCGGCACCATCGCGATAATCGTCCAACCCGAGTTCGACGGCTTCGGCAGGATCGTTCAACCGGTAGAAATCGACATGGACGATTGGCAGACGAATGAGTGGTTTGTCGTATAGTTCGACGATGGTAAAGGTGGGCGACGGAACCTCGCCCTCATGTCCCAATGCCGCGATGATGGCGCGCGCCAGTGTGGTCTTCCCCGCCCCCAGCCCGCCCGACAGCGCGACGGCATCACCGCGCTTCAGCCGCGCGGCGATGCGGATGCCGAACTCTTCCATCGCCGCGAGATCGGGAAGCGCGACCCTCATGGGATATGGATGACCGCGGCGGTTCCTTCGCCTTCCACCGAACTGATGGAGAGTGTCCCGCCATGGGATTCAACCAGTTGCCGGGCCAGCGGTATACCCAAACCCTGTTTTTTGTCGTCGATTTCCCCATCCATGATTCGGTCGAGCGTCTGGGCAGACATGCCCGCACCATTATCGGAAATGACGATCTGTGCCCCGTTCTTCGTTTTCGAAAGATCGATAAGTATCCGGCCGGCCCGACTTTTCCCATGACCGGTCGCGGCGATCGCATTGTCGAGCAGAAGCCCTACCGCCTTGCCAAGCTGTCGGGGATCGGCGTCGATCTTGCCCGATGCCTTGCTACCGCGCAGGTCGAGGGTCAATCCAGCGGCGTTGATAGCCGCCTCCCGTTGCCGCACGATGTCGGTGACGAAGGGCAGCATGTCGAAGCGTTTGAGGTTCAGGGGCAGCAATCCCGCCTCGCTCTGCGACAGGTCGAGAACGTTTTCCACCTGTTCGGTCAATCTCTGCACGGATGCGAGGATCGCGGCGACATATTCATATCCCTGATCGGACAGATCGCCCGCGAAACCTTCCTGAAGCAATTCGGCGAACCCGCCGATCGACGTGAGCGGTGTACGAAATTCGTACGACATGTTGGACAGGAACCGGGTCTTGACCTCGTCCGCCGTTTCCAGCGCCTTGTTCCGATCGCGCAACGCGTCCTCGGCTTTCTGAGAATCCGTAATGTCCAGCACCGTGAGCAGACCGTTGCCATCTGGCAGCGGAACGCCGGCGAACTCCAGCGTACGACCGCTCGCCAGAGTCAGCCGCCCGCCCTTCTCCTTCCGGTCCAAAGTGGCCGACCGGATGACTTCGCCGATTGCGCTAACGCGTTTAGGTTGGCGAAGATGGGGCGCGATGGCTGCAAGTATGGTTTCGGCGGCGGGATGCCCCTCCAGTTGTTCGGGATCGAGCCCCCACGTACCTGCGAAACTGCGGTTCCAAAGCTGCAGATGACCGTCGGGCGCAAAAACGGCGAGCGCTTCGAACAGGCTGTCGAAGGTCGCGGTCCGCGTCCGCAGCAGCGTGTCGCGCGTCGCCGACAAAGCCAGCTGTTCCGTTCGATCTTCCGCGATGATGACGAGCCCGCCGTCGGGCATGGGTTGCCCGATAATGCGCAGATGCGTGCCGTTCGACAGGGGCCACGCCTCTTCCTGCGCCACGTCCATTGTGAACCAGCTTCCACGTTCCGCACGCCATTGCGGGAAATCGCGCACTTCGGGTGTCATGCTGCGTTCGCGCGCAGTCGTCAGGAAGCGATCGAAAGGGAGGTTCTGGCCGTTGACCGCCGCGTTGAGATCGAAAATACGGCGGAATGGCTGGTTTGCAAAAACGAGCGCCCGGTCCGCGTCGAACTGTCCCACCCCGACCGACAGCTGATCCATGATCGCATGCTGCGCTTCGCGAAAGGCGCGGAACTGCCGACCCTGTTCCTCCATGCGTTCGATATCGACGGCGTAACCGGCAATTCCCTCTCGCCCCAACGGCAGGTCGCTGACCTGCACCGATCGGCGCTGCCCTTCGATGGTGGTGGCGACGACCCGCTCGATGGGCTGGCCCCGTTCGAAAGCCTGTCCCGCGATCTGCCCTGCGGTCAGGCCATCGACCGGCTCGATCAGTTCCTGCTCGGCTTCGACGACGGCATCCGCATCTTTCGCGCCGATCGCCTCGACATAGGCGCGGTTGACCAGCTGCAGTTTGCTGTCCGGTCCGCGAAACCACATCGGCATGGGCGCCGCTTCGATGATACCCACCAGCGCCCCGAAATCGCCCTTCGCCCGGGCGGCTTCTTCCCGCAGCCGGCTCAGTTCGCTTTCGCTCTCGCTGAAATCGAAAATCCAAACGAGCGCCGCACCACCAGGAGAAACCTGGGGGTCGGCAAGAACGCCGCGCACCGCCAAGCTGCGCCGCGATCCCGGCGGCGTCAAAGCCATGCGAAACGGCGCGGCGGTTTTCTGACAGGCGCCTATCGCCTGCGTCAGTTCGGCGAGTTGTTCCGCCGACAGCCCGCCGCCATTTTCCGAACCCGCACCGCCGCCGAGTTCGCTTAAATAGTGCGGCAACCGGTCGAGGCCGAGCCAGCCGGCCAGGCGGTCGGACCCTTCGATCCGGCCATCAGTGCGGATTATCAATGGAATGGCGGGCGCTTCGTCGATCATACGAGCCATACGGCGCGCGGCTTTCCGGCTGCCTTCCGATGCGCGCATTTTCCCCGCCGCCGCGATCATCGTCCATGCCGCCGCCAGGGTCCAGGCGGCCAGCACGAGACCGATGACAATCAGTGCGGTTTGGGACAATTCCATATTTCTTTGCGCTATGCGTGGCGCACGCGCGATGCAATCCCGGCCGTATTCGCCCGCCGGCGCTTCTGCCCCGAAAAACAAGAAACGCCATCCCCGACTGTGGCGGGAACGGCGTTTCGTATATCGGTTATCGCGCGGATCAATAACGGTAATGTTCGGGTTTGAACGGCCCTTCGACCGGCACGCCGATATAGTCCGCCTGTTCCTTGCTCAAAGTGGTCAATTTCACACCCAGCTTGTCCAGATGCAGCGCCGCGACCTTTTCATCGAGATGTTTGGGCAGGACGTAGACATCGTTCTTATAGTCGTCGCCCTTGGTATAAAGCTCGATCTGCGCCAGCACCTGATTGGTGAAGGAACAGCTCATCACGAAACTGGGATGACCGGTCGCGCAGGCGAGGTTCACCAGCCGGCCCTTTGCCAGCATGATCAATTCTTTTCCGTCGGGGAATTTTACCAGATCGGTGCCCGGCTTCAATTCGGTCCATTCGTAATTGTCGAGCGCGGAAATCTGTATCTCGCTGTCGAAATGGCCGATGTTGCACACGATGCTCATCGGTTTCATCGCCTTCATGTGATCGGCGGTGATGACGTCTTCGTTGCCCGTAGTCGTAACGAATATGTCGCAACGCTGGGTTGCCTCTTCCATCGTGACGACTTCGTAGCCCTCCATTGCGGCCTGCAACGCGCAGATCGGATCGATTTCGGTGACCATCACGCGGGCACCGCCATCGCGCAGCGATTGGGCGGACCCCTTGCCGACATCGCCATAGCCGGCGACGCAGGCGACTTTGCCGGACAGCATGACATCGGTCGCGCGGCGGATTGCATCGACCAGACTTTCGCGGCAGCCATACAGGTTGTCGAATTTCGACTTCGTCACGCTATCGTTGACGTTGATCGCAGGAAACGGCAGCTTGCCCTGTTTGGCGAGGTGATACAGGCGGTGGACACCGGTGGTGGTTTCTTCCGAAACACCGTGCAGATTCTTCACCGTTCGGGTCAGATAGCCGGGCTTGCGCTTGATATATTCCTTCAGCGCGCGTTGCATTTCGATTTCTTCGGCGTTCTGCGGCTCGGGCATTTCCTCGCCCGCTTCCATGCGCGCACCCCATAGGGCGAAGGCCGTCGCATCGCCGCCATCGTCCAGGATAATGTTCGACGTGCGGTCCGCATCGTCATTCGTGTCCCAGTCGAAGATACGGCCGACATAATTCCAGTAATCCGCCAAGGACTCCCCCTTGATGGCGAACACCGGAATATCCAGTGCGGCGATCGCAGCGGCGGCATGATCCTGCGTCGAATAGATGTTGCATGTCGCCCAACGTACATCCGCACCCAGTGCGGTCAGCGTCTCGATCAGAACGGCGGTCTGGATCGTCATGTGCAGCGAACCGGTAATGCGCGCGCCCTTCAAAGGTTGGCTTTCGCCATATTCATCGCGCAGCGACATGAGCCCCGGCATTTCGGTTTCGGCGATCTTCATTTCCGCGCGGCCATAATC
>JBASAR010000117.1:0-6325 GCA_049650705.1 Pontixanthobacter sp. | reverse complement strand
AGGACGCGCCCTGGCGACGGCATAGCAGCGCGGCACGGCGGGGTCGCGAAAGGCCCCCCACGACCCGAAAATACCCAAACTGTCGCGCGCGCTTACGGCCCCCGGCACCATCGTCAGCATCGCGGCTAGCAGGACGAACAAAACGCATTTCATCATGCGCCGACGTGTAATTAAGGGGGTGGGCAGCGGCAAGGGCGAAGCCTAGGCTACGCGTTACCGACGATTTGAGGGGAAGCTACTATGCGACTGATAATGATCTCCGTTCTGGCGCTGACCGCCGCCGCCTGCACTAAAGTTGACGATGCCGATGGCGGCGCGGTCGAGGCGGGCGATACGCGCAGCGACGGCGAGATACAGATGAGCGCGGGGAACTGGTCGCAGACCATGGTGATCGAGAAATTCGAACTGCCCGGCGCACCGCCCGAAGTGTCCGGCGCGTTGCAACAGATGGTCGGCAACGAACAAACGAGCGAAAGCTGCCTGACCGAAAACGAAGTCGCCAAGGGGTTCGAGGAATCGGCGAAGAACGCCATGGCCGGACAGACCTGCAACACCGAGAATTTCAGCGCCGCGGGCGGCGATCTGGCCGGTCGGGTCGTGTGCAAGGAAGCCGACGGTTCGGGCGCGACCATGACCATCGACGGGGGTTATACCGCCGATTCGATGAACATGCGGATGACGGCGGACATCTCGGGCCCGCAAATGCCTGCAGGCAACGGCACGATGGTCATGCGGATCACCGGCAAGCGTCTGGGCGATTGCGACGCGTGATCCGCATGCGCTGATCGCGGAGAACTACCGCAAGTAATTCGACAATTTGCGCGGACTGCCGAAGCGTGCCTTGTCGGGATGCAGATGCTCGTACACCACCGCGTTTTCGAGCACGCGCTGGACGTAATTCTTTGTTTCGTAGATCGGAATGCGTTCGCCCCAGGTCACCCAGTCGATCGATCCGGTGCGCGGATCGCCATTCGCGCGCAGCCATTTATTCACATTGCCCGGTCCCGCATTGTAGGCCGCGATGGCGAGCGGATAGGCGCCGTCGTAATAGGACAGCATCCGCGCGAAATAGGCATCGCCCAGCCGGATGTTGTACTTCGGATCGGCAATTAGATTGCTTTGCGAATAGGACAGGCCAAGCTTGCCCGCCTGTTCGCGGGCCGTCGCCGGCATTAGTTGGAGCAACCCCCGCGCCCCGGCATGGCTGATCGCGTTTTCGGCAAACTGGCTTTCCTGCCGCGCGATCGCATGGACGATGGTCCAGTTGGTGCCCTGCGGTACGTCGAGCGTGGGATGGCCGAAATCGGTGAAGCTGCGAATGCCGTCGCTGCCCGCCGCGTCATGCACGTTGACCGCCAGATCGCGCCGCCCGATATCGCGCGCCAGCGATGCGACCATCCCATGTTCTTCGGGGGTTTCGGCGTTCTGCGCGATGGCGCGGTAGAATTGAATGCCCGTGCGCCAGGGCGCATTGCGCGACACTTCGCGCACGGCATTGGTCAGCGGCGCGTTCAAGAATTCGCGGCTGTAATTGGCCTGCGTACCGACGGGCGCATCGAGCGCGCGCAGGTCCGGAATGGTCCGGCCAAGCTCGTCCATCGCCAACATACCGTAGAAACGGTCCGGGTAATTGGCCGCCATGCCGAAATAATGTTCCGCGGCGGCGCTGTCGCCTGCCTGTTTGGAGGCACGGCCCGCCCAGTAGAAACCCTTGGACCGCGTCTGCGGGGTCTGCGCCGCTGCGCCGTATCGGTAGAACAGGGGCGCAGCCGACGCCGCATCGCCCAGCGACCATAGCGCCTCCGTGCCGCCCAACCACATAAGCGACGTATAATCGTCACGAATCCGGTACGATTTGGTGCGGATATCGGCGTTTTCTTCGAACAGATCGTCCGCTTTGGACGCGATCTGCAAGGCTTGGCGCGCAGTGCCGCCGCGCGCCAGTCGCAGCATATTGGTCAAAAAGCTCTCGCCGTCGAACGCGGTCTGCGCGAAGGCAGGACGGTTGGCCAGCATGTCGACGGCGGTGGAGGTCTGGCCGATTTTTCGCAGGTAACGCAGCTGATTATACGCATAGCCGGGATCGGTCATGGCCTCCGCCGGAACGGGGAGCCCGGCGTTTTGCGGGGATTGATCCTGCAAATACGCGAACCGCGCCATGTAAAGCGGCTGCTTGCCCGGCGTGACTTGCGCGATCTGACGCCGCGCGCCCTCGACATCGCCCTGCCACAGCAGTGCGTCCATCCGCGCATCGTGATCGGCCTGCGTGAACTGCGATCCGAACAGCCCCTCGAGATAGGCGCTGGACGGCCCGCTCATTTCACCGCCGCGCCATGCTTCGCGCGCGATCTGAACGGCATCGGGCCGGTTCTGGTCGGCCAGCGCCAAAGCGTAGCGCGCGCGTGCCGAATTGGTCGATGGTGCGAACCGGTCGAAGAACGCCACCAACCGCGCGGCGGAAACCGGCTCGTCGTCCAGCGCGGCTTCGGCCCGCGCCTGCAGCGTGTCTTCCTTGGGAAAGCCGGGATTGGCCAGCATGAAATCGGCGTAAGAATCAAAACCCAACCCGCGTGTGGCCGACAGCGTTTCCCACCGGTCGATCACCGCTGCCGATGCGGTGGCCGAACTCATCTGCATCTGCTGACGCGCCTCATCCCATTCGCGCGGCGTCTGCGCGCTGGCAGGCAGCGACAGGGTCAGTGCCGATGTGGCGAGAAGAGCGAACAGGGGCCAAGGGCGGGAGAGGGGGCGGCGAAGAGTGCGAAAGCTGTCGTTGTGGTCCATGCTGGACATAATGGGGGTCGGCTCCTTATCACGCGCTGAACGCGCGCGGTTTATTCCGTAACGGGATTGCGTTGTGGATTTTCATACAATGAACGCAAGGATGACCAAAATGTTTTCGGGTTCCATTCCCGCACTGGTGACGCCTTTTCGGGGCGGATCGTTGGACGAGGCGGCGTTTCGACGACTGGTCGATTGGCAGATCGATGCCGGCAGCGGCGCGCTGGTGCCCTGCGGCACTACGGGGGAGGCATCGACCCTGTCCAATGCGGAACACCACCGGGTCATCGAAATCTGCGTCGAACAGGCCGCCGGGCGTGTGCCCGTCATCGCGGGTTGCGGCAGCAACGATACGCGCAACGCCTCGCTTCACATGCAGTTTTCCAAAAAGGCGGGGGCGGCTGCGGCGCTTTGTGTCGCACCGTATTACAATAAGCCGAGCCAGGCGGGGCTGATCGCGCATTTCACCTTTCTGGCGGAGAACTGCGATCTCCCCATCGTCCTGTACAACGTGCCCGGCCGCACCGTCACCGACATCGCGCCGGAAACCACGATCGAACTGGCGAACCGTTTCCCGAACCGCATCGCGGCCATAAAGGATGCGAGCGAGGATCTGTCGCGCGTCGCCGACCACCGGATGGGCATAGACGGAGATTTTTGCCAGTTGTCCGGCAATGACGAATTGGCGCTGCCATTCATGGCGGCGGGCGGGGCGGGCTGTATTTCGGTCACCGCCAATGTCGCGCCCGAATTGTGCGCGCGGTTCCAGCGTGCCTGCACGGACAACGAATGGACCGAGGCGCGGCGGCTGAACGATCTCCTGACGCCGTTGCACTATGCCATGTTCGAAGATTCCAGCCCCGCGCCGGTCAAATACGCGCTGAGCCGCGCGCATGACTGGCTGACCGACGAAGTGCGCCTGCCGATCATCGCCGCCAGCGATCATGCGCGTCGGTGCGTCGACAAAGCTCTGGAGCATGCGGGGTTGGTTTAACGCATCCATACGCCTACATCCTCGCCGATCATGCCCCGTCCCAAACCCGAAACCTTCGATAAACAGAACGTCGTTGCCGAGAACCGGCGCGCGCGGTTCGACTATGCGATCGAGGACAAGTTCGAAGCCGGCCTGATGCTTCAGGGCACCGAGGTAAAGGCGTTGCGCGCGGGACAGGCGAGTATCGCGGAATCCTATGCCGAGGCGAAGGGCGGGGAGGTCTGGCTGATCAACGCCAACATTCCCGAATACAGCCATGGCAACCGCCTGAACCACGAACCCAAACGGCCGCGCAAACTGCTGCTGAAAGAACGCGAGATCGGCAAGATGATCGGCGCGGTGGAACGCAAGGGCATGACGCTGGTGCCGATGTCGGTCTATTTCAACAAGACCGGACGCGCGAAGGTGGAACTGGCGCTGGCCAAGGGGCGCAAGGCGCAGGACAAGCGCGAATATGTGAAGGACCGCGACTGGAAACGGGACAAGGCGCGGCTGATGCGCGAAAAGGGGTAGGCCGGCGCCCTGCTTAATAATTCGCCCGGCATATTCAGGCTCCCCATCTATTCAGGGCCCCCAATCTATTCAGGCTTCGTCCAATCGCGCTGGGTTAGCGGTGCGAACGAAGATCGTCGTCCTGCCTCCAAAGCACCGCACTTTGCCTCTGCAAGACTTGCGAAAAATCCACCCTGCGCGCAAGGCCACCCCGCTATCATGACCGAATCCCGCCGCAAGACATTCCTGTCGGACCTGCTCCGGAAATACACGCCGACGCGCGACCAATTGGCGCGTAACAAATACCTTGCGCCGTTCGCCCATCGGTTCCTGCTGCCCGAACTGTGGCGGTTCACCCGTCGATCGGTTCCGCGCGGTGTGGCGCTGGGCATATTCGCGGGCTTCATCGTGCCGCTGGGGCAGATATTCCTTGCCGCGTTCTTAGCGTTGCCTGCGCGTGCCAACGTGCCGTTGGCGGTGCTGGTCACGTTCGTCACCAATCCGTTCACCTTCCCCTTTTGGGCGGTCGGCGCGTACCGGGTGGGGCAGTTTATTCTGGAAATCGACAAGGCGGGCGGCGGTGCGGCGGGCGAAGAGATCGTCAGCGGCCGTTATTCGTGGTTCCTCGAACTGTTCGAAGGGGTCGGCGTCACGGTGCTGGAAACCGTGTTCGGTTTCGTCGTGATGGCGGTGGTCGGCGCGGCGCTGGGCTATGTGCTGTCCAGTTTCGTGTGGCGTTACATGGTCGCTCGCAAGCGTCGCAAACGGTTGCGGCGGATGACCGCACGGCTGGATCGGCGGCTAGAGGCGAAGAAATGACCATCGGGCGCGCGCCGTCGATGGACGGTTCCGGCGCCGGAGGGGCGATCGATGCGTTTCGGCGGGCACTGGGATCCAAACCGATATGGGCGGGCGGCGTCTCGTTTGCCCTGCTGGTCAGTACGGCAGCGATCGGCCTGGTCACCGATAGCGGACTGTTGGCCGCGGTCTATTTTCTGGGCGTGGCGATCCTTGCATCATGCGTCGTTTCGTTCGGTCGGATGACCGGCGATACAGCCGCCGACACCCTGGCTCCGCTGGATTGGTCGGTCACCGTCGCCGCGATCGCGCAGGGCGATCTGGCGGTCGCGATTACCGATCGCGCCAATCGGCTGACCTGCGCCAACGACAGCTATCGCGCGTGGTTCGGCGAAGCGGCCGCGCCGCCCGATCTCGCCTTCGGTCGTAGCGCATCCGAGGCGATCGGCCGCGCCGCGCGCGAGGCATGGCGCGATGGGCGTGCGGAAACCGGCGATCTAACCCACGAACGGACCGCCGCCCTCTACCGCGCCACCGCCGAACGCGCCGGGCGGGGCGACGACTATCTGGTCTGGCGTTTCACCGAAGCGCGCCCCGTCGATCAGGCATCGCAGATCGGCGAATGGATCACGGGCCCGTTCGGGGCGCTGTTGTCCCATGCCGGTATCGAAGCGGCCCTGGTCGATCCGCGCGGGTTTATGCGTGCCGTGTCCGAAGGTTTCGCAACCCGCGCATCGGGCGATGGGCAGGCGACATTGGCGGGACAGGAAATCGTGCGCCAGTTGCGTACCGATGACGAGGATCGGATCGTCTTCGCACGCGAAGGGCGCAAGGGCCCCTCGCAGATGATGCTGCAAATACCGCTCGATCCCGATGGCGATCCCGAACAGGTCAGTTCGCTGGTGCTGCTGGTGGAAAGCGGTATCGGTATCGGTTCGGCGCAGGATGGTTCGAAAGATGCCGCGACGCCGCAATTGGAAGCGCTTCTGGGCGCTCTCCCGCTAGGGCTGGGTATGGTCGATCGCGACGGGCGGTTCCTGTTCGGCAATTCCGCATTCCTGCGTGCGGTGGGGGTGGAAGGCGCGGTCCCCCAATACCCCTCCGATCTGGTGGTGAAGGAAGACAAGAGCGCGCTGTCCGATGCGGTGCGACGCTATGGCAAAGGCAATGCGAGCAAGGGCGACGTGGCCGTTCGCCTGCGAACGCAGCCCGACGATCCGGTATCGCTGGGGCTGGCCGCCGTGCGCGGGTTGGGGGAAG
>JBASAR010000116.1:0-3608 GCA_049650705.1 Pontixanthobacter sp. | reverse complement strand
TATTCTTTCGGCACCCACGCGGCAAAGCATTGGTTCTGTTCGCATTGCGGCATTCATACGCATCAGGACTTACGATCCGACCCGGGCAAATGCTCGGTCAACGCCGCCTGTCTGAAAGGGTTCGATATCTGGGCCTTGCACACTATTCCGATCCATGACGGGCGGAACAACCATCCGACGGATTCGGGCAAACCACGGCAATATTGCGCCGTGCAGCGTCAGGAATCGCCGGGCGAATAACGCAGAAGGGCGACCGATTGGGCCGCCCTTACTGTTATCGTATATGCCGAAACGTTACTTCTTGAGCGAGATACCGCCGAAACGCTTGTTGAACTGCGCAACACGGCCGCCTTCCTGAAGCTGCTGCTTGCCGCCGGTCCAGGCAGGGTGGCTGGTAGGATCGATTTCCAGCGATAACGTGTCGCCTTCCTTGCCCCAGGTGGAGCGGGTCTGGAATTCGGTGCCATCCGTCATCTTGACGTTGATCATGTGGTAATCGGGGTGTCCATCGGCCTTCATGGCGGGTCGTCCTTTACGCTGCTGCGCGGTACCGACCGCGCGCGTGGATTGGGTGTGATTGGAAAGCGTGGCCGATAGCGGTTCGACTACGGAATTGCAACGCCGTTCTGGGCAAACGGCTCACGCCCCTTGTGGGTCGGCAACCATGGCGGTAAATTCGGCCTGACAGGTGGTCTTTCCCTCGACACTCGCGACGCCCTTGAACTTGTAGACGCGACTGCGCTTCTGCAGAAATTCGACATGCATATCGAGCAGGACGCCAGGGGTAACCGGCGCGCGGAATTTCGCATTGTCGATACCCATGAACAGCACCAGCTTGCCGGTGCCGGCCAGTTCCATGGTTTCGATGCCCAGGATCGCGGCGGCCTGTGCCATGGCCTCGATCTGCAGGACGCCAGGCATGATCGGGGCACCGGGAAAATGCCCCTGAAAGAATTCTTCGTTCATCGACACGGCTTTCACCGCGTGAATACGTTCGCCCAGATCAATCGATTTGACCCGATCGACCAGCAGCAGCGGGTAACGATGCGGCAGTGCTTTGAGTATCTTGGCAATGTCGTAGTGAAACGGTTCGGCCTGCGTATCGTCGCCCATCGTTCCGCCTTCCCGCTTAACGACCGGTCGGCTGGGGCGGCTGCGCGGCTGCCGCACCCTGCTGTGCCCGTTGGATCTGACCGGCGATCAAAGCCTGCTGCACTTCCTGGAAAATCGCGACGGACTGCCGCGCAGGCTGCCATCCTTCGGGTGGGGTAATGCCAACAGTGGGCGCACGGGTGTTGATCGCGGCCACGACCTTGTCGCTGATGCTGGCGGCGGGCTGCGCGAAGACGATCGCCTCGTTGCCGACGACCAACTGGATATTGTCGTTCTGCACGACCTGCTGCAGCGCGGGCACATATTGGCGCAGTACCTGTTCGATCGCATAGACGCGCGCCCGGTCGATCTGACCGCCGATCTGCTGCACTTCCTGTTCCAACTGCTGGATCTGCGCGGCTTGCGGAGCATTCTGCGCGGCGAGCTGTTCCGCCTCGTCCAGCTGCTTATCGCCGTTCGTATCCAACTGTTCGAGCAGCGTCTGGCGCTGCTGCGTGCGCTGCTGCAACGTCGTGCGCTGCGCAGCATAGGTGGCGTCGATCTGGGTATAAGCCGCCTGGAATGCCGCGGATTTGATAACGACTTCGGGCGCGTTGATCGTAGCGACGCTGCCATTGACCTGCGCAGTGGCGGCGGGGGCGGTGGCAATTGCGGCCAATGCGAGGCCGGCGGCAAGAGCGGATTTGATCGTATGGGTCATCAGAATTGCGTTCCTACATTGAATGTGAAGCGTTTGGTGTCGTCGCCGGGCTGGCTCAAAATCGTTTGCGCGAAATCGATACGGAAGGGGCCAAACGGGGAATTCCAGTTCACGCCCACCCCGGCGGTCACACGCGGTTTTGCGGTGTCACCCAGGAAAAATTCCTGAAAACCGGTTCCCGCGAGGAAGCGGGGTGCGTTCGCCTCGCCTGTTATCGAATTGACGGCCGCCGTCGTTGCGGCGGATACCCGCTCGCCCGCATCGTTGAGTGTGACTTGCGTAAACAATGGTTCGCTCGTGTCCAGATCGAGCTCCCGTGTTCCTTCGGACGATTGCGTAATCGGGGTCGTCACGCTGAACAGCGAACCGACATCGACAAAAACGGACGGACGCAGCCCCAATTCGCGCGCGCCGCTGCCCAGCGGGATTTCCAGTTCAGCCCGGCCGAGATAATACGCATTCCCACCCAGCGATATGTCTACGATCCGCAAATTGTCCGCCCTTGCCGTGTCCAGATCGATCGGAACTTCAGGTGTCGTCGGATCGCCATCATCATCGATCAAGGGCAACCGAACGACACGGGGGCCTACGCCGCGAATGTCGAAGCCCCTGAATTGCGGTTCGCCCAGCTGAAACCGATCGTTCAAACGAACATCGTCGACACCGACACCGGGTCGGTCCTCAAGCCCCTTGATCGCGCCGCCTTCGAGCTGGACCGAAAAAATGAACCCGTTCAATACGTCCCAGTATTTCGCGGCCTTCCCACGAAGGCGTAGATAACGGACATCGCCGCCCACACCGGCAAACTCGGTCGTAAACGAAACCGATTCTCCGGCAGTGGGGCGGAACCGGCTGTTGAGATTGTCGAACGCCAGCGTCGCGCCGAGAATCGAGCTGGTGCGTTTGCCGACCACATCGCACAGGACAATCGAATCGATGCAGACACGGTTGCCGTTTTCGTCCGGTGGTCCGAAAATCTCGCGACCGACCGAGATATTGTCGAAATTAAGCGTGTAACTGCCTATCAACGAAAGATATTCAGACAAAGGAACGCCAGCGCGCACCCGTCCACCCAAAGTCGATTGTTCGAAATCGGAATTGCGATTGCGGTTGAACCCGACGCTGCTGAAATCCTGCAGATAGACATCGACACCCGCCGATATGTTCCGGTCGAACACGTATGGTTCGGAAAAGCTGAGATTGAACGCTTTCGAAAAACGTGAATAATTTACGCTTGCACCGACCGTTTGCCCGCGGCCACGGAAATTTCGCTGCCGAATGGAGCCCGACAGGATGAAGCTTTCGAGCGAGGAAAAACCAGCGGAAAGCTGCAATTCGCCGGTCGCCTGTTCTTCGACATTGGCTTCCAGAACAATGCGGTCGGGGCGGCTCCCTTCCTTCTGTTCGATTTCAAAATTTTCCTGAAAGAAGCCCAGCGATTTGATCCGGTTGGTCGACCGCTTGATGGCGAGCGAATTGAACGCGTCGCCCTCCGCGATCCGGAATTCGCGCCGCAGCACCTTGTCCTGCGTCAGGGTGTTGCCGTTCACGTCGATCCGTTCGACATAGACGCGCGGGGCCTCGCCCAGGATGAACGTGATGTCCATCGTCAGCGCGTCCTTGTTGCGATTGAACTGCGGGCGCACGTCCGCGAACGCGTATCCAAAGTTTCCAGCCAGTTCAGTCAGCTGTTCGACCGTATCTTCGACCAGTTTCGCGTCGTAGTCATTGCCTTCCTTCATCGGCAGACGCAGCGCGAGACTGTCGGCATCGAAATCGCGTATCTGGCTTTCGA
>JBASAR010000115.1:0-2261 GCA_049650705.1 Pontixanthobacter sp. | reverse complement strand
CCGGTCAACAGCGCGAATATCCGCAGCACATTCGAACAGGTCCGCACCAATGCCCGCATGGTCCGCAACGCGATCAGCAGCGAAGTGTGGGAAGCGATCAACGAAAGCTGGATGAAGCTGAACGACGAGATGAAGCGCCCCGTTCCGCAAAGCAAGGTGGGCGGCGTCGTTGCCGATATCCGTCAGGCGGGAATGCTGGTCCACGGCGCAATGGCCGGTTCCATGTTGCGCGATGAAGGGTTCCATTTTGCCCGTGCCGGTACTTTCGTGGAGCGCGGCGATAGTATCGCGCGCATCCTCGACATTAAATATTATTTGCTGCTGCCTTCGCTGTCCCATGTCGGGTCCAGCCTGGATACGGGGCAATGGGACAATGTGCTGCGTTCGGTATCCGGCGACCGCGCCTATCGCTGGCTCAATGCTGGAAATATCGACGCGCGCGGTATCGTCGAATTTCTTGTTCTGGACGAACGTTTCCCGCGAAGCCTCGCCTATTGCCATTCCGCGCTGCGCACCAATCTGGCGGCGCTGGCCCGCATCCATGGGCGGGAGGGCGAAAGCAACGAAATGATGCGCGCATCGGACATGCGCATGTCGGAGGTGACCATTGATCAGGTATTCGAAATCGGACTGCACGGATTTCTGCAAAGTTTCGTTCAGCGCAATTCCAATATCAGCGCGGCCATCGCCGATGATTACAGGTTCTCCGCATGAGATTATCCATTCGCCATACCACCACCTATCGGTTCGAAGATCCTGTCGTTCACGCGCTCCAGCGACTACGTCTGACGCCCAAAGGCACGCAGGGCCAGTCGATCGTGCAATGGAACATGACTTACCAGAATGCGACGCAGGAACTGGAATATGACGACCAGAATTACAATACGATCACGTTGATTTCCGTCGACCCCGATGTCCGCGAAGTCGTGGTGAAATGCGACGGCGTTGTCGATACCGAAGATCAGGCCGGGGTGATCGGGCAGCATTCTGGGCATCTGCCATTGTGGAGTTTTCTGGGTCAGACGCACCTTACCAAACCGGGTGAACGCATTCGCGCGATGGTGCGCGACATGAAAGCCAGCGATTTGGACGGGATCGACCGCTTGCACGAATTGTCGCAGCGTATTCGCGACGGCGTCGATTACCGAACCGGCGAAACCGGCGTGACGACCACCGCCGAAGAGGCGATGTTGCAGGGCAGCGGCGTGTGCCAGGATCACGCACATATCTTCATCGGTGCCGCCCGTGCGCTGGACGTTCCCGCGCGCTATGTCAGCGGATATCTGATGATGAACGATCGGGTCGATCAGGATGCGACCCATGCCTGGGCGGAAGCGCATGTCGCGGGGCTCGGCTGGGTCGGCTTCGACATATCCAACGGTATCAGCCCCGATCCGCGTTACGTCCGTGTGGCGACCGGCCGGGACTATCGCGATGCGGCACCCATTACCGGCATCAGTTTCGGCACCACCAGCGACATTCTGGAAGTGAACGTCGCCGTCGAACAGCAGCATATCCAAAGCCAGCAATAATTCATTCGGCTTAGGGGAACCGGTGTCGTGCGCTTCGAATTGGAAGCTGCGCGTCGTGCCCGGATGGCTAGCACATTAGGAAATTAAGACAATGACATATTGCGTAGGAATGGTCCTCAACAAGGGACTGGTAATGATGAGCGACACCCGCACCAATTCGGGCGTCGACAATATCAGCGTATTTCGCAAAATGTTCCATTGGAGCGAACTGGGCGAACGCATCATTTCGGTTATGACTGCCGGTAATCTGGCGACCACCCAGTCGGTCATCAGCCAGCTGGAAGAACGTACGAAGGCCCCGGAAGATCGCGACAATTCGCTGATGAAGGCGCCGACCATGTTTCAGGTCGCGTCCGAGATTGGTAAACTTTTGCGCGAAACCGTGCGCGAAACGCAGGAGAAAAACGGCGTACGCGGAAAAGGCCGCTTTACCGCATCGATCATTTTGGCCGGACAGATCGCGGGCATGGAGCCGCGCCTATTCATGATCTATCCCGAAGGCAACTTCATCGAAGCCAGTTTCGACACGCCGTTCTTCCAAATCGGTGAAACCAAATATGGCCGGCCGATCCTGCTTCGGGCCTATGACGCCGATATGAGCTTCGAGGATGCGGTGAAGCTTCTGATGGTCAGCTTTGACTCCACACTGAAAGCCAATCTTTCGGTCGGCCTGCCGCTCGACATGATGGTCATCGAACGCGACACGTTCACCGCCAGTCACGAACGGCG
>JBASAR010000114.1:0-20702 GCA_049650705.1 Pontixanthobacter sp. | reverse complement strand
TACCCAGGGTCGCCTTTGCGCTGGCATAGATGGGCACGTAGGCCGGGCGCGCGATGCCTATCAGTTGCGATCGCACGCCTGCGGGATTGCATAGCGGGCCCATCAGATTGAAGATTGTACGCCGGCCCAGCTTCTGCCTGATGGGCTGGATCCGGGCCATCGCGGGATGATGATTTTTGGCGAACAGAAAACATATCTTCAGTTCATCCAACGTTTTTTCCGCCGTGCGTCCAGCCGCTTCCATATCGAGCCCGAGCGCTTCAAGCGTGTCGGCCGCCCCCGCCTTGGATGACGCGGCGCGGTTGCCATGCTTGGCAACGGGAATGCCTGCCGCTGCGATGACCAGTGATACGGCGGTCGATACATTAAGCGTGTGATGCCCATCGCCGCCGGTACCGCATACATCGATCGCATTGTCGGGGGCGTCGACGGGAATTAGGCGCGAGCGCAGCGCCCGCGCAGCTCCGGCGATTTCCGGGCCCTTCTCGCCGCGATCGGAGAGATCGGACAGGAAGCGGGCGATATCGTCGTCTCGCGCTTCACCATCGAGGAGAGCGCCGAAGACGCGTTCCGCTGTAGCTTCGTCCATGTGCATGTCGGCCGATGGTAACACCGTCATGTTCGTTCCCCGGATCGATCACTGCACATCGCCAAAAAATTGGCGAGTAGGGCATGCCCATGTTCGGTCGCAATGCTTTCTGGATGGAATTGTACACCGTGGATCGGGAGGGAACGATGGCGAAATCCCATGACATGCGTACCATCCTGACCCGGTGTTTCGCTTGTTGCGTTGATTTCGAGGCAAGCGGGGATGTCGGTGACGATCAGCGAATGGTAACGGGTCGCCGAATAAGGGGAAGGGACATTCGCGAAAACGCCGGTCCCATCATGCGAGATCGCGCTCGTTTTGCCATGCATCAGACCGCCTCGCTCTACTCGTCCACCGAAATACTGCCCGATAGCTTGATGGCCCAGGCACACGCCAAGCAAAGGCGTTCCAGCAGCGGCGCACGCGGCCACCAGGGGGATACTGATACCGGCGTCGTCGGGTGTGCATGGTCCGGGAGAAATGAGAAAGCCATGCGCGCCGCTGCCCATTGCCGCTTCCACATCGATCGCGTCGTTGCGAACGACTTCCACCTTAGCGTCGAGTTCCAGCAAGTAGTGGACCAGATTGAAAGTGAAACTGTCGTAATTATCGATAACGAGGATCATGCCGCGGCTCTATTCCCGCTTTTCGACGACGATGATCGGACCGATGGGTGCACCGATATCGAGCCGATCGCCCGCCGGGTTCCAGAGAGCCGATATGTTGCCGTCGAGAAAGAGTGCATTAGGTGTTTTCAATTCGTCGCGATAATAACGGGCCAAAACCCCAAAGGATAGCGGCGTGTCGGCGGTGACGAAGTGCGCCCGTCCGGCATCGTCCACGCCCACTGCGTTACGGATCGCCTTGGACGGGCCATCCTCCGCAATGCGGGGATGCAATTTGCCGTCTATGACCAGCATCGGGCCCGATTGCGTGCCGAAATCCGGCCGATCCCCGACATTGCTGTAGAAATCCGCCGAGCTTCGGACATGCCATCGACCGTTCGAGCCGTAGAATACCCCGTTGGGTTTCATATGAAATTTTCCCGGCCCTTCCGATAGGCTGAGTTCTTTCGCGCGGTTTCCGCCTTCGACATAGTAGCCTATGGGCCGCCCGCCTCCGTCGAACATTCCGCCATTCACTGCGAATGCGATCGGGGGCGCATCGGCGGGGCGACCCCCGGCCAGATTGGCGAGCGAACGATAAGGGACATCGTCCAGTCCACCATTGCCCGGCCCCAAATCCATGACGATACGATGCTCCGCAGGATCGGCTACGCAATGGGTGAGAGCTACGCCTTCGAAGGTAACGGATCGGCAGGCCGACGGAATGGCGGCATCAACGACCGTTTGGTCGGCAACGCCGCTACCGATTTCGGTACGCAGGATCGGGGCCCCTTCCTCTTCACCGCCGCAGGCGAACAAGGCGAGAGCAAAGATGGGTGGACAAAGTAGGCGGTTCACTGAATGTATTCCGATAACTGTGCGATCCTGATCGCTTCTTCGGCGGCGGCAAACAGGGCGCCCGCTTTCGCTTCGCATTCGCGTTGCTCGTAGGCCGCATTGCTATCGGCAACGATCCCGGCGCCCGCTTGTACATGAAGCGTGCCGTCCTGCACCACGCCGGTACGCAGGACGATGCAGCTGTCGATCGAACCGTCGGGCGCGAAATAACCGACCCCGCCGGCATAGGCGCCGCGTGCTTCCGGTTCCAATTCGCCGATGATCTGACATGCGCGAACTTTTGGTGCGCCACTGACCGTGCCAGCGGGAAAACCGGCGAACAGCGCGTCGATCGCGTCGTATGACGATGCGAGCGTCCCGGTCACATTGCTAACGATGTGCATGACATGGCTGTATTTCTCGACCCCGAAACTGTCGGTGACGGCCACCGATCCGCGTTCGGCCACCCGTCCGACATCGTTGCGTCCCAGATCGAGCAGCATGAGATGTTCCGCCCGCTCTTTCGGATCGGCGAGAAGCTCGGCGCGCGTACGTGCATCCGCCGCCTCGTCATGCCCGCGTGGGCGGGTGCCTGCAATCGGCCGAACGGTAACTTCGCCATCACGCACCCGTACGAGAATTTCCGGGCTCGATCCGACGAGAGCGAAGCCGGGCATGTCGAGGAAATAAAGGAAGGGAGAGGGGTTCACCCGTCTAAGGGCACGATAGAGGGCAAACGGCGGCAGCGAAAAAGGCGTGCTGAAACGCTGTGCCAGCACGACCTGGAATACGTCCCCCGCTGCGATGTACTCTTTGGCACGTCCGACCATCGCGGCATAATCGGCCCGTGTTATTGCGTGTTCTATATCGCCGCCGACATCGCCGCCGGCGAGGCGTTTGCCCTTCGAAGTCGCGGGAACGGCCTGGTTCAATTCCGCAAGCGCACGATGGATGCGTCGCGATGCCAGATCGAGCGTAGCCGCAGCATTTCCATCGGCGTGCCAGATAGGCGCGATCGCGAACAGTTCTTCGGTCAGTTTGTCGAACACCAGCAACATGGTCGGACGAACGAAAAGCATGTCGGGCAGGTCGAGGGGGCTTTGGGCAGGGTCGGATAACTTCTCGACCAGACCGATCGTCTCGTATCCGAAATAACCCACCAACACCGATAGCGCTGGCGGTAATCCAAGGGGCACATCGATATGGCATTCTGCAACCAACGCACGCAGCGCGGGGAGGGTGCCGATGTCGCAGACATCGAATGCCCCGCGATCCGATGCCCAAACGCGATTAATCTCCGCCCGATCGGCCGAAGCGCGGAAGACCAGGTCCGGTGCAAGACCGAGAAGGCTGTACCGCCCACGCACTTCACCGCCTTCGACCGATTCCAGAAGGAAATCTCCGCGACCGTCTTCCATCAGCTTTGCCGCCGCGCCCACAGGCGTTTCGGTATCCGCAATGACCTTGTGCCATACCAGCGTCGGTTGCCCGTTCGTCAAACTTTCGAACGCCGCGTCGGCATTCGTCAAATTTACGCGCCCATCATCATTCATTGGAAGATCGTTCGACAATGGATCGGGGTTCAATTGTTGCCGGTCAGCTGCTTGCGAACCGCATCGATCGCCGTGCGGTTCCGTTCGACGCCGACCTCGTTTTCAACCGCGCGGCGCAACTGGTCGCTATATTCACGAGCGGCCGCTTGAGACAATTGTGCTTTTGCTTGCGCGAAGAGCGGATCGTCCTTCGCCATCGTTCCCGCTTCGATCTCGTTCAATCGTACGACGAACCAGCCGGCGTCCTGCGGCGCGGCCAATCGTTTGGTCGTTCCCTGCGCCATGCTGAACAGCAAGGCGAGGGGGGCCGGAACATTCTCTGCCTGCCCCAATTGCTCGCGTGTAAGATCGACGGATTCGGGGTCGGCAAGTGCGACTTTTTCGGCATCAAGCGCCGCTGCCAGACTTGCCCCTTTCGCCACCCGTGCCATCACTCTGGCAGACGCTTTCTTGGCGATCTGCGATCCCTGCGAACGTTTCCAGGCGGCAATCACCCGGTCGCGAATTTCGCCGAGCGGAGCGGCCGCCGCAGGAGTGATTTGCGTGACTTCATAGATCAGGAATGTCTTACCGGGATCGATTTCGGCAAGCTGTGGATTTTCCTCTTCCATTTGGAAAGCGCTCTGCAAGGCAGGGGCTAAAGCGTCGTCGACCCGCCCCTCTTCACCATATATCTGGCCGGCACCGGTAACGGGTTTGGTCAGCTTCGGCCTTATTCGCAACTCATCCGCAATTTCGCGCAATGACGCACCGCTTTCGACCTGCCCTTCGATGCGTTCCGCAAGATCGGACCGCGCGGCCCTGCGGCGTTCTTCGGTGAGTGTGGCGGCAATGTCCGCGCTGGCTTGCTGCAAACTGCGTCCGGGGATGCGTTCGACCCCATCGATCCGGGCGACATGGAAACCAAGTCCGCTTCGGGCAGGCGTGGCGATAGAGCCTTCGTTGGCTGCAAATACTGCCTGTGCCACGGCCCCGCTGCTTTGGGCGGCAAGCTCGCTACGGGAGACCGCAGGCAACGTGACCGTTTGCAAGCCCGCTTCCTGCGCGGACTTCTCCAACGACCCGCCGCTTTGGACGCTTTGCCGGATGGACTGCGCGGCTTGCTGTGTCGGAACGATCAGCTGCGTGATGGTGCGCGTCTCGCTGGCCTGATATTGCGCACGGTCGGTCCTGTAGCGTGCAGCGATCTCTCGATTGGTGGGCGCGGCGAGAGTGCCCAGCGCATCGTCGCCGAACGTGAAATAGCGAATACGGCGGCGTTCCGGCCGGATATAATCTCCGCGATTACGCCGGTAGAATGCACTGAGCTGTTCGGCCGACGGATCGGCATCCGGGGCGAAAGCCGATGAGGGTAGGATGCCGATCGCCCCCTCGCGCCGTTCCTTGAACAGCGAGGCATACCGCGCGGTGATCTTGTCGGGCATCGTCGCCCCGAACGAACCGGGTATAAGCAATTGCCGCACGAAAAGTCCGGCACGAAGATCGTTGCGAACCATATCGTCGTTCATGTTCTGCTGCGCGATAATCTGACGATAGGTTTCTTCACTGAAATTGCCGTCCGCCCCGCGGAAGGCCGGGATCGCAATGATTTCGCTGTTCACCAGATTGGTGCCGGCACGCAATCCGAACCGTTCGGCGAATACCGCCAGCGATACGCGTTCGATCAACTGGTCCAGCACCTGCTCGAAACCGCCCTGTTCGATGAAGGCGGGTATGGAAATGGTCGGGTTTTCCTGCCGAACGTTGTTTACCGCAGTGTTGACCGCACTGTTCAGTTCCGACGTGCTGATCTTCTCCCCGCCGACAACCGCCACCCTATCGCCGCCTGATACCCCGCCGAACGTCCCTGTATTGGCAACGTCGCTGCTGGCGAAGGCGAACGCGATCAAGGCCAAGAAGGCAAGCGTTATGCCGATGCCAAATTTGGACTGGAAAAAAGAACGAAAGAACGTGATCATGACGGGGGATGGATCCGGTTTGAAGAAGGTGACCGTGCGACGCAGTGCCAGCATGCGCACCCAAGCGTTGTTTGTTCTTATCCCCCCCGGCACCGTGCGGCAACAGGTTGCGGCGTCTTTTGGACATTGCCCATTTGTGACTAGCGATCATCCGTCAAAATCGCCATATGGCCACCACAGGCACAGTCGCTGCCGATTGATTTCCCAAAAATTCGAGGAATGCGTTATGGTCGAACGGCCTTATATTGTCGGAAACTGGAAAATGAACGGCACCCGCTCGATGCTGTCCGAAGCGCGGGCTATCGACCGTTCTTCGCAACGGCTGATGAAAGTCGAAGTCGCCTTGGCGCCGCCCTTTACGCTAATTCATGCCGTCCATCGCGAAATCGAACAGATCGGCGTCGGCGCGCAGGATTGCCATGCGGCGGAAGATGGCGCGAACACCGGCGATGTTTCGGCGACCATGATCCAGGATGCCGGGGCGAAATTCGTCATCATCGGACATAGCGAACGGCGGCAGGATCATGGCGAAACGCCGGAACTCGTCGGCGCGAAACTGTCGGCTGCGATCGGTGCGGGTTTGCAGGTCATACTATGTTGCGGGGAAACGGAGGAAACGCGCGACGGGGGCGATGCCGAACGTTTCGTCGCCGACCAGTTGCGACAGTCGCTCCCTACCGAGTTTTCGAACGTATCGGACATGCTCACCATCGCCTACGAACCTATTTGGGCGATCGGAACGGGACGTACACCGACGGTGGAACAGATCGGTGCCATGCATCGTGCCATCCGCGAAACATTGAACGATCTGTATGGAATGGCGGATGCTGCGGGCGTTCGCATTCTTTACGGCGGATCAGTGAAGGCGGAGAATGCGCGGGAATTGCTTGGCGCGGACGAAGTCGGCGGCGCGTTGGTGGGCGGGGCCAGCCTGACGGCCGAAAATTTCCTCGGTATCGTCGTGGCCGCTGCCGAAGCGCGCGACGGTTAGTTCGACCTGGCGCCATGCTTGCCGTGGGTCTGCAAAGGATTTAATAAGGCTGCCGGTTAGACAAGCCTATCGACTGCCCTCAACGAAAGAATTGCCTGCGAATGTCCTTGTTCTTTTTTTTGACCGTTCTTCAAACCATCGTGGCGGCGGCTATGGTGGTCGCGATCCTTATGCAACGATCGGAAGGGGGCGGTTTGGGTATCGGTGGTAGCCCCAATGGCATGATGAGCGCACGGGGCGCGGCCGACTTCCTGACCCGTGCCACCAAATGGCTTGCCGTAAGTTTCGTGGTTCTGTCGATCGTTCTCGCCGCCATCGCCGTTAAGGAAGCCGGCGGGGGTGCGATAACGTCCACAGTCGAACGGGGCGTAGCCGATCCGATTACCGGTCCGACCGCGCCAGGTGGCGCCGATGGGCTTCCGGCAACCTTACCTGCCGATATACCAAACGACGATCCTCTGGCGGATGTGACCGAATAATCAGCGCACCGAATTCAATCGCTAGGTTCTAGCGGAGCAGGCGAACTCTGTGGATCGCACCATTCCATCGGATCTCGCAGGCTTGCCACGACTCCCTTGCCCTCGTTAAAGGCCATCCCCCATGGCGCGGTATATTTTCATCACCGGCGGTGTGGTTTCCTCACTTGGCAAAGGTCTTATGGCCGCCAGCCTCGCGGCGCTGCTGCAGGCCCGAGGCTACACCGTCCGCATCCGGAAATTCGATCCCTATCTGAATGTCGATCCGGGAACGATGAGCCCGTATCAACATGGCGAAGTCTATGTGACCGACGATGGGGCTGAAACCGATCTGGACCTCGGCCATTACGAACGGTTCACCGGCGTATCTGCACGCCAAAGCGATAATGTGACGAGCGGGCGGGTCTATCGCGATATCATTGCCCGCGAACGCCGCGGCGACTATTTAGGCGCCACCGTCCAGGTCATACCGCATGTGACGGACGCCATCAAAGAATTCGCGCAGGCCGATACGGATGATCTCGACTTCGTCCTGTGCGAAATCGGTGGGACGGTTGGGGATATCGAATCCCTCCCGTTCATGGAAGCGATCCGTCAGCTGCGCAACGATCTGGAGCCTTTTCAGACGTTGAGCGTGCATGTCACTTTGGTCCCATACATCGCCGCCGCCGGCGAATTGAAAACCAAACCGACGCAGCATTCGGTACGTGAATTGGCGGCACTGGGTATCAAACCCGACGTCCTCCTATGCCGTAGCGAACATCCGATCCCGGAAGGCGAACGGAAGAAAATCGCGCAGTTCTGCAACGTCCGACCTAATGCGGTCATACCCGCCTTGGACGCGCCATCGATCTATTCGGTCCCAATACAGTATCACCGCGAAGGTCTGGATGGCGAAATTTTGCGCGGGTTCGGCATCACCGATGCCCCGGAGCCCGATCTCACGCGCTGGAACGATGTTACCGAACGATATTTCAATCCCGAAGGCGCGGTCACGATCGGGGTCGTCGGCAAATATGTCGGTTTGCAGGATGCCTACAAGTCGCTGAACGAGGCATTGGTGCATGGGGGCATGGCCAATCGCGTAAAGGTCTACGTACGCTGGATCGACGCGGAATTATTCGAACAGAACGCGATGGATGTCGCCGCCGAACTTGAACCCCTGCACGGTATTTTGGTGCCGGGTGGATTTGGGGAACGTGGATCGGAAGGCAAGATCGCCAGTGTCCGTTTTGCGCGCGAACGTAAAGTTCCGTTCTTCGGCATTTGTCTGGGAATGCAAATGGCCTGTGTGGAAGCCGCGCGTATGGGCGGGAAGGGCGGCGCTTCTTCGACGGAGTTCGGTGACACCAGCGAACCGGTGGTTGGTATCATCACCGAATGGTTGGGGGAAGAAGGGTTGCAGAAACGGCAGGAAGGCGGAGATCTGGGCGGATCGATGCGTTTGGGTGCCTACCGCGCAAAACTCACGCCCGGTAGCGTTATCAGCGGGATCTACGGCGGTGCGTCCGAGATTTCTGAACGGCACCGCCATCGATACGAGGTAAACGGCGGTTATCGCGACGCACTCGAAAAGACGGGATTGCGCTTTTCCGGCATGTCGCCTGACGGGTTGTTACCGGAAATCGTGGAACGACCCGACCATCCGTGGTTCGTCGGTGTTCAGTTTCATCCCGAGCTCAAATCCCGACCTTTTGAACCTCACCCGCTGTTCGATCAATTCATCGCCGCCGCGGTAAGGCAATCGCGGCTCGTGTGATTAACTCCCGAACCGTCCCTGTAAGGAGAACTCGTATTATAGCGGATTGATAGGGCGATTGGAGCGATGCAAACCGCAACGCCGATCTGCATTGTGTTTCAACCCGGTTATCGCTATCCTATGTTAGCTTTACAGCTTCCTGTTGTTTTGCAAGCGGTTGCCCGATCTCGGCTTGCTCCGGATTTGATCGTCTTTTGCGACCCAGGCGATGAGTTCCGGAGGGGGGCGGCGTTTACGTCGCGGGGGCAGTTCTCACGATCTGCCCCTACGCGCGTAAAAGGAACGCTGTTTGCCTCAACGGGTGTCATTCCAACCCGATATCAGTTTACGAAGACTGGAATTTACCCGTCTTGTGCCGCGTCATTGTCATCATTTTCGACAATCTTGAGCGATGTTCGGCCGTTCACGGCTATCTTCTTGGGTTTCATCGCTTCTGGAACTTCACGGACCAGATCGATAACCAATAGACCGTCGGCCAGTTCTGCGTTCTCGACGCGAACGTAATCGGCAAGTTCGAACCTACGTTCGAACCCGCGATTGGCGATACCGACGTGAATCATATCGACATTGCCGACACCGTCTTCACGCTTCTTCCCGTTGATCGACAAAAGGTTCTGCTGCGCGGTGATATCGAGATCTTCCGGGCGAAAGCCAGCGACCGCCAGGACGATGCGGTAATCATCCTCACCGCGTCGTTCGATGTTGAACGGAGGGTAATTTTCCCCTGCGTTGCTACGGCTCTGATTTTCCAGCAGGTCGAACAGATGGTCGAAACCCACTGTGCTGCGGCGATATGGCGTAAAATCGAAACGTGACATCGGCAAATCCTCTAATGTGAGCAATTCGTGTTACATACGGAATCCGCAGCTGCGGCATTCCGGTGTTCTTGCGATCGACCCATTGCGGCGTCGCTCGCACAATGTATCTAATCGTCGCTCGCACACGTTCAACAGTGTGCCTGTTTATTCGCCTACCAAGTAAGGACCGTTTCCATGTCGCAGCCCAAAGTCGATATCTATACGAAATTCACATGTGGCTTCTGCCATCGCGCGAAGGGTCTGCTGGATGCGAAAAAGGTCGAGTACCAAGAATTCGATATTACGATGGGTGGACCTGCAAAGGTCGAGATGCTGCGCCGTGCGCCGAATGCGCGAACCGTCCCGCAAATCTTCATTGGCGACACGCATGTTGGCGGATCGGACGATCTTGCGGCGATGGAACAGGCGGGCACGTTGGATGCGTTGCTGAAAGGTTGATCGATGACGCGTATCGCGCTGCTTCAGATGAACGCCGGGATCGAGCCGGAGCGCAATACGCGCGCAATCATCGACGCAATCGTCGAGGCCAAGGCGGGTGGGGCGGCAATGCTGTTCACTCCGGAAATGAGCGCACTGCTCGATCGCGACCGCGACCGGGCCGATCGCCATATCATAGCAGAACATGAAAACGCCACGCTGGACAAGACGCGCAATGCGTGTGCGCAGCATGGCCTCTGGTGTGCGCTGGGATCGATTGCCGTCCGGCATGAAAGCGGTCGATATGCCAACCGATCGTTGGTGGTCGACGACACTGGTGCAATCAAGGCGCGATACGACAAGATTCACATGTTCGACGTCGATCTCGCGAATGGCGAAAGTTGGCGCGAATCCAAGGCATATCGCGCCGGCAAAAACGTCGTGACCACGCATACACCCATCGGGCGACTGGGTCTCACGGTATGTTACGACATCCGCTTTCCCGCATTGTTCGAAGCCTTGGGGCAGCAGAAATGCGATGCGATCGCCATACCCGCCGCGTTTACCGTGCCGACCGGCCGCGACCATTGGCATGTTCTGCAACGTGCCCGTGCCATCGAAGCAAGTGCATATTGCATTGGAGCCGCCCAGGTCGGCCATCATGGCGATGGGCGCGAAACCTTCGGTCACAGTCTGGTGATCGATCCATGGGGCACCGTTCTACTCGATATGGAAAAGCGGACCGGCCTGTCTTTCGCAGAGATCGACCGGAACCGTGTCGAAGATGTGCGTCGGCAACTGCCCAGTCTCGCCAATCGCAAACCGATCGCCGCCGGGACCGGCGCGTGATCGTTTTCGATTTGCATTGCGGACTGGACCACCGGTTCGAAGGCTGGTTCGATAATTCCGCCGCTTTCGACAGGCAATTGGAAGCAGGGTGGCTCGTATGCCCCGAATGTGGGTCGACCGCCATTCGCAAGGCGCCGATGTCACCTGCGGTTTCATCGAAAGGCGACCGTGTTGCCGCCGCGCCGTTGCGCAAAGACCAAAACACAGGTTCCGGCGAACCCGGACCGAAAGGCGACGTCGGCAACCTCCCGCTTCCTCCGAAGATGGCGGCAGCCATTCGAAGGTTGGCGGACCTGCAAGCGAAAGCCCTGCGCACAAGCACATGGGTTGGAACGGATTTCGCCGACAAAAGCCGGGCGATGCATTATGGCGAGACGGACGACGCCACTATACATGGCAAGGCGACGATAGAGGAGGCGGAGGCGTTAAAGGATGAAGGAATTGCTATCTCCCCGCTTCTCTTTCCTGTCGCGGCACCCGATGAACTCAACTGATTGCGCCGGCAGCGCAGGCTCCCTATGCCGCAAGGCAACGCGCTCGTAGCTCAGTCGGATAGAGCATCAGATTCCTAATCTGGGGGCCACAGGTTCGAATCCTGTCGGGCGCACCAATCACCCGTCCGCAAGATCATGCCGCTTGGGCGCGGAACCGTTCCTCTTCGCCGCCCTGCAACCAGTGCTGTAGCGTTTCGGCGGGCATCGGGCGACTGAACAGATAGCCCTGCACGCTTCGGCAACCTTCACGCCGAAGCACCGCAAGCTGCGCGATATCTTCGACCCCCTCCGCCAGCGATTCCATTCCGAGCGCATCGGCCAGGGTGGTGATCGCGCGAATGATTGCATGACCATTGCCGCCGCCTGCCAGATCATCGACGAAGGATTTGTCGATCTTGACCTTGTCGAAGGGGAAGGACCGCAGATAGCTGAGGGATGAGTATCCGGTGCCGAAATCGTCGAGCGCAATCCTGACACCCAGATTGCGCAGGCTGTGCAGCATGGCGAGTGTCTTTTCGACATTGCTGATGAAAATGCTTTCCGTAATCTCGAGTTCCAACCTCCGCGGGTCGATGCCCGACGCCGCGATCGCGTGCAGAATTCGGCTGGTCAGATCCGGCGAACTGAACTGTTTGGGCGAAATGTTTACCGCAACGCCAAGATGTTCGTCCCACATCGACGCCTGATGGCAAGCCTCTCGTATGACCCAATCGCCGATCGGCAGGATAAGGCCTGTTTCTTCCGCGAGGGGGATGAACTCGCCGGGGCTGATCTGGCCAAGTTCCGGGTGTTCCCAACGTATCAAGGCTTCAAACCCGTTCAGTTTATCTTCCCGCAGATTGTAGAGCGGCTGGAAATACAACTCGAATTCGCCATCGTGGACCGCCCGGCGCAGATCGAGTTCCATCTGACGTCGTTTCTGCGCTTGTTCATCCAGCGATCTTTCGAAAAAATGATGTCCCGACTTTCCCTCCCGCTTTGCACGGTAGAGAGCGAGATCGGCGTTCTTCATGAGCGCGCTGACATCGGTGCCGTCCGTCGGGCCGATCGCGATGCCGAGACTGGCGGAACAATCCGCCTGCTGTCCGTCGATCGAAATCGAACGGTTGAAGCACGATTGAATTTTACGGGCCAACGGAGCGATCTCTCGGTCGGCCACGATACCGTCGATCAGTATGGCGAACTCGTCGCCGCCGAGCCGCGCGATGATTGCCTCCTGCAGTTCGGCGGCCAAATGATTGGCGACATCGCGCAACAGAACATCGCCCGCAGGATGGCCGAGCGTATCGTTCACGACCTTGAAATCGTCCAGATCGATATAGACGACCATCAGTTTTTCGCCGTCCCGGCGGCGCTTCAGGCTTTGCGACAATTGTTCGGTGAACAGTTTGCGATTTGGCAGATTGGTCAGCCCATCATGCAAACCGACATGGATGATACGTTTTTCCCGTTCATCGATCGCCTTGATCATGGCGTTGAAATTGGTGGCAAGACGCCCGATTTCGTCGTCCGCTTCGGCGACGACTTCCACATTTTGTCCTTCGGTCACCCGCCGCGTGGCGTCATCGAGTTTCAGAAGGGGCGCGGTGATGGATCGCGCAACGCGTTCGCTGAGCGCCACCACCAAAGCGAGACCCGCAAGCGCAAGACCCGCCAACAGCCATTTGAGACTGGAGTATTCCGCAAGCGAGGCCGAAAGCGAATGTCGCAGAACCAATTTAGGTTCGAGCCCGCTTTGCAATGTCGGCAATTGCGACAGACGATAGAGAAAACGATCACCCTCTCTACGTTCGAAAACCTTGCCCAGGGGAGCGTCGGCAAGCTCGCTGGCGATGTCGTCCGCCCGCACCACCGACGCTTCGAGATCGACGGCGGCAAGCTTAATCAGCTGGTTCATCTCCCGCCGGTCCATGGGCTGCGTGACGACCAACCAACCGATCAGATCCGGCGCTTCGATCGGCGATGCGGCAGCGAGTACCGATTTGCCGGCGATGTCAATCACACCGTGCGTCGTGCCTTCGTCCAGAGCACCCCACAGCGCGTCGGTACGTGGCAATGCGTCCTTGCTGGAACCGATGATCGATCCGTCATAACCGACCACGAATGCGGCATCGCTGTTCGAACGGTCCCGCAAACTGTCCAGCGTGCTTGCAATAGTCGCGCGATCATCGGTGGCCACGGCTTCGCGGAACCCGAAATCGCGCGAAAGGACGTCGGCCGATCCGCGCATCTGGCGTGCGCGTAGTTCAAGAATTTCGTCGAATACCCGGGCATTGGCGGCAAGGTCGCGCGTTGCGCTGGCCTCACCGAAATTGGATACACCATGATTGACGATCATCATAATGAGGGCGAGGACGGCAGCGAAAAATACCGTGTATAGCACTGCGATCCGCATTTTCAGCGAACCGAACCGCAGGGCTCCCCAGGTACGGAAGCGTGCCGTCATTTTAGACGAACGCTGTATTTCTTGGACAAGGCACCGGAAACGGTCACGCTCTGGCTCGACTGATTACCCGGCGCGCGCAAGCGCGGGTGCCATACGGTGACACGTGCGGCTCCGCTGGGGACACCGGATACTGCCATGATACCGTTGTGGTCCGTCTTGCCGGCGTAGGGCGTATCGACGACACGCACGTATCCGCGCATATTGTCGTGTATTTTACAGCCAAGCGAGACGGCACCGGTGACCATGAACGCTTGCCGCCGCGTCTGATCGCGTCCGTACAGGTCGATTTCGAACCGGGCGGCTTTCGAAAAACTGTAGATACTGTGCCGAACCCGATCGAGATTGGGAAACGCGACCGAACTGCCTTGAGCCACGACAAGCGTGCCGGGCGCAAATTGCAGATCACGCTGCGCCATGGCGGCACGCCACGGAAATTTAATGCTGGCATTATCCGAATTTGCGGTCGCAATTTCGACGACTGCGTCGCGAACGGGCAGCCCGTTTTCATCGACGATCTGGATGCGCGATTGAGAAGGCCCGGCGGCCAGCAGAGAAGCTGTCGGTACGGCGATGCATGCCGCTGCGCTAGATAGAATGAGTTTCTTCACAGCCGACATGATGCGCCATCGGCGTTAACATTTGCCTTAGGAATTCGGGACGGAGCGGTACCGACTAATTGTTTAGTGCGATGTTAACCCTACAGCGGCAGGACATTCGCATGTTCGATGTCGCCATTCGTCTCATGCTTTACATCGTTTTTACGGGCAGCGCCCTTACCGGCGAAATCGCGCATTCGCGGGAAATCGATTTTCTCGAAGGCGGCAAGCTCGTGCTAACCAACGGCGTCTCCAGTATCGAAGGATCGAGCGGCGGAGGCCTTGCAACATGGGCAACCATCGGCGGGATGGAAACCGACACCGGCGTCGGTGTCAGCGCACATGGCACGATCGCGGAACTGCCGGACTTCGGCTGGAAAAGCGCCGGGGTGGCTATCGGGATCGAGAACCGGATCGAAATATCCTACACCCGACAATCCCTCGATACTCGTGAAGTCGGCGCCGCATTGGGGTTAGGGGCCGGCTATACGTTGGAACAGGATGTGATCAGCGCCAAAGTGCGCGTTGCAGGCGATCTGGTTTATGGCGAACCGTACATACCGCAGATCAGCGTTGGCGTTCAGCATAAGCGAAGCAAGGATGGTCCGGTTGTACGCGCAGTCGGGGCGGCCGATGATAAAGGCACGGACTTCGTCATCAGCGCATCCAAGCTCGTCCTGTCCGAAAGTCTGCTGGTATCGGCAGCCGCACGTCTCACCGACGCGAACGAGGGCGGGCTTTTAGGGTTCGGCAGTGTTTCGGGGGAGGGACAATCGTTGCAGATGGAGGCGACGGTTGGGTATCAACTGAGCAAACGTGCAATGATCGGTGCGGAGTTTCGTACAAAGCCCGACAATCTTGGTTTGGGGGAAGACGATTGGTTCGACCTTTTCGGTGCCTATGCCGTCACCGACAACCTGACAATCACTGCCGCCTATGTCGATCTGGGTGCGATCGCGACGTTCGACAAGCAACGCGGGGCTTTCCTGTCCGTGCAACTGGCATTTTGAGGAATAGACGATGTTCGCAGTTCTACTGGCTATGGCAACCGTTCAGGAGGCGCCCGAACCGGACATCGACTGGGATGCGGAATTCGGTGTCGAAGAACGGGTGCGCGATCCAGAAACGGGCGAGTTTGTCGTTGAACCCTATGTCGAAAGTAACACTAACGCAGGGGCCGACCCCTTTTTAAACGGCAGCATGGCGAGAATCTTCGGCGAACAAGAGGGCATCCGGCGCATTGCCGAACGTACGGTCGCAATTTCGCAAGATGATCCGCGTATTACCGCCATTTTTGCAGCTCATGACATGGTTCGGCTCAGGCGGACCTTGTTCGAACAGTTCTGTTACATCTTGAACGCTGGATGCGACTATACCGGGCGCGACATGAAGACGGCGCACGCGCAGATGGGGGTGGAACGGTCTGATCTGAACGCGCTGGTCGAGAACCTGCAGCAAGCGATGGGGGAAGCCGACATTTCCTTCGCGGCGCAGAACCGCTTTCTTTCCAAACTCGCCCCGATGTCGAAGCATATCGTAACGCGGTAATAGCGTTCGGCGTGTTTGCGTTCAATTTCGCGCTTCGCGCCACGATAGCCACACCAATAGGGCGGACATGGTAACGGCAAGGCCGGCGGTGCCTGTCCACCCGGCGAGATCGTAAGCCAGCGTGCCGCCCCAACTCGCCAAGCCAGCCCCGACGAACATCAAAACGATGTATCCCGTCATTAACCGTGTGCGTATTTCCGGAGCGAGCGATAACGAGGTCATCCGCCCGGCAACGTCGATGGCTGGCCCTACGGCGTTCATAATCAATATGGGGATCAACAACAGCCATAACGACCCGCCCATGGGAAGCAGCAAGCCAACACCGACCATTTGGACGACCGCCAGCCGGAACCGTGCTTTTTCCGCGCCAATCCTGTCGGCCCATACCCCCAACCGCGGTGTCGCGAAGATGGCGATGACCGCGAAGCCGGCGAGATACCCCACGACATCGACGCCATAGCCCAGCGCGTCACTCGGCAAATGCAACGCCAAACCGAGCCAGACGGCAAGGAAGATACCGAAATTCAGCGCCTGTATCAGCCCCGATCGAAATACGTTCGTGTGTTGCCGCATCAGCTCGAACAATGATCCGATCAAGGTCCAGTAAGGCGTCGTGGATCCGCCTGCTTGCGGCCTCCTTCGTCCTTCCATGATGAAGGGGAGGGATAGCGTCGTCGCGATCATCATCGCCGAAGCTACTACATATACCAAACGCCAATCGAGATATTGAGCGATCATGCCGGAGCAAACGCGTGCCATCAAAATGCCGAAGATCGTGCCGGCGGTCAGGCGCGCTGTGACGCTGCCCAGTCGTTTGGAACTGACGCGTTTCGATGCGTAGGCGGGAAGCAGATAGGGCGCGATCGTGAAAAAACCCAAGATCGTGGATCCGGCGACGAACCAGGCGTAATCGTCGGCGAATACCATAATCAACAACGCGGCCGTTTGGCCGATCGCAAAAAGGATAGCCAGATTGCGGTTGCTGTATCGGTCGCCCAGCGGCAACAGCAGAAAGATACCCGCAGCCAGTGCGATCTGGTTCAATGCCGGTACCAGCCCGATCATGGCGTCACTTACGCCGAAGTCGCGGCCGACCTGCGAAATTATCGGATGGATGTAATAAGCATTCGCGACGAGCACCCCGCCGACGATTGCCAGCAACGTCTCTGTCTTAGCGGAAAGGTGCGGATCGTTATGATCGGACCCGCCACCAGAACTTGCGCCGACACCGGCCCCGGCATCACTCATCGCATCGCTCAGTCTGCGTCAGGGTGGTCGCTTTGACTGGCGAGCGGTACCGGTTCCTTGAACGTGTGCGTGACATAGGGGAACGGGATTTCGATGCCCGCATCGTCGAGCGACCGTTTGATGGCGCGAACGACCGCATCACGGCTTTCATGCATATCGCGGGGCGCGGAGCCCGCCCACCAACGTACGTTGAAATCGACCGAACTGGAATTGAAGGTCATGGCAAACACGTCGATCGGCTTTTCCTTGTTGACGCTTTCGACGCCTTCGACCGCTTGGCGAATGACATCGGCGGCTTCGTCCAGATCGGTGTCGTAGGATACGCCCGCCACGACTTCATGACGCCGCCCGCTATCGTCCGTCAAAATTTCGACCGGGTTTTTAAACAGCATCGAATTGGGAACGAGCGTCACCTCACCCGACAATTTCCGCACATAGGTTTCGCGCAGGGTGATGTGTTCGACCTTGCCCGTTATCCCCTCGCACACGATCACATCACCGATCCGCATCTTCTTGCGCAGCATGATCAGGATGCCCGCGAAGAAATTCTCGAAGATGTCCTGAAATGCGAAACCGATCGCCACCGCACCGATGCCGAGCCCGGCGAACAAGCTAGCAGGCGTAAGGCCGGGCATTACGATGACCAGCGCGATCATCAAACCGACCAACCAGATCGCCAGCTTTACCATCGTGTCGAGCAGGCTTTTCAGGCTGGGACGCATCTCCGTCCGGCCGATCAGGCGATCCGCGATCCTTATGGCGAATTTTGCGATGAACCACGTGATGACCAGAATGACGATCGCGATGGCGAAGTTGGGCAGGGCACGAATGAACCCATCCGCCATTTCCGATAATTGATTCTGCACGGTCGCGATCGGGTTGTCCGTGGGTTCCGCCACGCGGCCCGCATCGGTCAGGTTCACGCCGCTTTGCGATGCGTCAGCTGGATCGGCTTGCATGAAGAAAGTCCATTCGCGATTATGAGAATAAAGCCATTACGGTTCCGGGAAAGCCGCAAACCTCACGCTTTAGCGGCATTTTCCTGCCGTGCAACGTCATGGAGCCAATCGGCATGGCGCGGCGCCTTCTTCGTTTCGCTCCATTCGTCCAACATCGGCATGGCGACCTTTTTCAGTTCGGCATATTGATCGTCCGTTCCGATATCGGTCGCCAGTTCCACGCGGTGGCCGTTCGGATCGAAGAAATAGATCGACTTGAAAATGCCGTGATGGGTCGGGCCGAGTACGTCGATATCGAGTTCTTCGATATGCGCCTTGGCCGCCAGCAACGCATCTTCGGTCTCGACACGAAAGGCGAGGTGCTGAACCCAGGCGGGCGTGTTCTCGTCCCGGCCCATGTCTTTTTGCGTCGGCAGTTCGAAGAACGCCAGGATGTTGTTATTCCCCGCGTCGAGGAAAACGTGCATATACGGATCGTAATCTCCGGTAGAAGGAACATGGTCTTCCGAAAATGCGCTGATATATTCCATACCGAGTACGCGTTCGTACCATTGCACGGTCTCTTTCGCGTCCTTGCAACGATAGGCGGCGTGATGGACCCCGCCCAGCTTCACCGGATGGGCATTGCGTTCATTGCTCATTCCGCTGGCTCCACTTCGACTTTCAGGGACCCGCGATTGATCTGATCGCGTTCGATGCTTTCGAACAGGGCCTTGAAGTTGCCTTCGCCAAAACCGTCATCGCCCTTGCGTTGAATGAACTCGAAGAACACCGGCCCGACCTGCGCTTCCGCGAAAATCTGGAGTAGCAGACGCGGATCGCCCCCTTCGGTCGTGCCGTCCAGCAGGATGCCGCGCATCTTCAGTTCGTCGACATTCTCCCCATGGCCGGGCAACCGTTCATCAAGCATCGCATAGTAGGTTTCGGGGGGCGCGGTCATCATCGGCACGCCGAAATTCTTCAACCGATCCCAGCATTCGACCAGATCGTCACAGATCAGCGCGATATGCTGAATACCCTCGCCGTTGAAATCCTTGAGGAATTCCTCGATCTGACCCTTGCCCCCTTCGCCTTCTTCGTTGAGAGGGATGCGGATCTTGCCGTCCGGCGCCGTCAGGGCTTTGGACGTCAGCCCGGTATATTCGCCCTTGATATCGAAGAAGCGGATTTCACGAAAATTGAACAGGGTTTCGTAATAATCCGCCCAGTAGGCCATGCGGCCCTTGTAGACGTTGTGGGTCAGGTGATCGATGATTTTGAACCCTGCGCCTTCCGGATATTTCTCGACACCGGGCAGATATTCGAAGTCTATGTCGTAAATGGACAGACCGTCGTCGCCTTCGTCCGAATAGCGATCGATCAGATAGAGTATGGCGCCGCCGATGCCGCGGATGGCGGGAATGCGCAATTCCATCGGACCCGGTTCATTGGCGACCGGCTCGGCCCCCTGTTCGATCAGATGGTCGTAAGCCTGATGTGCGTCGCGAACACGAAACGCCATCCCGCAGGCGCTCGGCCCGTGTTCACGCGCGAAAAACCACGCTGCGCTGCGCGGTTCGTAGTTCGCGATCAGATTGATACCGCCCTGCCGCCATAGATGCACGTCCTTGCTGCGATGCTTGGCAACAAGCGAAAACCCCATAGCTTCGAACACGGGTTCCAGCCTGCCTTTTTCCGGGGCGCAGAATTCGACGAATTCGAACCCGTCGAGGCCGACGGGATTTTCAAACAGATCGGTCATCGATGTCTCCTTGGTATATGGTTTCATTTGTAACCATATCTTCGGCGAATGCAAGGCTGGACATTGCCATGTTCAGGCGGCAATCGCCCAATTGGGAGAGAACGCTTTACCGATGGACAACGACACCGAACTCGATGAAATCCGCCGTGCCGTCCGCGCCTTATGCGCGGAGTTCCCGAACGAATATTGGCGGCAGAAGGATCGGGACCGCGCCTATCCAGCCGAGTTCGTCGACGCGCTGACCAAAGCGGGTTTCCTCGCGGCACTCATTCCCGAACACTATGGCGGCAGCGGCCTATCATTGCTGGCGGCAGCGGTCATCATGGAAGAAATTCAGGCGGCGGGCTGCAACGGCGCGGCCGCCCATGCGCAGATGTATGTCATGAATACGCTGCTGAGCTATGGCAGCGAGGACCAGAAGGACGCCTATCTGCCACGTATTGCGAAAGGCGAATTGCGCCTGCAGGCGTTCGGCGTGTCGGAACCCACCAGCGGCACGGACACGCTGAGCTTACGCACATTCGCGGCGCGTGACGGTGACGATTACGTCGTGAACGGTCAGAAAATCTGGACGAGCCGCGCGGAACATTCCGACCTCATGATGCTGCTCGCCCGGACGACGCCGCGCGATGATGTTGTGAAAAAGACCGAAGGGCTGTCCCTTTTCCTGGTCGATATGTCGCAGGTCGTGGGGAAGGGGATGACGATCAAACCCATTCGCACGATGATGAACCATTCCAGCACGGAGGTCTTCTTCGACGACATGCGTATCCCCGCTTCCGCTCTCATCGGTGAAGAGGGGCGGGGCTTCCGCTACA
>JBASAR010000113.1:0-10279 GCA_049650705.1 Pontixanthobacter sp. | reverse complement strand
ATATGTCCGTTGCAGGATCTTACGATTGCGTCACCAAAAGCCCGATGGGCGATCAGAAAAGCACCTTTACCGTCGTGCCCGGCGATGATGGCAAGACCTTCACCGGTACGAACCAGGGTTCGATGGGAAGCATGGATGTCGAAAACGGTACCATCGACGGGGACAAGCTGTCCTGGAAGATGAACATGACCGTGCCGATGCCGATGACGCTGGATTGCGAAGCCACCGTGCAGGGCGATCAGTTGACCGGCAACGTCAATGCCGGCGCGTTCGGTTCGATGGCGATGACTGGCGAACGCCAGGGCTGATACGATTGCAGACTGAAAAAAGGGCGGCGGGGCATTTCACCCCGCCGCCCTTTTTGTTGGCTCCGATCGAGCGGCAATTACGGGATGGATTTGTTCGGATCTAGCGCGACGATCCGATCACCTTCGTAGGCCAGAACTCCATCCACCGGCACCATGCGGTTTATCAGCATCCCCATGAAGTTCGGAATGGGACCAGCCGCACTATATTGAGCAACCGTTACATCGCGCCTGTCGAATAGCGATGGCAACGGATCGCCTTGTAATGCCGGACGTACGGACATGAGAAACGGCAATGCCTTGCGCCGTATATATTCCGGTTCTTCAAAGGGCTTCAGTTCAACAAGATCGGTATTCGCGGCATCCCCCGCCACCAGGATCGTGCCAAGATCGACGATCTGGCCAGCGTCCGTCCGGAACCTGACTGTTCCCATGCACATGCAGGTGCCACCTACGAACCCGTCTATACCGGCCGCGTAGATAGTATATTCACCTGGCGGCACTTCGGCGACATAGGTGCGGCGATCGCCGTTGCGTTCATAGACCCGACCACTGTCCAGACGGACCAGATTACGGATATCCTCATCAATGAAAGGAAACGCGGCATCCGGCAACAATTCCTCGTCATCCACACCGGGTGCACCACCGCGTTTCTCACGCAATTTGCCGCGTGTTTTTCCCAACGCTTCGGACCGCGCCCGGCCATAGCTTTCCAGCTCTTCGCTGGTCATGCTACGAAGGAAAAAGAGATCGTATTTGTTCTCGACCGTCTCATACAAGAGGTAGGATTTGCCGGAAGCCGGATCGACCGTGTCGGACGATTTCAATTGCCGCACATCCTGATCGTCGGCGACGGCCTGTGCTGGCAAACCCAAGATAAAAGCCGCGGCAGAACATGTAAGAAGCGTTTTTGCGAGCGTCATCACGGAACTAGCCTTTCCGATTGTGGTGCCGGGCCGGTTGCTTTCGCTACGAGCCGTGCGCGAACGGAGTCGTCTTCACCATCATGCAAAGTTTCGTAATCTTCCTTCGCCAGCTCGTAGCGCGAATATTCCTTGAACCCGAAACATTTGCGTAAATTCGTGCGTGCCATCTCGCGTCGCTTTCCCGCATTCATGAAACCGGTAATGATGGACCCCGCCAGACCGCCGATACCGCCGACCAGAGCGGCCGCTGCGGGGCTGAGCCCGTTGCTACCGCCATAGGGCACTGAAGTGTATGTAGGCGCAGGCCCGCTTTCCATCACGGTAAGATTTTCCGCATAGCCATAGCACTGGATGATATCGGTACGGGCCTGCTCGACCGAGATGTCGGATTTGTGGAAATAGAAATATTTCCAACTGTCCCCCTCATCCGGACGCCCCTCGCCACTCGTCTGGGCGTAGGATAGTTGCGGCAGAATCAGTCCAACCGCCGCCAGCGCGCATATACTTCGTTTCATTGGGACCCCCGATCATATGTCGAATGACTCGAGGGCGTTCTATACTATGGGCTACTTTGGAAACGTAACGATATTTTCCTTGGACTTCATTTTCGGGCCGTACAGCCTGAGCGTATCGATCTTGGTTCCTATTTACCTAAGTTTGTCCTTGAGCAGCTGATTGACCACTTGCGGGTTCGCCTTGCCCTGCGTCGCTTTCATGGTCTGGCCCACGAAAAAGCCGAACAGCTTGTCCTTGCCGCTCTTGAATTGTTCGACCTTGTCCGGATTGGCGGCCAGCACCTTGTCGATTTCGGCTTCGATGGCACCCGTATCGCTTTGCTGCTTCAGCCCTTCGGTATCGGCAATTTCGGCGGGGTCGCGCCCGGTTCTAAGGACGAATTCATATATCTCTTTCGCCTGCCCGCCGCTGATTTCGCCCGCATCCTGCATCTTGATGATGGCCGCCTGCGCCTCCGCCGTGGCGTATTCCATATTGGCGTCCCCGCCTAGGTTTTTCACGACACCCGGCGCCGTCGACATGGACCAGTTCGCCACCTGAGTGGCGACCGCATGTTCGCGTTTGCCGAGCATGGTCGCCGTTATCGCGAGCAGCGTTTCGAACCGCGCGAAATTTTCCACCTCTGCCGTCAAGATTGCCGCATTATAATCGGTCAGTCCCAATTCCCCAACATAACGCGCGCGTTTGGCATCCGGCAGTTCCGGCAGGCTGGCGCGGCATTCGTCCAGAAACGCCTGTTCCAATTCGATTGGCAACAGGTCGGGATCGGGGAAATATCGGTAGTCATGTGCATCTTCCTTGCTGCGCATGGACCGGGTTTCATTGCGATCGGGATCGTAGAGGCGCGTTTCCTGCACCACCGTGCCGCCATCCTCGATCAGGTCGACCTGCCGCCGCGCTTCCCCCTCGATCACGGCCATTACGAACCGCACGGAATTGACGTTCTTCGTTTCGGTGCGCGTGCCCAACTTCCCTCCGGGTTTGCGGACCGACACGTTCACGTCGGCGCGCATGGAACCCTGCTCCATATTTCCGTCGCACGAACCGACGTAGCGCAGGATGGAACGCAGCTTGCGGACATAGGCGCCGGCCTCTGCAGGCGAGCGCATGTCCGCCTTGCTGACGATCTCCATCAACGCCACCCCGCAGCGGTTCAAATCGACATAGGACATGGTCGGATGCTGATCGTGCATCAGCTTGCCCGCATCCTGTTCCACATGAATGCGTTCGATGCCGATAATTTTGTCCTCGGGAATTCCGCCCTTCGCATCCGCCTCCAACAAAAGCTGCCCCTCGCCCACGATGGGGTGGTAAAGCTGGCTGATCTGGTAACCCTGCGGCAAATCGGCGTAGAAGTAATTCTTCCGGTCGAACCGGCTATAGCGGTTGATCGTCGCCTCGATCGCCATGCCGGTGCGCACGGCCTGCCGGATGCATTCGGCGTTCGGCACGGGCAACATTCCGGGCATCGCCGCATCGATCAGGCTGACCTGCGTGTTGGGTTCCGCGCCGAAAGTGGTGTCGGCACCGCTGAACAGCTTGGATCGGGTGCTGATCTGCGCGTGAACTTCAAGGCCGATCACGACCTCCCACTCGCCGGCTTCGCCATGAATACGGTAGTTATCTGTCATGGGCCCCCATACCGCCGTTCGGCCGATTTCCGCAACGGCAATCGGGCCGACAGCCAATCGCATGGTTTGATTGTTAACCGGCCCGCCCATATAGGAGCGCTCGCCGAAGGCTTCTAGAATTTCCGGGATCGGCAAATGGGGGTTTCAGGTGAAAGGCGACTATAGCGACGATCGGAGGAGGAACTACATGCTCGTTCTTCCGACCAACTTCGTATATCGTGATGGTTCACTTCATATCGATACCGACTTCGCGGCGAATTTGCAGGTCTTCCTGGAATATTTCCATACTATTTCGATCTACAGTCATGTGAGCGACCCTGCCAACGACGGTATGCTTGTATCGGTGACCCCGTTTTCGTCGATACCGAACGCTTCGCGAATTGAGTTCGTGGAACTTCCTCACCCCTACAGGGAGGATCGGTATCTTGCGGCATACAAACACGTGGAGACGACACTGCGGAAAGGGTTTGCGAAAGCCTCCGTCGTACAATGCACTCCGCATGCTCCGTTCGATTGGCCGACCTTGGCGGCGAATGTCCTCATGCGCGAAAACATTCCGTTCGCGATACAATCGGATTGGGACAAATGGGTAACGACGAAGGGGATCTATACGGATATCGCCAATCCTATACGGAGGTTCCGCAAGTTCCTTCACGCTAGAATATTCTTGCGACAGTACCGTCGTATTTTGTCGCGGACATCGGTGGCGCTGTTACATGGAAACGATGTCTACGAAGGCAGCAAACATCTGACACCGAACCCGCAACTTATTCACAACCCGTCCGTAACGGCCGACGATCAGATTTCGAATGCGGCGCTGGAAGCCAAGAAAACGGCTGCGCGCGAAGGCAATCCGCTGCGAATTACATATGCAGGGCGGACCGAACCCATGAAAGGACCCCTCGAATGGCTCGAAACGCTTCGCGCAGTGCGAGACGATGGGGTCGCATTCGATGCGATGTGGTTCGGCACGGGTTCGCTGGAAGCGACATATCTCGATCAATTGCGCGAACTGGGCCTGCAGGACTGTGTGACGTACGGTGGCAAGGTTACGCGCGAAGTCATCTACGATCGTTTGTACCGCACCGACATCTTTCTGTTCTGTCATCAAACTCGTGAATCGCCCAGAAACCTTATCGAGGCGCTAGCCTGCGGTGTGCCGATCGTGGGTTACCACAGCCCCTATGCGAAAGATCTGACCGCGCGGCACGGGGGATCGGTCTTACATCCTGTCGGCGATACCCGGGCGCTTGCGAATACCGTCGCCGAACTCAATCGGGATCGCGATCGCCTTGCCGAACTGATCGGAGAAGCGGCGAGAAGCGGCGCCCAATATACGCGCGAAGCGGCGCTGGCGGAACGGGCCGAACTGATGCTCGAATACGCGTCGATTACCCGGTAATTATGTGGTCGCAGCGGCCGGGATCGCGTTTCTCGCTTACCACCACTTCGTCGGTCGGGCCGTGAAGCCTGCGCGTTGCTCGATTGCCAGGCCGGCATTCATCACGCCTTGTTCGTCGAAGGCCTTGCCAATGATTTGCAACCCCAGCGGCAGCCCGTCGTCGTTCACACCGCAGGGGACGCTGATGGCGGGCAGCCCAGCGAGGCTGGCGGGGACCGCGAACACGTCGTTCAGATACATCGCCAGCGGATCGTCCGACTTTTCGCCCAAGGGGAAGCTGGCGGTCGGTGTCGTGGGGGCGAGGATCACGTCGCATGTCTCCCATGCGTGATCGAAATCCCGCGCGACCAGCGTGCGGATTTTTTGCGCCTGCGTGTAATAGGCGTCGTAATAGCCTGCGCTGAGCACATAGGTGCCGATCAGCACGCGGCGCTTCACCTCATCACCGAAGCCGGCGGCGCGCGTGGCGGCGTACATGTCTTGTAATCCCGCGCGTTCGCCATCCTTTTGGCCGGGCGAATCGCGTAAACCATAACGCACCCCATCGTACCGGGCGAGGTTGCTGGACGCTTCGGCGGGCGCGATGATGTAATAGGCGGGCAGTGCATATTGCGTGTGCGGCAGGCTGATATCGACCACTTTGGCGCCCGCATCCTTCAACCACGCGATGCCCCGATCCCAGCTTTCCAGGATCGCCGCATCGGTACCAGCCATGCGGTATTCGCGCGGAATGCCGACGGTCTTGCCGGTAAGGTCGCTGTCCAACGCGGCATCCCAATCGGGCACGGGCATGTCGAGACTGGTCGTATCCTTCGGATCGAAGCCTGCCATCGCGCCTAGCATGATCGCACAATCGCGCACGTCGTGCGCCATCGGCCCCGCCTGATCGAGCGAAGAAGCGAACGCCACCACGCCCCAGCGACTGCATCGGCCATAGGTCGGCTTCATGCCCGTAATGCCGGCGAAGGCGGCAGGCTGACGGATGGAGCCGCCGGTATCGGTTCCGGTCGCGGCGGGAGCCAGACGCGCGGCGACGGCGGTGGAGCTGCCGCCGGACGATCCGCCGGGGCTCATCGCCGTATCGCTCCCCTTCGTGCGCCAGGGCGATACGACATTGCCGAAATGGCTGGTTTCGTTGGATGACCCCATGGCGAACTGGTCGAGATTGAGCTTGCCCAGCATCCCCGCGCCCGCAGCCCACAGATTGGCGGACACGGTGCTTTCATACGGTGGCACGAACCCTTCAAGGATACGGCTGGCGGCGGTCGTCTGCACGCCGTTCGTGCAGAACAGGTCTTTCATCCCGATCGGCACACCGGCCATCTTGCCAAGGGCCCTGCCCGCCGCGCGGTCGGCATCGACGGCATCGGCGGCCTCCAGCGCCCTTTCCGGCGTCGTGACGATGAAGGCGTTGAGAGCGGCGGCGGCGGCGACATTCGCATTGAACGCTTCGGCCACTTCGCGGGCCGAAAATGTACCATCCTTCACCCCGTCCCGGATGGCAGCTACGCCGAGTTCTGTTGGATCGGTCATCATTCGATCACCTTGGGCACACCGAAGAACCCGTGTTCCGCCGCCGGCGCGTTGGCGAGGATCGCATCGCGCCGGTCCCCGCCAGTCTTGGCATCCGCGTTCACTGCATCGTCGCGCAGCCGTAATGCATTGGGAATGACGGCGGTCATCGGTTCTACGCCGGTCACGTCGACTTCCCCCAGCTGTTCAACCCAGCCCAGGATGTTGTTGAGTTCGGGGACCATGCGATCGAGTTCGGCGTCGCCCATTTCAATTCTGGCGAGCGAAGCGATGCGCGCGACGGTGGTTTTGTCCACGGCCATGAATGCCCCCTATTGCGCCGGTAAAGGCGCTGGAGCGGCTTGAGGTTGCGGCTGCGGTGCGGGAACACCCTCCCCGCCGGCGCCCATCTGCTGCTGCGCCTGCATCATCTGCTGCAGCGCGCCCATGCGCTGTTCGAACTCTTCGCGCGCCATGAAATCGACAACCTCCAGTTCGAAGGTCAGATCGGTGTTCGGCGGGATCGGCGATCCGGGCTGAGGCGTGTCGCCATAGGCCAGGTCGGATGGTATCTCGACGAGATATTTGCCGCCTTTGCGCACCTGCTGCAGTGCCTCGAAGAAACCGGGGATGGTCGCGCCTTCTTCCACCGGAAAGGGATTGCCTTCGGGGAAGATGCCGCCGGGAATGGGCAGTTCCTGCGACTGGTCGAACACGGTGCCATCGGGCAGCTTGCCGACATATTTGACGAACACGAAATCACCGATATCGGGGGTCGGCCCCGTTCCTTCGACCAATGTCTCTACCGACACGCCTTTGGGCACGGCCGCCCATGCGATGCCTGCGCCCAGCACAATCGCGACGACGATCCCGATCCACAATTTGGTCAGCGATCCCTTCGCGATGGGACGGATGGGAACGCGGGTCACTTCGGTCATGGTCGGATCCTGGATTGCGGCCGAATGCGATCCGGCCGATCACGTAAAAAGGGAAACATAGCAAAAAGGGCGCAGATTGCTCCGCGCCCCGATATTCACATTAGCGCTGGCATATCGCCACCCGTTCTTCAAGCGACGTTTCCACGCACGCGCACTATACCCCGTCGCGTTCCATACGCTTGCGGTCCATTTTGCGCGCACGACGCACGGCGGCAGCTTTTTCGCGGGCGCGTTTTTCCGAAGGCTTTTCGTAATGGCGGCGCAGCTTCATTTCGCGATAGACGCCTTCGCGCTGCAGCTTCTTCTTAAGCGCGCGGAGGGCCTGGTCGACATTGTTATCGCGAACCATGATCTGCATAAATTCAAAAACCTCACATAAAAAACGGAGGGCGTTTAAATCGCCGCACGAAGTGCGGGAACGCCCAGATATACAAACGAAAATCGGCCGAATCCGAACCGGACCGGCAAAATCTGGTTTGGCGATACCCATTTCGGGCACTTATGGCAAGCATCGGTTGGCATGATCGCTTCGCATTGGCTAAGGGCGGGCAATGTCCACGCTGTCGCCCCTCGTCGCCACGCTCAACGTCGCCCTTGGCGGCGCGATCGGTGCGGCGCTGCGGTATCAGACGGGTCGCGGCCTGACCTACGTTCTCGGCCCGGCGACGGTTGCGGCATTCCCCTGGACCACGCTTGCGGTGAACGTCATCGGCAGTCTTGCGATGGGCCTGCTGGCCGGATGGCTGGCGCGTCATGGCGGCGGGGAGCACTGGCGGCTGCTGATCGGTGTCGGCCTGCTTGGCGGGTTCACGACCTTTTCCAGCTTCAGCCTTGAACTGATGCTGCTCATAGAACGCGGGCAAGCCGCCGCCGCGCTGACCTATGCGCTGGTATCCGTTATTGCCGGGCTGGGCGGGCTTTATGCCGGGCTCATCGCGATGCGGGTGGCGGCATGACCGGCGACAACGGCGGCGGTTCCGAACAGAACCCGTGGGATGCGGCCAAACCGGCAGACAATGTGCGCCAGTTCACGGTCGGCCCGGACGATGATGACATCCGCCTCGACCGATGGTTCAAACGCAACCTGCCGCAGATCGGCTTCGCCATGGTCAGCCGCTGGGCGCGCACCGGGCAGTTGCGCGTCGATGGGGGCCGCGCGAAGCCGGAAGATCGGTTGAAGGCAGGACAGGTTCTTCGCGTACCCCCGGGCGGGGAAGCGGCAAAACGTGGCCCGCGCCAGCGGGTCGAGCTGACCGATGACGAGATCGCGCAGGCCGAGATGATGCTGATCACGCAGGACAAGGCCGCGATCGTCCTCAACAAACCGCCCGGACTGGCGACGCAGGGCGGCACCGGCACGAAGAACCACGTCGATCGCCTGCTGGATGCTTTTGCGGGCGATGACGATCCGCGCCCCCGGCTGGTGCATCGTCTGGACAAGGATACCAGCGGCGTGTTGCTGACCGCGCGCACGCCCGGAAGCGCGGCCTATTTCTCCAAACGCTTCTCCGGTCGCTCGGCTAAGAAAGTCTATTGGGCGCTGATCGTCGGGGTGCCCGAAGTGCATGACGGGGTGATCGAAGCGCCCTTATCCAAACAGCCGGGCACCGGCGGCGAGAAGATGCACGTTGACGAAGCAGGCGGCCAAAGCGCCAAGACCCGCTATCGCGTCGTCGACCGCGCCGGCAACCGCGCCGCCTGGGTCGAATTGCAGCCTTTCACCGGGCGCACGCACCAGTTGCGCGTCCACATGGCGGCGATCGGCCATCCGATCGTGGGCGACGGCAAATATGGCGGGCCAGACGCGTTCCTGACCGGCAGCATCAGTCGCAAGATGCACCTGCACGCGCGCCGCCTGATCATCGACCATCCCGATGGCGTGCCGCTGGATGCCACCGCCCCCCTGCCCGAACATTTCGCCGCCAGCATGGTGCAATTGGGTTTCGACGAGAACGACAGCGACGCCGCGCCAGAGGCCGATCGCGGCCCGATGCCCAAGGATCTGAAGAAAAAGGTCGCGCGGCAGCATTCCAAACAGATCCGCAAAGATGCGCGCACCGAACGCCGCGACCGCGCGGGACAGGCAGGCGGCAAACGCAAACTCGGCAAAAAATCCAACGCGAAATTCGCGAAGGGGTCGGCCGGCAAGAAACCGCGCGGACCGAAGCGATAGGGCCACCGATGCGCAGCACGACATCCATCCTGCATTACGACCGCGCCCTTTCATATGCGCGCACCGCGCTCTTTCCATCGCGGTGTCCATGACGCCGCGCCTTGCCGTGTTCGATTGCGACGGGACGCTGGTCGATGGACAGGTCAGCATTTGCGAAGCGATGGAGGCGGGATTTGCCGCCGCCGATCTCCCGCCACCCGATCGTCACGATATCCGCCGCATCGTAGGCTTGAGTCTGCCGCAGGCTGTCGCGATCCTTGCCCCGGAGGCTCGGCCTCATCAGGTAACGAAAACGGTGCAAGGGTATAAGAACCACTTCCGCCTGAGCCGAACCGAGGGCCGCTTGCAGGAGCCGTTATACGATGGGATCGCCGGGCTTCTCGATACCTTGCGTGCCGATGGCTGGCGGCTGGCGGTAGCGACGGGAAAATCGGATCGCGGCCTGGTATCGTGTCTCGCGACGCATGGCCTCTCCGACCATTTCGTCTCTTTGCAGACCGCCGATCGCCATCCGTCCAAGCCCGACCCGGCAATGCTGCACGCGGCGATGGGTGAAGCGGGCGTCGCACCCGACCGCACCGTCATGATCGGCGACACGACATTCGACATGATCATGGCCCGCGGTGCCTACGTGGCTGCGCTGGGCGTCGACTGGGGTTACCACGCTTCGGCGGAGCTAATGGAGGAAGGCGCGCGGCAGGTCTGTTCGACGCCGCATGATCTCTCGGACGCCTTATCGGCAATCGTCCGATGATTGAGAGACGCCGGGCCGACGATCCTGCACGCCGACGCTATTTCATCATCGCTTTCACGCGACTGATCGGCGCGGTGTTGCTGATCATCGGTGTTGCGACCGTGCGCGGTATGACCGGCGGG
>JBASAR010000112.1:0-3685 GCA_049650705.1 Pontixanthobacter sp. | reverse complement strand
GGCCGGCGAGGCCCAGCTTCGCCGCGCCGTAATTGGCCTGGCCGAAATTGCCGAACAGTCCGGTGGAGCTGCTGGTCATCAGGATGCGGCCATAGGCCTGTTCGCGGAAGGTTTCCCAGCAGGCTTTCGTGGCATAGGCGCTGCCCAGAAGATGCACGCGCACGACGAATTCGAAATCGTCGGGCGTCATCTTGGCGAAGCTCTTGTCGCGCAACACACCGGCATTGTTGATCAGGATATGGACGCCGCCCCACTTTTGCTTGGCGTCGGCAACCATCTTTTCCATCTGGTCGAATTCGGTGACGGATGCACCGTTGGCGATCGCTTCGCCGCCCGCCTTTTCGATTTCCTCAACCACCTGTGCCGCTGCGTCGGAGGTGCCGGTGCCGTCGCGCGAACCGCCCAGATCGTTGACCACGACCTTCGCCCCGCGCCGTGCCAGTTCCAGCGCATATTCGCGGCCCAATCCGCCGCCGGCCCCTGTGACGATGGCGACGCGGTCTTTGAAGGAAATGGTCATGTGTGTTCTCCATGTATCATGTTGCTGCTTTACGTTGCCGTAAACGTGAGGTCGGCGTGCCAGTTTTGCGCCGATGGTGCAACTGCGAACGCGCGCGAATGATGAACGGCAGCGGGTTTAGCGCGATTCCAGTTTCGCGAGAGCCGGGATCAGATCGGCAAACGCCTCGATCACCGCGTCCGCGCCCAATTCGTACGGCGGGCGATCGCAATAGCCATAGGCCGCCGCGATCACCGGCACTCCCGCCGCCTTGGCCGCCGCGACATCGTAGGTGCTGTCGCCGACGAAGGCGAACCTTCCTCCCCCACCCGCGTCGGCGCATAATCGGCGCGCTTCGATGAGGGGATCGGGCGCGGGTTTGGCGTTTCCCTTCCCCATCGTATCGCCGCCGATGATCGCGACGAAGCGTTCGGCGAGATCGAGTTTGGTCAGAATATCCTTCGCAAACGCTTCGAACTTGTTGGTGACGACTGCCATGGTGACCCCCTGTTCGGCCAGCCGATCGAGCGTGTCGATCACGCCGGGATAGGGCCGCGAATGGACGGCGTTGTTATCCGCATAGAACGCCAGCATCGTCTTATAGAGCGCGCGAAAATCGTCCTTCGGCATTCCGCCCCCATCGCCCAGCTGCCGATCGACCGCCTGACTCAACATCAGCTTCGCGCCGCCGCCGATCAGCCCTTTCGAACTTTCCAGCGACACCGGTGTGAACCCGCCCGCGACAAGCGCATGGTTCACCGCCTCCCCCAGATCGCGAAACGTATCGAGGAGGGTCCCGTCGAGGTCGAAGCCGATGGCGTCAAAAGGAATGGTGGTCATCGGCAGGGGCGTGTCGGATTGCGCTTCAACCTGCAAGCATTTGCTGGCAGAGGATGGGCATGTCCGACACGACCATCAAACTCGCCACCATCATCCTCGCTGCGGGCAAGGGCACGCGGATGAAATCCGACCTGCACAAGGTGCTGCACCCTATCGGCGGGCGCGCGATGCTGCTGCATTTGCTGGACAGCTTCGCCGAACTCGCGCCCGACCGGACGGTGGTGGTTGCAGGTGATCGGGCGGACCAGTTGCGTGCCGCGGTGGCGGATCGCTCCGAGGGAAACGGGCACGTCGAAGTCGCGCTACAGGAACCGCAGCTCGGCACTGCCCACGCGGCGCTGATGGCGAAGGACGCATTGGCGGATTTCGACGGTCTGGTGATGGTCTGTTTCGGCGACTGTCCGCTCGTGAAAGGCGCGACCGTGCGCCGTCTGTGCGAGGCGTTGAGCGGCGATGCCCCCAATCCGGCAAAGGTCGCGGTTCTGGGCTTCCGCCCCGCCGACACGCGCGCCTATGGCCGCATCATCGCCGACGATGACGGAACCGTTCGCACCATGGTCGAACATAAGGATGCAAGCGAGGAAGAGCGCGCCTGCACACTTTGCAATTCCGGCGTGATCGTGGCGCATAGCGACGATATCTGGCGGCTGCTCGACGGCGTGGGCAACGACAATGCGCAAGGCGAATATTACCTGCCCGACGTGGCGACCGGCGCCATCGCGGAAGGCAGCCGTGTGGTCGCGGTGGAAGCCGCGCCGGAGGAAGTCGCCGGCATCAATTCGCGCGCCGAACTCGCCAGTGCGGAGGCGCAATGGCAGACCTTCAAGCGCGAAGAGGCGATGGAAGGCGGTGTATCGATGCGCGCACCAGAAACCGTGTTCTTCAGCTGGGATACCGCGCTGGGCCGCGACGTGTCGATCGAACCGCATGTCGTGTTCGGCCCCGGCGTTTCGGTGTCGGACGGGGCGGTCATTCGCGCCTTCAGCCATATCGAGGGTGCGTTGATCGGCGCACATTGCTCCGTCGGCCCCTATGCCCGCCTGCGCCCCGGTGCGGTGCTGGAAGAAGGCGCCTTCATCGGCAATTTCGTGGAAATGAAAGCAGCGACCCTGGGCAAGGGCGCGAAAGCGAGCCACCTCACCTATCTCGGCGATGCCACGGTAGGCGCGGGCGCGAATATCGGTGCGGGCACGATCACCTGCAATTATGACGGCTATTTCAAGCACCGCACGAATATCGGCGAGCGCGCCTTCATCGGCAGCAATTCCGCGCTGGTGGCGCCGGTCAATATCGGCGCGGACGCGATCGTGGCGGCGGGCAGCACGGTTAGCCGCGACGTGGCCGATGGCGAATTGCGCATGGTGCGCGCGGAACAGCTGGTGAAGCCCGGCTGGGCCGACCGCTTCCACGACGCGATGAAAAAGAAGAAGGCTGCGGCGAAGAAGTAGCGTGGGCGATGCGGATGCGGAGCCGCCGACCTGCTGGCTATGCGGCCGCCCGTTCGGCACGCGCATCCAGCATCACCACACCGTGCCCAAATCGAAGAAGGGCCGCGCGACCGTCCCCGTCCACCCGATCTGCCACAAGACTATCCATACGCATTTCACCAACGCCGAACTCGCCCGCTTCGGCGAAGATCGTGCACGTCTGCTGGAAAACGAGGCAGTAGCGAAATTCGTGGCGTGGGTGGCGAGCAAACCGCCCGACTTTCACGCGCGGGTTCGGGTAAAGCGGTGAGATGTAGCTACCCGCATGCAACATCGCCAAGAGCGGCTGCTATTTCGGTGGAATCCAGTCACTAGCAAGCTATACTGAGGAATGCCGTTCTCCGATCTCGACGAAGAACCTTCATATTTCTCCTACAGCGCTACGCTGCGAATCCACGGAGGCAATTTGCCGTTCGACGAAATCTCGTCCGTGCTGGGCGTTTCCCCGAGCCATTTGCATAAAGCGGGCGAACAAAGGCGCCCCTCTGCGCGCCCATACAAGCATGATGCTTGGCACTACACGGCACCTGTTGCCGAAGAAGTTGAGTTAACTGAGCACCTTCGAAGGCTCTGGCAACCGGTTAAGCCACACATTCTTTTTCTGCGTCAGCTTGATGCCGTCGTCGATGTTTTCTGCGGCTACCGTTCGAACAATGGCGCGGCCGCTTTTGCCGTGGAGCCTGATGCACTCGAAATTTTCATTGCCCTCAACGTGCCGTTTGGTGTTTCTGTGATCGTGGATAGCTGGCTAGGGGAGCGTCTTTCAGAGCCGACAACGCACTGAGCCCATTTCCGCTTTTGCGTCGGTAGCGGTCACACAAAAACATCCGGCGGCGAGCCCGGACTGTAACGCCGTTTG
>JBASAR010000111.1:0-14661 GCA_049650705.1 Pontixanthobacter sp. | reverse complement strand
GGCGACCATCTGGCACAAGCGGCGGGCAAGGCCGGATTGGATTGGCACACGCTGGCGACCACGGTCGAGGCGGATGCCGATGCGCTCGACGCGGAAATCGCCGATAATCAGCAGGCGCTGGAGGATGGTGGCCATTGGGGCGTGCCGACGCTGCTGTTCGATGGCGAACCCTTCTTCGGGCAGGACCGGATCGAAATGGTCCTTTGGCGCATGAACGAGAAGGGGTTGGCGGAGCGGTGAGCGTTTCGCCCACCGGGGGCTGCCAGTGCGGGGCCGTGCGATACCGCATCGCTGGCGAAGTCGCGGCGGGTTACGCCTGCCACTGCACCGAATGCCAGCGCCAATCGGCCAGCGCGTTCGGCATTTCGGTGCCGGTGTGGTTGAACAAACTGCACGTGACCGGCGAACTGGCCGGCTGGACACGGTCGACGGACAGCGGCTCGACCACCGAATGCTTCTTTTGCCCGACTTGCGGTGTGCGCGTCTATCATGCGGGGAGCAGCCGCCCCGGCATGGCGACGATCAAGGGCGGCACGCTCGACGATGCGCGTTACATTCCCCTGATCGCACATATCTGGGTCGCCAGTAAGCAGGATTGGCTGAAGCTGCCCGATGACGTGCCGTCTTGGGCGACGCAGCCGGGAGATATGGCCGGATGGGCAACGTTATTGAAAGGCCCCGCACATAATGACTGACATGACGACCCAAACCGTGCCCTCCTTCGACGGCACCGAACTTGCCGTGCATCGCATGGGAGAGGGTCGTTCGATCCTGTTACTGCATGGCCTGTTTTCCAACGCGCAAACCAATTGGATCAAGTTCGGCCATGCGGCGAAGCTGGCGGAGGCGGGGTTCGAGGCGATCATGCCCGATTTGCGCGCGCATGGAGACAGCGCCGCGCCGCACGATGCCGCCGCATACCCCGACGATGTGCTGGCGAAGGATGTCCATGCCCTGGTCCATGCGCTGGGTTTGGAGGACTATGATCTGGTCGGCTTCTCGCTCGGTTCGCGTACGGCGGCGCGGGCGGTCATCACCGGCGCCGGGCCGCGCCGATTGGTGCTGACGGGCATGGGGCTGGAAGGGCTGTCGGGCTGGGGCAGGCGGGCGGATTTCTTCATCGATGCGATCGACCGCTTCGACACCATCAAGCGCGGCGACGCCGCCTTCATGGCGCGAAGTTTCATGAAAACGATGGATGTCGATCGCATCGCCGCGCGGCTGCTGCTGCAATCGGTTGCCGATGCAACGCCCGATCAACTCGCTGCCGTCACCATGCCCACCATGGTTCTTTGCGGCGCGAAGGACGACGACAACGGTTCCGCCCGAAAACTGACCGACATATTACCGGACGCGATCCATGTGGAAATCCCTGGCACGCATATGAGCTCCGTTACCGAAGGGGCGCTGGGCGATGAACTGGTGCGGTTCCTGTCCGCCTGAAACGCCACAGGCACACTTGATTGCGGGGCGCGCCGCGTTCACAGATACCACAACGACCATAGGCCCGATACCGAGGATACAGCTATCATGAAAACCGCCGCCAAACTTCTGTCTGCTTCGCTCGGTGCGATGGCATTGTCGATCGCGACACCGGCCGCCGCGGAAAGCCATGATGATGCGTCCATGACCTTCCCGATGACGGCGCAGGGTGCGTCCGATTGGGTCGATATGGTTGAGCAGGACCTGTTCGATTTTTCGTTGGAAGCAAGCCGGGTTTACTGGGTCAATTCGACTTACCTCAACGTCGATACCAACGCGATGGCAGCGCAGATCGGCGCGGAGGGGACGGAGAAATCGGTGCAATATGCGCTCGAAGCCGCGAAATATGCCGAGGTGTCCGGCCTGAATGCGGAGGTTGCGCGCAAGCTCGACATGCTGCGCAACGGCATCGTCCTGCCCGCGCCCACCGCCGATGGCGCGGCGACCGAACTCAACCAAATCGCGACCGATCTCAACAGCCAGTACGGCAAGGGCATGGGCACGCTGAACGGGGAGGCCATCAACGGCTCCGATATCGAGGCGGAGATGGGCAATCTGGAGCGCACGCCCGCGGAACTTTCCGAAATGTGGGCCAGCTGGCACACGCAGGTCGGTGCGCCGATGAAGGACGATTACGCGCGCATGGTCGCCATTGCGAATGAAGGCGCGGCAGAGCTTGGCTTCACCGATGTAGGCGCGATGTGGCGTTCGGGATACGACATGCCGGCCGACCAGTTCGCCGCCGAAACGGAACGCATGTGGGCGGAGGTCAAGCCGCTTTACGACAGCCTGCATACTTACGTGCGCACCAAGTTGAACGCCCATTACGGCGCGGATGTGCAGCCCGCGACCGGTCCGATCCGCGCCGATCTGCTGGGTAATATGTGGGCGCAGGAATGGGGCAATATCTACCCTCTCGTCGCCCCCGAAGGCGCGGGCGATATCGGTTATGACGTGACCGACTTGATCGCAGCCAAGGGTTACGACGAAAAGCAAATGGTCCGCGTGGGCGAACAGTTCTTTTCCTCTTTGGGTTTCGATCCGTTGCCCGAAACATTCTACGAACGCAGCCAGTTCGTGAAACCGGCGGATCGCGATGTCGTGTGTCATGCCAGCGCATGGGATATCGACAACAAGGACGATATCCGTATCAAGATGTGCATCAAGCAGAATGCGGATGATTTCGTGACCATCCACCACGAGCTCGGTCATAATTATTACCAGCGCGCCTATAAGGAACAGGACTATCTCCACCTGAACGGCGCCAATGACGGGTTCCACGAGGCGATCGGCGATATGATCGCGCTGTCGATCACGCCGGAATATCTGGTGCAGATCGATATGCTGGACCGCGCGCAGGTTCCGGGCGCGGACAAGGATATCGGCCTGCTGCTGCGGCAGGCGATGGACAAGGTTGCGTTCCTGCCCTTCGGACTGCTGGTGGACAAATGGCGCTGGGGCGTGTTCGACGGGTCTATTACGCCCGCCACGTACAACGCCGCGTGGCACGATCTGAAGCGCGAATATCAGGGCATCACCCCGCCGGTCGATCGCCCCGCCGACGCTTTCGACCCGGGCGCGAAATACCACATTCCGGGCAACACGCCCTATTCCCGATACTTTCTCGCGCGCATCCTGCAGTTCCAGTTCTACAAGGCGGCCTGCGACCAGGCGGGGTGGGAGGGGCCGCTGCATCGCTGCTCCTTTTACGGCAACGAGGAAGTGGGCGATAACCTCAACGCCATGCTGGAGATGGGCGCGAGCAAGCCGTGGCCCGATGCGCTGGAGGCGGTCACCGGCACGCGCGAACTGAGCGGCACCGCCAGGCTCGAATATTTCGCGCCGCTGAAGGCATGGCTGGATGAACAGAATGAAGGGCAGCCGGTCGGGTGGTGACATGCGGCGCAGACTGATCGCTTTGGCGGCCAGCTGCAGTCTCGCCGGCTGCGTCTCGATAACCCCGACGCAGGATGTCGATCAATCCACCTCCGGCACGTTGTTCGTCGCGAACAAGTTCGGCAATACGCTGTCCCGGGTCGATCTGACGACGGGGGTCGAGGTGCAGCGCGTGCCGGCCTGCGCCAATCCGCACGAGCTTGCGACCTCGCCCGATGGGCGCCATGTCGCGCTGGCCTGCTATGGCGGGCGCGCGCTGGAGGTGTTCAGCACTACCGATCTTGCGCAGGTCGCCACGATCGACCTGGGCGACGAAGCACGTCCGCACGGCATCGTATGGCATGCCAATGGCGATCTTTACGCGACGGCGGAAGGACGCCGATCGATCTTCTGGATTCGCAATCCGCTGTCTTCCGATCCCGAAACATTCGAATATTCCACAAGGCAGGAAGGCAGCCACATGCTGACCGTGTCGCCGGATGGAAATCATGCCTGGACGACCGATCTGGGGTCCAAGACCGTAACCCTCGTCGATCTCAAGACCCGTCGTGCCCCTCAGTCGGTGGAGATCGGCATCGAACCCGAAGGCATCGCCCTCTCGCCTGACGGCACCGTTTTGTGGGTATCGGCGCGCGGTTCCGATGCGGCATTCGAACTCGACCCGATGACGCTGGAAATACGGCGCGAGGTCGCGACCGGCGATTTCCCGTTGCGCCTCGCCATCCGGCCGCAAGGCGACGTGGCGGTCACATCCAATCTGGCGGACGGTTCGCTCTCGGTCATCGATCTCGCCACCGCCAAGGTAACACGCACGATCGCAATATCGGACCGTGCGACGGCGCAGGAACGGTTCCAGGTCACGATATTATGGTCGGACGATGGAAGCCGCATCTACGTCGCCGAGACCGGAACGGACACGGTCGCCGAAGTGGATTATGCCAACGGCACGGTTCTGCGGCGGCTGAATGTCGGCGATGGCGGCGACGGGCTGGCCATTCTGGGTGCGCGATGACGGACAAGCAGACCGATCAGCACCGCAAATCCTCCAACCGCCCGATCGTGGGCTGGCGCGAGGTCGTCGCTTTGCCGGAACTCGGCATCGCCGGCATTCCAGCCAAGATCGACACGGGCGCGCGCACGTCGTCGCTTCATGCGGTGAACATCGACCTGTTCGACCGCGACGGGGAAGAGGTCGCGCGCTTCGATCTCGATTTCGGCACCACCGGTCTGGGGGCGAAGCCCTTCCGCCATTGCGAGGCGGTGCGGGTGGCGCATCGCACGATCACCAGCTCCAACGGATCGGCGGAAGAACGCTTGATCGTCAAGACGATGCTGGCCATGGGCGGCGTGGAAATACGCGTCGAATTCAGTCTGGCCGATCGGTCCGATATGGTGTTCCCGATGCTGATCGGGCGCACCGCGCTTCGAAAAAGGTTTCTCGTCAATCCCGGGCGATCATTCCTCGTATCCAACCGGGACGATGCAAAGGAACAGTTCATATGAAAATCGCCATGCTCGCCCGCAATCCGCGCCTTTATTCGCACAAGCGGCTGGTGGAGGCGGCGGAACAGCGCGGTCATAGCTGCGACATCCTCAACACCACCCGTTGTACCGTGAACATCGCCAGCCATCGCCCGACCGTGATGTATCAGGGCGAAACGCTGACCGGTTACGACGCGGTCATTCCGCGGATCGGGGCCTCGATCACCAATTACGGCCTTGCCGTATTGCGCCAGTTCGAAATGAGCGGCGTGTGGTCGCTGAACGAAAGCGTCGCCATCGGGCGCAGCCGCGACAAGTTGCGATCGACGCAGATCATGGCGAAATACGGGCTGGGCCTGCCGCTGACTGCCTATGCCAACGATCCCAAACAGGCGGAATCCATCATCAAGGCGGTGAACGGCCCGCCGGTGGTCATCAAGCTGCTGGAGGGGACGCAGGGCATCGGCGTGGTGCTGGCCGAAACGCTGAAAGGCGGCGCATCCATTATCGAGGCGTTTCGCGGCGCGAACGTCAACATCATGGTGCAGGAATTCATCAAGGAAGCGGGCGGATCGGATATCCGCTGCCTGGTCGTGGGCGGCAAGGTGGTCGCGGCGATGAAGCGCCAGGGGGCGGAGGGTGAATTCCGTTCCAACCTCCATCGCGGGGGCAGTGCGCAGCTGATCAAGATCACGCCCGAGGAACGCAGCACCGCCGTTCGCGCGGCCAAGCATATGGGGCTGAACGTGTGCGGCGTGGACCTGCTGCGGTCGAATCACGGCCCGGTGATCATGGAAGTGAACTCATCGCCCGGCTTGGAAGGCATCGAAAACGCGACGGGCAAGGATATCGCCGGTCAGATCATCGACTTCATCGTGACGAACGCGAAGAAGGGGAACACGAAAACGAAGGGTGCGGGGTAGGCGAACTTTCGACGCACCGCGGGCAGGGCGTTTGAAAGGGTATATGGCGGCTTGCCTGTCCCGCAATGACACATAATCGTGATCGCTGTTTAAACGGGCATCCGGTTTAACGTTTTGTTCGTAATTGGTGCGACGTCCTTCACCAGGGGATCTTGGGATCACCCGGGGCCGTCGTACGTGAATGGAACCCGCTATGAAATATGCCGCAATACTCTTGGCCGCCACGACCGTCTGCACGGCCGCACCTGCAAACGCAGCAGAAGTGCTGTTCGATTTTTCCGGCTCATCCCTGTTCGGCGGTAGCGACATTACCGGCAGTGGCGTTTTCACCGTGTCGGACACCGCGTCGACCGTAAACGGTCGCGAAGCGTTCGCGATCACGGCGATCAGCGGTATGTTGAACGGTTCCCCCATCACCGGACTGCGGCCCGGATTTTTCGGCGCAGACAATTTCTTCTATGACGGCGAATTCTTCGTGCGCGGACAGGGCATCGGCTTTCGCAATGCAGCCGGCACGAGCGCCAACCTGTTCCTGCAGCAAGGCTCGCGTTACCGCGTCAATACGACAGGCCCGTTCAACAGCGCTTTCGTAACCGCGAATGCGAACCGCGTGGCGGTAAACGGTGCGGTGCCGGAACCGGCAACCTGGGCGATGATGCTGGTCGGTTTCTTCGGAATGGGTGCAGTCTTGCGTCGCCGTTCGCAGGGAACCGTGCGCGTAGCGTATTCCTGACCGCTCAGCGAAAAGGCGGCTCGTTGAATGCGCGAAGTTTGCGTGAATGCAGGCGGTTGCCTTCTTCCTTCAGCCGTTCGCACGCTGTCACACCGATCATCAAGTGCGCGGCGATGGCCTCTTCGTAGAACTGGTTCGCCTGTCCGGGCATCTTGATTTCGCCATGCAGCGGTTTGTCGCTCACGCATAGCAGTGTGCCGTATGGGACGCGAAAGCGGTAGCCCTGCGCGGCGATAGTGGCGGACTCCATGTCTATGCCGACCGCGCGGGATAGCGACAGGCGGCGCGCGCTGCTGGTGTAGCGTAGCTCCCAGTTGCGGTCGTCGGTGGTGACGACGGTGCCGGTGCGCATGCGCTTCTTCAGATCCGCGCCGTGTTCGCCGCTGACCTGCTCGGCCGCACCGGCCAGCGCCTGCTGCACCTCGGCGATGGCGGGCAGGGGGATTTCCGGCGGCAGCACCGGGTCGAGCACATGGTCGTCGCGCAGATAGGCGTGGGCCAATACGTAATCGCCGATCTTCTGCGTCGGGCGCAATCCGCCGCAATGGCCGATCATCAGCCATGCCTCGGGCCGCAGCACCGCCAGATGGTCGCAGATGGTTTTCGCGTTGGAGGGGCCGACGCCGATATTGACCAGCGTGATGCCGCCGCGATCTGCGCCGACCAGATGATAGGCGGGCATCTGATGCTTGCGCCAGGCGGTATCGTTCAACTGGCTCGCGGCGTTGTCGGTCGCGTCCTCCAGATAGAGACCGCCCGCACCGGCCAATGCGGTGTAGCCGTTATGCCCCAACTGCCCGCCCGCCCAATCGACGAATTCATCGACGTAGCGGTGGTAGTTGGTGAACAGGATGAACCGCTGGAAATGCTGCGTGTCGGTGCCGGTGTAATGGGCCAACCGGGCGAGCGAGAAATCGGTGCGCAGCCCGTCGAACAGGGACAAAGGGATGGTATCGCCGGGATCGTCGATTTCGATCCCGTCGGCCAGCTCGTCACCGATATCGGCCAATTCGGTCGTCGGGAAATGTTGGGCGATTTTTTGAGGGCTGATGCCCGCGAGTTCCGCGGCGGTTTCGCCGTCCAGCACGTAGGGGAACGGTATTTCCTGCGACGACAGCCGCGCCTCCAGCTCGATCTCGTAATCGCTGCCGATCAGTTCCAGCTGTTCGCGCAGATACGGCGCGAACATGGCTGGCCGGGTGACGGTGGTGGCATAAGTGCCCGGCGCATTCAGGCGCCCGAAGGCCCGGCTTCGATCGGCGGGCTGGTCGCCGCCCATGAAACGCATGACGAGTTCGGGATAGGCATAACTGCCATCCTTGCGCCGCGCATCGGAGGGTAGAATGCCTTCGCGGGCGAATGCGATAACGTCGGTGCGCAGGCGCTCGACTGACGAAGCGTAGAGCCGTTCGAGTTCGGCGAGGATGGTGTCGGTGGATTGCATGGAAGGGCGATAGGCGGCGATGGTGACAATTCAAAGTTCGATCATCGCGATGACCGGGTTGGTCGATAACAAAAGGGGCGCGGATCCCTTCGGATACGCGCCCCTGTTATTCGGCTGCAGCCAGTCTCAGCTTGCGTCCGTTTCCGGATCGGTCGCTTCGATCAACGCTTCGGTCGTCGTCAGCTCGTGCGGCTTGGAAACCCCGTCTTCCAGCATGTCGGCGGGGATTTCACCTGGTTCCAGGCTGGGATCGCGCGTGGTCTGCGCGGCGGCGGCTTCTTCGATTTCACGCTGTTCTTCTTCGAACATCTGCGCGAGCACGTCGATGCCTTCGCTCTGCAATTGCGCCTCGTCGTCGCTGCGGGCGACATTCGCCTTCACGATGACTTCCACTTCGGGGTGCAGACGCACGGTCACGTCGAACATGCCGATGGTCTTGATCGGCGCGCCCAGAATGATCTGCTTCTTGTCGACTTCGTGGCCCTTGTCGGCCAATCCCATGTGGATGTCGCGCACCGTGACCGAACCGTAAAGCTGGCCGGAGTTGGACGACGCGCGGATCAGCACGATTTCGGTGCCGTCCACATCCTTGCCCGAACCTTCCGCTTCGGTACGGCGATCGGCGTTTTCCTGCTCGAGCCGTTCCCGGTTCGCTTCGAACACCTTCTTATTGGCGTCGTTGGCGCGCAGGGCCTTCTTGTTGGGCAGCAGGAAATTGCGGGCATACCCGTCTTTCACGGCGACGACATCGCCGATCGAGCCCAGGTTCGCCACGCGTTCGAGGAGAATGATATCCATGTGTCTTTCTCCCTTATTTCACGAGGTAGGGCAGCAGGCCGATATGGCGTGCGCGTTTGATCGCCTTGGCCAGCTCGCGCTGTTTCTTGGCGGATACGGCGGTGATGCGACTCGGCACGATCTTGCCGCGTTCGGACATGAAGCCCTGCAGCAGGCGCACATCCTTATAGTCGATCGTGGGCGCGTCCTTGCCGGAAAAGGGGCAGGATTTGCGGCGGCGGAAAAATGGGCGTGCCATCAGTTACGGTCCTCCCGATCGGAGCGGCGCTTCTTGTCGCGGTCGTTCTTGCGCATCATGACGGACGGACCGTCTTCATGTTCGTCCACACGGATGGTCATGTAACGGATAACATCTTCGTTGATGCGGGTCTGGCGTTCCAGTTCGCTGACGACGGCGCCGGGACCATCGATATGCAGCATCACGAAATGCGCCTTGCGGTTGCGGTCGATCTTGTAGGCCAGGTTTTTCAGGCCCCAGGTTTCGGTCTTCACGACCTTGCCGTCGTTTTTCTCGATAATCTCGGTGGCGTTGGTCGCCAGGGCATCGATCTGGGACTGGCTCAGATCCTGCCGCGCGAGAAAGATATGCTCGTATAGAGCCATCTCGCTATTCCTTCATATATGTAATGCCGATCGCTGGCTGATCCGCGGTATTGCGGGGCCCCTCCGGCTTTCTTGGGTGCCCGGCGTGAACCGGGTCAGGCGCACATAGCGCGATGGGCCGGATAAGCAAGGCGTCATCGCCCTTGCCTTGCCGGACGCCGCCCCGCTAAGCGCGCGTTCCAACACGGAGAATACGTATGCCCGCTGGTCTGGTTGCCCTGTTAGACGACGTTTCGATCATCGCACGTACCGCCGCCGCGTCGCTCGACGATATCGGCATCGCGGCGAGCCGGGCCGGTACGAAAACTGCCGGTGTGGTGATCGACGATGCCGCGGTGACGCCATCCTACGTGACCGGCCTCAGCCCGGCACGCGAATTGCCGATCATCTGGAACATCACCAAGGGCAGTTTCAAGAACAAGCTGCTGATATTGTTGCCCGGCGCGATTTTGCTGAGCGAGTTTTTGCCTGCGGCGATCATTTTCATCCTGATGCTGGGCGGTTGCTACCTGTCCTATGAGGGCGCCGAAAAGGTCATCGAGAAGCTGGGCGGCGCCAAACACGGCAAGACGGTCGAGGACGTGATCGAGGATCCGGTCGCGTTCGAGAAGGAGCGGATTTCCGGCGCTATCCGTACCGATCTGATCCTGTCGGCGGAGATCATGGCGATCACGCTCAACGAACTGACCGATCTGGCGACGTGGTGGGAACGCGCCATCGCCCTTGCCATCGTGATGATCGCCGTGACGGTAGTGGTCTATGGCGCGGTCGCGCTGATCGTGAAGATGGACGATGTCGGCTTGCATCTGACGAAGAAGCCTTCGGAATTCGCGCAGAAGATCGGGCGTCTGCTGCTGAAGGGCATGCCGTGGCTGCTGAAAGCGCTGTCTTTCGTCGGGACGATCGCGATGCTGTGGGTCGGCGGGGGCATCCTGATACACGGGCTGCACGAAATCGGATTGCACAATCTGTCCGATTTCAGCCATGGTCTGCAGCATGGGGTCGAGGAACTGACCGGCGGACTGGGCGGCTTCCTTGGTTGGCTGACCTATGCGGCGATCTCCGCAATCGTGGGGCTGATCGCGGGCGGGGTGCTGGTGTTCGTGCTGCACAAGGTGCTGCGGATCGGGCACGGTGCCGGGGCGCATTGATCGGGTTTTAGCGGGCTATGGTGTGGTTTGGTTCACACGAAGGCACGAAGAGGATTGGCCGGGTCCTCACCGAAGGTGCTCGAAATCAACCTATCGAGAGATGTGACGTTCGTGGATTTATAGCGGCGATGCCGCGGGCGCTCGATCTTCGTGTCTTCGTGTGAAAACCCTAATCCAACCGCCCCAGCAGACCTTGGGCAAATTCGGTCAGAGTATCGTCCCGCGCACCCATGATCACGATGCGGTCTCCGGGTTTGGCCATCGACACGATCAGCCGCCCGCAATCGTCGCGGTTCGCCACGTAATCGGCCAGCCCGCCCGCATCCTGAATGAGCGACACGATCCGCTCGCTTCCCACGCTGCGATCCACGGTGCCGCCGAAATAGACCGGGTCGCACAGTATCGTCACATCATCCGCCCCAAGCTCGCGCGCGAAGGTTTCCGCCAATTCGTGCCCCATCTGTTTGAGCGGACCGAACCCATGCGGCTGGAAGAACGCAATCACGCGGCCCGGATGCGCCTTCAGCGTGCGCAAGGTGGCGGCGCATTTTTCCGGGTTGTGACCGAAATCGTCGATGACGGTGATGCCGTTCTCGCTCGTGCCGATAATGTCGAACCGACGGGCGAGGCCGGTGAAGCCCGCCATCGCCGCCACCGCATCGGCTATCGGCACGCCTGCCGCAACCGCACCGGCGATCGCGGCCAGCGCATTGGACAGATTATGCCGACCGGGCAGGTTCAGCACCAGCGCATGTTCGCTGTCGTCGTGACGGTCGATAACGGTCGCCGCCTGCCGGGCGGGACCGTCCGCAATGCTTCCGGGTACTATTCCGATCTGAGCTTTGCGTTGATCGATACCGAAGGTCAGCGCCTGCTTGGCCCGCGGCAGCAGCGCGAGCGCCTCCGCATCGTCCGCATTGACGACGGCGACGCCGCTGCGTCCCAGAAAATCGCCGAACAGCGCGCGCAGTTCGTCCATGCTTTTATGATCGAGGCTCACGTTGAGCAGCACGCCGACTGCCGGACGATACAGCGCGATCGACCCGTCGCTTTCATCGACTTCGCTCACAAACGCGCCCGGCCCGCCCACGATCGCGCTGGCGAAGGGACGTTCGTCCGACACGAAGTTCTTCATCACCGCGCCGTTCATGATCGTAGGGTCGCGGCCTGTTGCATGCATGATCCAGCCCAACATTCCGGTTACCGTGGATTTGCCGCTCGTGCCGCCGATCGCGATGCCCGCACCGCTGGTATTGAACAGGATCGACAGCAGTTCCGCCCGGCTCATCCGCAGACAACCCAGTTCTTTTGCGCGCGCCACTTCGGGCACACTATCCTCGACAGCGGCGGAGGCGACCAGGATCTGCGCCTCGCTTTCGATGCCGCTGCCGTCCTGCGGGTGGAGGGCGAAACCCTGCCGTTCCAGCGCCGCAAACTTTTCGGGATTGCGACCGGCGTCGAAACTGCGATCCGATCCCGCGACCGTGGCGCCGCGCCCCTTGAGTATCTGCGCGAGCGGAAGCATGCCCGACCCGCCGATGCCGCAGAAGAAGAAAGGGCGGGCCAGTAACGCGTCGTAAGTGGGAAATTCGCTCATTCCGCGCGCGGTATGCAGTTGTCTGCGGACGCGCAAGATGGCTAGAACGGAGATCGTGCTGAACATTGCCATCTGCGCGCCGGGAAAGCGGCTCGAACGGACCCGCGCCGATGCGGTGCGGGCGGTGGCGGCGGACTATCCGGACATTACGCTGCATTTTCATGAACAGTGCTTCGCCCGGCATGGGCATTTCGCGGGGCATGACGACGATCGGCTGCGCGCGTTGCTGGAATGCGCGAACGATCCGGCGATGGATGCGGTGTGGTTCGCGATGGGCGGCTATGGCGCGAACAGGATCGCGGCGCAGGCAATCGCAGGCATGGGGCCGGCGGCACGGGACAAGCCGTTCCTGGGTTATTCCGACAACGGGTATCTGCTGGCGGCTTTGTACAAGGCGCGCATCGGGCGCCCCGTTCACGCGCCTCTGGTCGGGGACATTCGCAGGGCTGGCGGAGCGGACGCGACGCGCAGAGTTCTGGAATATCTGCGCGGGGGGACGGACGGGCTCGAACCGTCGCTCGACGTTCGGCCGACCGTCGCCTTCAACCTCACCACTTTGGCGATGATCGTCGGCACCGATCTCATGCCCGATCTGACCGGCCACGTGGTCATGGTGGAGGAGGTGGCCGAGCATTTCTATGCAGTCGACCGGCTGTTCTTCCATATCGCGCAACACTTACGCGGTGTCGCCGGCTTACGGTTGGGGCGCATATCCGAGGTTCCGGAAAACGACCGGGCATTCGGCGCAAGCGCGATGGAAATCGCCGCATTCTGGTGTGCCCGGCACGATATCCCGTTTCTCGGCCAAGCCGACATCGGGCACGATGCCGACAACCGTATCGTCCCCTTCGGCCTTGCGAGCGCCGCCCCGGCGGCATAGGCGGCAGCCGCAAATGTAAAGGAGCCTATGATGCGTGCATTCGTTTTTCCGGGGCAGGGCAGTCAGAAAGTCGGCATGGGCGCGGAACTGGCCGATGCCAGCGCGACCGCGCGCGCCGTGTTCGAGGAAGTGGACGACGCCCTGTCGCAAAACCTCTCCGCCATCATGCGCAGCGGGCCGGAGGAGGAATTGACCCTCACGCGAAATGCCCAACCCGCGATCATGGCGAATGCGATGGCCTGCGTTCGGGTACTGATGCATGATTTCGGGATTGCGCTTGCCGATAAGGGCCATTGCGTCGCCGGCCATTCGCTGGGCGAATATACCGCCTTGTGTGCGGCGGGGGCGTTCGGCCTGTCCGATACGGCGCGCCTGCTGCAGTTGCGGGGCCGCGCGATGCAAGCCGCGGTGCCGGTCGGCGTCGGGGCTATGTGCGCCTTGTTGGGCGCAGATATCGACAAGGCGAAAGCGCTGGCGGATGCGGCGGCGCAGGGCGAAGTCTGTGAAATCGCCAACGACAACGATCCGGGGCAGGTCGTGCTTTCGGGTCATGCCGGCGCGATCGAACGGGCCATCGGTATGGCAAAGGAACACGGCATCAAACGCGGCATTCCGTTGCCGGTATCCGCGCCGTTTCACTGTTCGCTGATGCAGCCCGCCGCCGATGCGATGGCGGATGCGCTGGAGGCGACGCCGCCGGGCACCATGGCGCTGCCGCTCTATGCGAATGTCACTGCCGCGCTGGTCGACGATCCCGAGGAAGAACAGCGTCTGCTGGTCGAACAGGTCACCGGCCGCGTTCGTTGGCGCGAAAGCGTGCTGGCGATGCGCACGGCAGGGGTCGAGGATTTTGTGGAGCTGGGCGGCAAGGTGCTCGGCCCGATGATTGGACGTACGGATCGCGATGCACAAACGGCGAGTGTGATAACGATGACCGATATCGAAGCGCTGGCGAAGGAACTGGCATAGACCGCCAGTCCTATTCCCGATCACCCAGCGTTCTCTGTCCAGCCGCATAACGATACGCAATGAAGGAGCAGACCCATGTTCGATCTTACAGGTAAAACCGCCCTGGTGACCGGTGCCAGCGGAGGGATCGGTTCGGCCATCGCCATCGCGCTCGCCAAGCAGGGGGCGCGGCTGGCGCTGTCCGGCTCCAACGGCGACAAGCTGCGTATTTATCGCGAACAGTTGAACGACGAGGCGCCCTGTGAAAGCGGCGATCATGTCGAAATTACCTGCAACCTGTCCGACGCCCACGATGTCGAGCGGCTGGTGCCCGCCACCATCGATACGCTGGGCGGCATGGATATCCTGGTCAACAATGCCGGCATCACGCGCGACAATCTGGCGATGCGGATGAAGGACGACGAATGGGCCGAGGTGATGGCGGTCAATCTGGAAGCCGCCTTTCGCCTGATGCGTGCCGCCGCCCGGCCGATGATGAAAAAACGGTTCGGCCGCATCGTATCCATCACCAGCGTGGTGGGCAGCACCGGCAATCCGGGGCAGATGAACTATGCGGCGGCCAAGGCAGGGCTGGTAGGCATGTCCAAGAGCCTGGGGCAGGAACTGGCGAGCCGCGGCGTAACCGTGAACTGCGTCGCCCCCGGGTTCATTCGCACGGCCATGACCGATGCCCTGCCGGACGCGCAGAAGGATGCTCTCAACG
>JBASAR010000110.1:0-4380 GCA_049650705.1 Pontixanthobacter sp. | reverse complement strand
TCTGGTTCGCGGTGGCGCTGTTCGGGGCCAATCTGGGCCTGATCGACCGGATGACCGCATTCGGCACCATGACGGTGGGTATCGGTGCAACGGCCGCGATGGTGGTGGCCGGTCTGGCCGTCATCGCGCTGATCGCCGCGTTGCTGGTCAAACCGCGCCAGGGTTGGGTCGCCGCTCTGGTCGCGCTGATCATACCAATCGTTATACTCGCCGGCTTTACCCAATTACGCGCCACTGCAGAAGCCGCGCCGTTCATCTACGACGTCACCACCGACACCGCAGATGCGCCGCGCTATTCGGCGCAGATGGAGCGTATGCGCGATGAAGACGGCGCGAATCCGTTGATGGATTTCAACCGCCCTTTGGGTGAATACGAAAAATGGGCGGGCAATCCCGATGTCGCGGATACGACATCGGCCCGGCTGATCGCCGATGGCTACCCCGATTTGCGCCCGCTCTCCACCAATGCGTCGGTCGGCAATGCGCTGAAGGCTGTCGAAGCGGCCATGCGGGCGGAGGGGATCGAGAATGTGACGGTCGATGCGCGGGCTGGCACAGTCGAGGGTACGGCGGTCGTGTTCTGGTATGGTTTTCGCGACGATGTGATCGCGCGCGTGCGCCCGGCGGCGGGTGGATCGACGGTGGATTTCCGATCGACGTCGCGTGTGGGCACCAGCGATCTCGGGGTCAACGCCGCGCGGATCATGGACCTGCGCAAGGCGGTCGAACAGCGGATCGGCTAACCGGCGGGGTGGTCAGGCGGCGCGGGTCACGATGTTGGCCGCCGCTTCCGCAATGCGGGCGGCTTCCATCGGTTTGCCGATATGATAACCCTGGGCCAGATCGCATTCGATATCGCGCAGGAAGGTGAGGCATTCTTCGTCCTCCACCCCTTCGGCCACCACCTGCAGCCCCAGCGAATGGGCAAGTTGTACGGTCGATCGCACCAGCAGCCCGTCATTATGGTCGCGATAGGCGTATTGAACGAAGCTGCGATCTATCTTCAATTCCGACAAGGGCAGATTGCGCAGATAGGTCAGTGAGGATTGCCCGGTGCCGTAATCGTCCATCGAAATGGCGATACCGAGCGCGCGGAAACGGTCGAGCGCGATTACCGCCGCGTCGGGATCGTCCATCGCCGCGCTTTCGGTGACTTCGAAAATCAGCCTTTCGCGCGGCACACCGGTGCGCTGGAGAATGTTCTCCGCCGCCCCGATGAAACTCGGTGACGACACCAGCCGGGCCGAAATGTTTATCGCGGCCTTCAGCGTCAAATCCTGTGCGCACCAGGCCTTTAGATCCTCGATTGCCTGTTCGAGGACATACAGTGTCAGATCGGCGATCCGGTCGCTTTGTTCCGCCAGAGGAATGAAACTGTCGGGCCGAAGGAAGCCGCGCGTGGGGTGGTTCCAGCGAATGAGCGCCTCGACACTCGCGATCCGGTCCGATTTGAGGTCCAGCTTCGGCTGATACAGAACCTGCAACTCGCCGCGCGCGATCGCCTGGTCCAGTTCGCCCATCAGCGACAATTGCTGGGCGAGTGCGGCCCGCTCCGCTTCTTCATTATACTCCCAGGACACGCAGTTTTCATAAGCCCGGCTCGCGGCGTGGGCGGCGTGGGCGAGTGCGCCCGCTTCGGCGATGCCGCAGCTTATGTTGATATCGAAATGCCGCCCACCGATTTCGATGGGGCTGCGCATGATCGCCTTCAAACCAAGCAGTGCGTCTTCCAGTTCGTAATGTTCGATCGTGCTGTTCCAGGCGAGCGTGCGGTCGCTGGTCCGATAGATCGTGGCATCCGCCGATATGGTTCGCAGCCGGTCGGCCACGCGATTGATCAGGAAGCCGACACGGCCCGCATCGATAGCAGCCGTCAGGGCGTCGAAATTCTCGATCCGGGCAGCTACGGTATAGGTATGGGACGCCGCGACCTGTTCGGCATCGAGTGCGACGGCGTTGGGCAACCCGCTATCTTCATCGACCAGGCGCCGGGCCTTTGCCTGTTCGCGCAGGATAATCGCAATCCGCGCGCCCGCCGCGGAAACCGTCATGACGAAAGCGGGCGCGATCGGCGGGATGACCGCGAACTGCGATGAAAGCATGTATCGCACACACAGGATCGCGCCGAGAACGCCGATCGCCATGCCCACGACACGGCGGGGCGCGTGTTGGCCTACGATAAAGAATGCAGCCAACGTGGCCAGGAGCAGCAACGGCATCCACCCGCCGACCGACGGCACGCTGCGATACAAGGTTTCGGTCGCCAGCGCCTGCACGATGACACCGGGCAGGATGCCGTAATTGGGAACGGTATACCGGTCGCCCATCTCGATCGCCGTCGCGCCGATCAAGACGTCCTTGCCGCGCAGCGACGCGGCGTCGAACCGCCCGTTTTCCACCGCGATGAAACTGTGCCGGGGGATCGATTGCGGGTCGATCGACAGATCGATGGGGAACTCCGTATCCGCCAGTCCGGAACGGTTCGCGATCTGCGCCGACAGCGATGGGCGCGGCGTGCCGTCGGTCATCGAACCCAGCAACATGTCGCGCACCAACCCATCGGCATCGGGCCTGATCGATACAGACCCCAGCACCGCGTTTTCACGCAAGGCCGGCAATGGCAACGTATCGAGTTTGCGATCGCTGCCGAAACTGGCCATCTGTCCGAAGGTCGGGAGGATGACCTTCGCGTCGGCCCGCGCGATCGCATCGGCAAGGGCGCGATCGCCATCGGGGGTGAACTGGGACGAGAAGTCCACATCGAACACGATCGAGCGGACGCCCGCCGCGTCGAGCTGACTCACCACCCGTGCGTGATGGTCGCGCGGCCAAGGCCAACGGTCGATCGCACCGATACTGGCCGCATCCATTTCGACCACGTGCAACCGGCCGCTCGCCTCGTGGGAATGCACGGCATAGGCGAGGTTCTGAAACCCCCGCTCCAACGGCAGGAACGCGCCCGAGGCGGCAAGGGAAACGACGGCCGCGAACATGGCGGCCACCAGCGCGGCGCGTCGTTTCAACCCTCGATACTTGGACAACGCCTTCCCTTTCATTCGGACAGGACCGTTCGACGTCTATCCGCCGGGGGTTAAGAAGCGATCAATCGTCGTCGTCGTCGTCGTCGTCGTCCTCGTCATCGTCATCGTCGTCGTCTTCGTCCTCTTCGGCACCGCGCTCGTCCTCTTCGTCGCGATCGTTGTCGCGATCCCGGTCGCGACCATTGCCGTTACCGCGTCCGGAGTTGTCGTCCTCGTCGCGATCATTGTCACGATCACGACCATTGCCCTTTCCGCGTCCGGGATTGTCGTCGTCATCACCGTCGTCGTCATTGCCATGACCCCGATTACCATCATCGTCGTCACCGCTATCGTCGTCGCCGTCGTCGCCACGATCATCTTCGTCGTCGCCATCGTCTTCAGGCTCAGGCTCCGGTTCGGGCTCGGGCTCCGGTTCGGGTTCCGGCTCGGGTTCCGGCTCAGGCTCCGGTTCCGGCTCTGGCTCGGGCTCGGGCTCCGGTTCGGGTTCCGGCTCGGGCTCCGGTTCTGGCTCGGGCTCCGGTTCGGGTTCCGGCTCAGGCTCCGGTTCCGGTTCTGGCTCAGGCTCAGGCTCAGGCTCCGGTTCTGGCTCGGGCTCGGGCTCCGGTTCGGGTTCCGGCTCGGGCTCCGGTTGGGGCTCGGGCTCAGGCTCAGGCTCCGGCTCGGGTTCCGGTTCAGGCTCGGGCTCGGGCTCGGGCTCGGGCTCAGGCTCAGGCTCGGGCTCCGGCTCAGGTTCGGACTCAGGTTCAGGTTCAGGTTCCGGTTCAGGCTCCGGCTCCGGCTCTGGCTCGGGTTCCGGTTCAGGTTCCGGCTCGGGTTCAGGCTCAGGCTCAGGTTCCGGCTCCGGCTCTGGCTCGGGTTCCGGTTCAGGTTCCGGCTCTGGCTCAGGCTGCTGCTCAGGTTCAGGCTCGGGTACGGACTCCGTGTCAGGCTCGGGCTCTACGACAGGAACCTGGGTGTCTTCCCCGCTATCCGAAATGTCATCGATCGGATCGCGCCGATTGGCGATATCGGCGACGATCGTATCGGTGAACGCGGTAACTTCGCCGGTGAGGAAACCGTCCGACATTTCGGACAGGTCGCTCGCCGCGCTACCGATTGCGACGCTAATGAGGTTGGCCCCGACCATCGACCCCGGCGCACCGACGCCGCCGGCCGCGCCCCCACCCAGCACGGAGGTCACGTTGTTCGGCTGAACCACCGATGCCGGAACGGTCACCGCACCTTGCGGCGTGCCCCCGGCCGGGCGGTTGGGCGAATCGATCACACGGTCCTCGCCCCCCGCCACGGTCAGGCGATATTGATCCCCGGCCGCGATCATCGCCACTTCGCCGGGACGGAT
>JBASAR010000109.1:0-7768 GCA_049650705.1 Pontixanthobacter sp. | reverse complement strand
GCCGCGCAGGATGCGCCGATCGTGAAACCCGGTGCTCCGGGCCAGCAGGCGGAACGTCTGTCGGCGCGCGACGCGACCTTGCTGGCGACGCAGGGTTATACGCCGGCGGATGTCGCGTTCATGCAGCATATGATCGTGCATCACAGTCAGGCGGTGGAGATGGCCGCGCTGATCGCCGACCGTACCGGCAATGCGGATGTAACCGCGATCGGCGACAAGATCGCGGCCAGCCAGAAGGACGAGATGGAATTCATGCGCGAATGGCTGGCCGAACGCGGACAGCCGGCGATGATGCCGGGAATGGCGAACATGGACCGCATGACCGACATGGCGAGCCATGGTGGGCACGGTTCGCACATGGCGATGCTGGAAGAGATGGGCATGGCCACGCCCGCCCAGATGGCGCAGCTGGCCGCCGCTACCGGCACCGAGTTCGACCGGCTGTTCCTGACGCTGATGGTCCGCCATCACGAAGGCGCGATCGACATGGTCGAGGATCTGATCGAACAGCCCGGCACCGCGTCGGACCCGCAATTCCTCGAATTCACCAGCGATATCGAAAACGACCAGACCAGCGAAATCGAAAAGATGAATGCCATTCTGGGCAGTCTGTCCGACGATCCGCGCGCAAACCTTGCTGCCGGGCTGACCGATGCGGGCGAGGCGATCAGCAATATGCGCAAGGTTGCTTCGCTGCCCAAGCCGCCCGGCTTCTTCGATCCTGCCAATCCCGGCGCGCTGCGTCCGGTGATCGAGGATGACGAGGATATAGATGACAGCGACGACGCCGCGGACACCGACGACGCCGAAACGGTCGAAGTCGCCACGGTGGACGCCAACGCCTTCGACGAAGAGGGGATCGACGGCGACGCGGCAAAGGGCAAGCTGCTGCGCGGAGACGAGGAAGAGGACGAGCCGCAATTCGCCAAGCGCGGCCCGCTGTTGAGCTTCGCCAACACAGACATGGCGTTCAGCGAAGACTTGCTGGTCACCGGCAGCTATCACGGGTTCAACGCCTATCGCCTGGGGGCGGACGGGGTGCCGAACCTCGTCAGTTCGGTCGTCTGTCCCGGCGGTCAGGGCGATGTCTCGATCACCGGCGATCTTTTGATCATGAGTGTGGAGGAAACGCGTGGGCGCAAGGATTGCGGTCTGAGCGGCGTTGCGGAAAAAGTCAGCGATGAACGCTTCCGCGGGCTGCGTATCTTCGACATATCGGATGTGACCGCGCCCATTCAGGTCGGTCAGGTCCAGACCTGTCGCGGCTCGCACACCCATTCGGTCGTCGCCGAACAGAACGGCGCGCTGATCGTGTACAATTCGGGCACCTCGCGCATTCGTGAAGAGGAAGAGCTGGCCGGATGTTTCGGCGCGGAACCGGGCGACGATCGCACGGCGCTGTTCCGGATCGACGTGGTCGAGATACCTCTGGCCGATCCTTCGCGTGCGCGTATCGTCGATAGCCCCGCCGTCTTCGCGGACCCCGAAACCGGGCGGCTCGCAGGCCTGTGGCAGGGCGGCGATCATGGCGAAGGGACGCAGGAAACGAACGCGACCAACCATTGCCACGACATCACCGTTTTTCCGTCCAAAAATTTGGCGGCGGGCGCATGCAGCGGCAACGGCATCATCTTCGACATTTCCGATCCCCGCGCGCCCAAACGCATCGACGAGGTCGTCGATAAGGGCTTCGCCTACTGGCATTCCGCCACCTTCAGCAATGACGGCACGAAGGTGCTGTTCACCGACGAATGGGGCGGCGGCGGGCGGCCACGATGCCAGGCGACCGACCCCACCAATTGGGGCGCGAACGCCATCTACGATATCGAGAACGGCAAGCTGGAATTTCGTAGCCTTTACAAACTGCCAGCGCCCCAGTCGGACAAGGAAAACTGCGTCGCACATAATGGCTCGATCGTGCCGGTGCCGGGCCGCGATATCTTCGTGCAGGCCTGGTATCAGGGCGGCATCAGCGTGATCGATTTCACCGACAGCAGCAATCCGGTCGAAATCGCCTATTTCGATCGCGGCCCGGTGGACGAGGACCAGTTGGTGACCGGCGGTTACTGGTCCGCCTATTGGTACAAGGGCCGCATCTATGCGACCGAGATCACCCGCGGGCTGGATGTATTCGCGCTGGAGCCGAGCGAATTCCTGACTGCGGCGGAAATCGCGGCGGCGGAAGCGGCGGATCAGGGCGGCACGTTCAATCCGCAGACGCAGTTTCCCGTAACCTGGCCCGCCGACATGGTGGCCCGGGCACAGGCGAGCCGAAGAGGCGGCTAGTCGCCCGAAACCATGCGCGCCGGTTTTGGGCGTTGCGTCTACCGGCGGGCTGAAACGGGAAATCGGGGGTGCTCGAATTGTCCGCCGGAACCCGATAATTGCCGATCAGATAATGCCGGCTTCCACCGTAAAGTTTCACTGCCCGTCCAACTCCCCATCGCTGCCGAGCGTTTTCAGATAGTCGATGACCGCCGCGCGCTGGTCGGCGTCCTTCAGGCCGCGATAGGACATTTTGGTGCCGGGCACGGTCGTCTGCGGATTGTCGAGATAGGCATTGAGCGCGTTTTCATTCCAGACAAGGCCCGACGCGCGCATCGCCTCGCTATAGGCATAGTCGGAAACATGCCCCGCCTCTGCCCCGAAGACCCCCGCCAGGCTGGGGCCGATGCCGCGCGCGCCGGGGACCACGCCGTGACAGGTCGCACATTGGGCGAAGGCGGCGGGGCGGCCATCGTCGGCGGATGGCGAGCCGCCCTGACTGCATCCGGCAAGCAACATCGTAGCGAGTAGCAATGCGGAGGGGGCGATGGGCGTGATGGCTTTTGTCATAGATCGCGTCTCTGCCCCCAATCGCCGCGCCACTGCAAGCGTTTGGGACCTATCGCGTCCGTTTGCATGCGCCTATCGCGCGTGTTTGCCATGGCCCGCCCCCCGTCCCCTACACCGGTGATGCAAATCACCGCGACGCCCTGGCGCACCGAACTGGGCGCGACATTCCGGCTGAGCTGGCCCCTCGCGCTCGCCAATCTTCTGCAGATGCTGACCTATGCCATCGACGTGATCTTCATCGCGCGGCTGGGCGAGGAACCGTTGGCGGCGTCCGCCCTGGCGGTGGCGTTGTTCGGGCTGGTCCTATGGGCGCTATCCGGGCTGACCGGGGCGGTCGCGCCGGTGATTGCAGCGGAATTGGGCGAACGGCCCCCTGCGCTGCGCGCGGTGCGGCGGGGCACGCGCATGGCGCTGTGGCTCGCGGCGATCAGCGGGGCGGCGGGGATGCTGCTGTGCCTTGTCATCGGCCCACTGTCGCGCGCAACCGGCCAACAGCCGGCGATAACCGTCATGGCGAGCCAGTACATGGCCGTCATCATATGGTCGATGGTGCCGATGCTGATGAGCAACGTGCTGCGCAATTTCGTTTCCGCGCTGGGCCGGCCGATTTTCGCCACAGCGATCACGGCGGGCGGCATCGGTGTGAATGCGCTTGCCAATTATGCGTTCGTGTTCGGCAATCTCGGCGCGCCGGAACTGGGCCTGACCGGTGCGGCGATCGCAACGATCGTCACCTCGCTGGTCACGCTGGCCGCTTATGTCCTCGCGATCCGGCTGGACAAGCGGATGCACCGCTATCGCATATTCGGGCGTTGGTGGGTGCCCGATTGGCCGCGCTTCCGCAGCATCGCGCGGATCGGCACCCCGATCGCGCTGACGATCACGGCGGAGGCGGGTATCTTCGGCGCGGCGGCGTTTCTGATGGGGAATATCGGTACGGCGCAACTGGCCGCGCATACGGTGGCGCTGCAGATTGCCGCCCTCGCTTTTCAGGTGCCGTTCGGTGTCGGGCAAGCCGCGACAATCCGTGTCGGGTATTTCTACGGCGCGCGCGACGCGAGGGGTATGGGCCGGGCGGGCTGGTCGGCGATCGTGGTGGGTGTCGGTTTCATGGCGCTATCCTGCACGGCGATGGTGTTGATGCCCCGTACGCTGCTGCGCATCTATATCGATCCGGACGCGGCGAAGAACGCGGTTCTGGTCGGCTTTGCGCTCAAATATCTGGTGATCGCCGCGGCGTTTCAGCTGGTGGACGGGTTGCAGGCGGTCGCGGCGGGCGCGCTGCGCGGATTGCAGGATACGCGCGTGCCGATGTGGATTGCTGCGTTCTCCTATTGGGTGCCGGGTATCGGCGTGTCGCTGTATCTCGGTTTCTTCACGCCACTGTCCGGGGTCGGCATCTGGCTGGGGCTGGCGACCGGGCTGGCGACGGCGGCCATGCTGTTGGTGCTGCGCTGGATAATACGCGATCGTCTGACGTTGACGACAAGAAACCAACAAATGTAGCTTACTAAAACATAAGTTAAATTCTTCCTCTTTATCGAATAGCGTGGAACATTCCCGGTTCAGCCCCATTGACCTTGTATCACAACAACAATTCCTATGGGGGCTCAATCTATGGCCGAAATTCCTATCAAAAAGAAATCCGGCATTCCCGGTTGGCTCTGGTTTTTGCTGGCCGCCATCATTCTGGCGCTGCTTGCATGGTGGATCCTCGACAATGATGGTGACGATGTTGTCGAATACACCGACGAATCGGCTGAAGTCGTTGTGGCGGATCCGGCGATGGATGGTGTAGAGCCATTTGTCGTGGGTGAAGCGGTTACGCTTTCCGCGGCGGAAGTGACCGAACTGACCGGGGACATGTCGTTCACGATCAATTCCGAAGGTCGCGAAGCGTTCGTGGTATTCAACCAGGAACCAACCCCGAACCAGCCGACGGAAGGCGAGTTCGACATCAATCCCGGTCAACTGGTTAATATTACCGGAACTGTCATGTCTGCCGATGCGGCGATGCCCGATGGCGTCGATGCGACCGTTCCTACTGGAATGACCCAATATATCTTCGCCGATAGCATGGAAGTCGTCGATCGGCCCGCAAACTAGAATTAGCGAACCGCTCCCTTCCATTGCTTTCAATTTTCACATCTATTTTAAGGAATACATTATGCGACATGAAAAACGTTTCGAAGAACTCGATGCTCTCGACAATTACGAGCTTGTCAACGAAAACCAGGATATCCGCGGTTATCCGTTGGTCAGCGCCGAAGGCAAGAAGTACGGTGTGATCAAGGACCTGTTGGTCGGTAAGGATCACGATGAAGTGGTTGCCGTTCGCCTCGAAGATGGCCGTGCCTGTGCCGTCGAACCGTTAGAAATTCACGACAACGCCGTCGTCTATGGCGCCACGGCGACACAGCATGCCACGAAAACCGCCGCCGCCGGTAATGTTGTCGAAGAGGAAGTCATTCCGGTCGTCGAAGAAACCGTCGTCATTGGCAAGCGTGTTGCCGATCATGGTCGCGACATTACGGTGCGTACCCGCGTCGTAAGCGATACGGTCAGCGAAGATGTGGCCCTGCGCGACGAAACCGTCAGCGTCGAAAAGCGTGCCGTGAACGAACGGATCAGTGGCGCGGATGCCAAGGCCATCCTCGATCGCGGCGAAGGCAAGGTCACGATGACCGAACGGGACGAAGAAGTCGTCGTCGCCAAGGATGCCGTGGTCACCGACGAAGTCGTCGTAAGGAAGACCGCCGATGAGAAGGTCGAACGCGTCACCGAAACGGTCCGCAAGACGGATGTTGATGTGGACCAGGCCGGAACGACACGCGATACGAACGCCCGCGATCCCAACCGCCGGTAATTCGTTGCTCTAATTCCAACGTGCGGGCCGACGACCATAGGGTTGTCGGCCCGTTCGCGTTATAGGGCCCAATACTTCCTTCGAAAGGACAGGAACATGGTCGATGACCGAAACAAGATCGTCGAAGAAGTTCGCATACCGGTGGTCGAAGAACGCGTAACGGTGGACAAGGTCGTTCGCGAAGGGCGCAGCGTTACCGTCACCACGACCCCCGTGGTGGACGAACACACCGTTTCCGAACAGGTCGCCCGCGAAACGGTCGATGTGCGACGGGTGCCGGTCGATCACGTAGTGGATGCCGTTCCCGAAACCATCGTCGATGGCGACACTACGATCATCCCCGTGATGGAAGAGCGATTGGTGGTGCGTAAGGAATTGGTGCTGAAGGAAGAAATCCATCTCACCCGCACCCGCAGCACGGAAACCGAAACCCATAACATCGCACTCGCGCGGACGGACGTCACGATCGAAACCGACGAAGCGGACTGATACGCTGACTATCGCGGCCGCCAATGCATGGCCGCGACGCGATTTTGCCGACATCCGGTGTTGACTAAGCCCCTCGCCATTCCCAAATGCGCCCAGTTGGCACTCTTGTTCGAAGAGTGCCAATTGAACGCATTCAACCATTCAAACCAGAAGGGGACATTCATATGGCATTTCGTCCGCTCCACGACCGCGTATTGGTCCGTCGCATCGAAGCCGATCAGAAAACCGCCGGCGGGATCATCATTCCCGATAGCGCGCAGGAAAAGCCCAGCGAAGGCGAAATCGTTGCGATCGGCACCGGCAGCAAAGCCGAAGACGGCACCGTCACTCCGCTCGACGTCGCCGCCGGCGACCGCGTATTGTTCGGCAAATGGTCCGGCACCGAAGTCAAGATCGACGGCGAAGACCTGCTGATCATGAAGGAAAGCGATATCATGGGCGTGATCGGCTGATCGCCACCCGGAAACGCACCCTTTTTCCCCAAATCAACACAATCTAGGAGACATCTATCATGTCAGCCAAGGACGTAAAATTTTCGCGCGATGCACGCGAAGGCATTTTGAAGGGCGTCGACACGCTCGCCAATGCCGTCAAGGTCACGCTCGGCCCCAAAGGTCGTAACGTCGTCATCGACAAGAGCTTCGGCGCACCCCGCATCACCAAGGACGGCGTCACCGTCGCCAAGGAAATCGAACTGAAGGACAAGTTCGAGAATATGGGTGCGCAGATGCTGAAGGAAGTGGCATCGAAGACCAACGATCTTGCCGGTGACGGCACCACCACCGCGACCATTCTGGGCCAGGCCATCGTACGCGAAGGCATGAAATCCGTCGCCGCCGGCATGAACCCGATGGATCTGAAGCGCGGCATCGATCTGGCCGTTTCCAAGGTCGTCGAAAACGTGCAGAGCCGTTCGAAGGACGTATCCGGCAGCAGCGAGATCAGCCAGGTTGGCGTGATTTCCGCCAATGGCGACCGTGAAGTCGGCGAGAAAATCGCTGAGGCTATGGAAAAGGTCGGCAAGGAAGGCGTCATCACCGTCGAAGAAGCCAAGGGTCTCGAATTCGAACTCGACGTCGTCGAGGGTATGCAGTTCGACCGTGGCTATCTGTCGCCGTACTTCATCACCAACCCCGACAAGATGACCGTGGAACTGGAGAACCCCTATGTTCTCATCCATGAAAAGAAGCTGTCGAGCCTGAAGGACATGCTGCCGGTTCTCGAAGCCGCCATGCAGTCGGGCCGTCCGCTGCTGATCATCGCGGAAGATATCGAAGGCGAAGCGCTGGCGACCCTGGTGGTCAACAAGCTGCGCGGCGGCCTGAAAGTCGCGGCGGTCAAGGCCCCCGGTTTCGGCGATCGTCGCAAGGCGATGCTGCAGGATCTGGCGATCCTGACGCAGGGCGAGATGATTTCCGAAGATCTCGGCATCAAGCTTGAGAACGTAACCCTGGGTATGCTCGGCGAAGCCAAGCGCGTCACGATCGACAAGGACAACACCACCGTCGTCGATGGTGCCGGTTCGGCCGACGACATCAAGGCACGCGTCGGCGAGATCAAGGCGCAGATGGAAGCGAC
>JBASAR010000108.1:0-3812 GCA_049650705.1 Pontixanthobacter sp. | reverse complement strand
CTTATTACGCGTCGATCCTGATGCCGGACGTATGGTCGGGCGTGCTGATCGCCCTCCTCGCGGCGGCGATATGTTTCCGTAAACGCGCGACTCGCGGGGAAATGGCGGTCCTGCTGTCCGCCAGCGCCCTGATCGCCACTTTCCACATGACCCATATCCTGATCGCGGGATCGATCGCCATCGCCGCCGCGATTTTGGTCACCGACATGCAGGGCAAGGTGCGGGGGATGGCGATCGGCGTCGGCGTGGCGGCGTTCGGATACCTATCGTCCGTCCTGTTCGCGGTGGCGGTCGAGCGGCAGCTCGGGATGGAGCCTTTGTCACCCCCGTTCCTCACCGCCAGCCTGGTCGATGAAGGGCCGGGTGTCGCATTCCTCGAAACCCATTGCCCGGCCACCTCGCAAAACGCCGCCTATGCGATCTGCGACGATCTGGCGCGGCTGCCGATGCAGTCGGATACTTTCTTGTGGAGTTTGGAGCCGCAGATCGGACTGTTCCAAACCGCAAGCCCCGCCAGACAGCGCGCCATCGCCAGCGAGGACAAGCGGTTCTTCCTATCGGTCGTGATGCACGATCCGGTACAATATACGCAGACCGTGATCGGCAAGACCTGGGGATCGCTGGTCGATATCGACCTCAACAATTTCAATTACAATGCGGTGCGGCGGGCCAGTGTGAAGGACAATTACCCCCCCGCCATTGGCGCCGACATTTCGGCGACCCGTTCGATGGATGCGACCATGCCGACGCAGTACGCGGTGATTGCTACGATGGTGACAATCATCATGTCGACCGGCCTGATCGCCTGGATCGCTTTCGTAAAATTCGGCGTTTTCAGTCGCGATAGCCGGTTCGCCCTGATGCTGGTGCTGGGATTGCTTGCCAATGCGGCGATCTGCGGTGCGTTATCGAAACCGGATGCGCGCTATTCGATGCGCATGTACTGGCTGTTGCCGCTGGCGGCCTGTGCGCTGATCATTCGCCGCCGGGACACTACCGTGCCGGATACGGATCGATGATTTAGGCTCGAAAGCGGCGGGCGCTTGGGCGTTCATCACCTTTTGATGTATGCGGCCCCATAGCGGACCGGGAACGCCGCTCCCTCTCGTTCGGGCTCTCGTTCGGGCGGATATTCGCGACAGGCTGCAGGACATATGATGAAACTGATCATTCAAATACCGTGCTTCAACGAAGAGCACACTTTGAAAGACACGGTCGCGGACCTGCCGCGCACCCTGCCCGGTATCGACATTATCGAATTTCTGGTCATCGACGATGGGTCATCGGACCGGACGATCGCCGTCGCGGAGGAGGCCGGTGTCGATCATATCCTGGCCAACGCATGCAACCTCGGTCTGGCGCGATCGTTTGCGCGCGGAGTTAATTTCGCGCTCGGCGCCGGCGCGGACATCATCGTCAATACCGATGGCGACAACCAATATTGCGGCCACGATATCGGCAAGCTGGTCCAGCCGATCGTCGAAGCGCGCGCCGACATCGTGGTGGGCGACCGGCAAACGTCCAAGATCGACCATTTCTCGCCATCGAAACGTCTGCTGCAATCGACAGGCAGCACCATCGTGCGCGGATTTTCGGGCGTGCAGATACCCGATGCGGTCAGCGGTTTTCGCGCCTTTTCGCGCGATGCCGCCATGCGCCTCAATATCGTATCGACCTTCAGCTATACGATCGAAATGCTGATCCAGGCGGGGCACAAGGGTATGGCGGTGGAAAGCGTGCCCATTCGCACCAATTCCAAGACGCGCGAATCGCGATTGTTCAAGTCCATTCCCAATTTCGTCCGGAAGTCGGGCATGACCACGCTGCTGATGTATGCGATGTATCAGCCGCTGCGTATTTTCAGCTTCATCGGCGCGGTCATCGCGCTGATCGGTGCGATCCCGCTCATCCGGTTCCTGTATTATTACCTGTTCGAAGACGGTGCCGGAAAAATCCAGTCGCTGGTTATCGGCAGCGCGCTGTTGACCGCGGGGGCCATCACCTTCGTCATCGGGTTGCTGGCCGATCTGGTCGGCCGCAACCGTCAGCTAATCGAATTGACGCTGGAGCGCGTTCAGAAACTAGAGCTCGGTGGCAGTGGACGTGCGCCCCGCCCGATCGGCGAACACAAACCGGTAGATGAAGAATTTGAACGCGAAAGTAAGGACCAGCACCGATAGAACGGCGATGCGGTAATCGACATCCGCATATTCGAACAGCATGACGAACAGGCCATATTCGGCCAGCCGGAACCCGCCGTTGACTGGAATATATTTCGCCAAATCGGCATACCATTTGCGCTGCGAACGATAGACGAACAATTTCAACAGGCAGAAATTCACGACGTAAGCCACCGCGAACCCGATCGCGACCGCGGTGGTTTCCGCTATCGCCGCCTTTTCGTGAAGCACGATCGGCAGGCCGAAAGACAGGCCGACGCTGACGATCGTCGACATGCCAAACCGGACGAAGCGCAGAATGGCGGCTGGGTCGGGTTTCATCCCCATCGACGGGCCCTATACGCGCTTTCGTTTTGCATCGTCATCGCACTCCATGGCCTCTGCCGCCATAATCCTTCCCGCGATCCCAAACATATCTTCACCAAGCCGCGCTAGACCGATAGGACGCATAATGAAACGGCAGGCGGCCTTACGATGCGGCCACGACGATATCGAAGGGAACACGATGTGAAACGAGTTGGAAGCCGCACGCGCAGTCTGGTCACCGGGGGCGCGGGTTTTCTGGGATCGCATCTGATCGACCGGCTGCTGGGCGACGGGCATGAAATCCTGTGCGTCGACAATCTGTTTACCGGCGATAAGCGCAATCTCGATCATTTGGCCGGCAATCCCCGCTTCGAATTCATGCGTCACGATGTCTGCCTGCCGCTTTATGTCGAGGTGGATGAGATCTGGAACCTGGCCTGCCCCGCATCGCCTATCCATTATCAACACGATCCGGTGCAGACTACCAAGACCAGCGTACATGGCGCGATCAACATGCTGGGGCTGGCTAAGCGGTTGGATTGCCCGATTTTTCAGGCGTCCACCAGCGAAGTGTATGGCGACCCCGCCGTGCATCCGCAGACGGAGGAATATTGGGGCAACGTCAATCCGATCGGCCCGCGCAGCTGTTACGACGAGGGCAAACGCTGTGCCGAGACGTTGTTTTTCGATTATCACCGCCAGCATGATCTCGACATCAAGGTCGCGCGCATTTTCAATACCTACGGCCCGCGTATGCGCCCCGACGACGGGCGTGTGGTGTCCAATTTCATCATGCAGGCATTGGGCGGCGAGGATATCACCATCTACGGCGACGGAACGCAGACCCGCAGTTTCTGCTACATGGCCGATCTGATCGACGGGTTCGTGAAGTTGATGCGGACGGATCGCATGATTACCGGCCCCATCAATCTGGGCAACCCAGTGGAATTCACCATCCGCCAATTGGCCGAACTGGTCATCGAAATGACGGGATCGGCGTCGCGGATCGTCACGCGTCCCCTGCCGCAGGACGATCCCTTGCAGCGCAAACCCGACATCTCGAAAGCCGTCGATCTGCTCGACTGGCAACCCCAAACACCTTTGCGCGAGGGGCTGGAGCGAACAATTGCCTATTTCGATAGACTGAAAAAAGAACTCGACGCGTGACAATTCAATATGTTAGCATTTGTCGATAATGCTGTCCGCTTCTGAAACAAACGCCGGATTGGTCTCAATGGGTAGTTAACAAAACGTTTCACCTCGGGTAGAGCCAAATGGTGATGGTGTCATTCGGCTTCATAAAAACCTTGCCTGCGAAAATCGCGG
>JBASAR010000107.1:0-4180 GCA_049650705.1 Pontixanthobacter sp. | reverse complement strand
CCGGCGCGCGCTTTCGGCCACTTGCCGCGAGGCGGGCCAGGCGATAGAGGCTTGACGCAATCGAAGGCGGTTGCCGAACTATCATGCCGCGCTGCCGCACCGGCGATCTGGAGCCTATGAAACATGGTACGACGCAACGCGAAATATTCCGCATCATCCGCTTTACCCAAAGCGATCATGGCGTTGGCCGCGATCGGTACGCTGGCCGCCTGTGGCGGACGCGAACGCCCTGCTGCCGATCTGGCCGCCGCGCAGGTCACCACCATCGGGGTGAATTCCTATCTGTGGCGCGCCTCGCTCGACACGGTCGGTTTCGCACCGCTGCTGCAGGCGGACAGCGCGGGCGGCGTGATCGTGACCGACTGGTATGCCAACCCCGCCAATCCGGGTGAACGGGTCAAACTTTCCGTCACCATCCTCGATCAGGATTTGCGCGCCGATGCGCTGCGCGTTGCGGCGAGCCGGCAGGTCGCACAGGGCGGCGACTGGGTCGATGCACCGGTGCAGGCCGCGACCGTGCAACGGCTGGAGGATATCATCCTGACCAAGGCGCGCGATCTGCGGCGCAAATCCGTTTCCTGAACCGGTAATTCGTCATGAACGATAATGGCTTGCCCTCCCGGTTCGAACGCGCCTTCGATCCGGGTGCGGCAGACGCGCGCTGGCAGGCGGCGTGGGACGATGCGGGCTGCTTCACCGCCGACAGCGACAGCGCCAAACCCAAAAGCTACGTGCTGGAAATGTTCCCCTATCCTTCGGGACGCATTCATATCGGCCACGTGCGCAATTACACGATGGGCGACGTGCTGGCGCGGTACAAGGCGATGCGCGGTCACGAGGTGCTGCATCCGATGGGATGGGACGCCTTCGGCATGCCGGCGGAAAACGCTGCGATGGAGCACGATGTGCACCCCGGCGGCTGGACGCGCGACAATATCGCCAACATGAAGGCACAGCTGAAACGCATCGGTTTCGCATTGGACTGGACGCGCGAATTCGCCACTTGCGACGCGGAATATTACGGGCACGAACAGGCGTTGTTCCTGGCGCTTTACGAGGCGGGGTTAGTCTATCGCAAACAGGCGCAGGTCAATTGGGACCCGGTCGACATGACCGTGCTGGCGAACGAACAGGTCATCGACGGCAAGGGCTGGCGCAGCGGCGCGGCGGTGGAGAAGCGCAAGCTCAACCAGTGGTTCCTGAAGATCACCGACTTCGCGGACGATCTGCTGGAAGGGCTCGGCACGCTCGACCGATGGCCCGACAAAGTGCGGCTGATGCAGGAAAACTGGATCAGTAAGAGCCAAGGGCTGGAGATTACGTTCGCGCTCGATGACGGGCAAAGCGTGCCCGTCTACTCCACCCGGCCCGACACGATCTTCGGCGCGAGTTTCGTGGCCGTCGCGGCGGACCATCCGGTGGCGCGAGGTGTGGCGGCGGACAATTCGGGGGCGGCCGCGTTCATCGAAAGCTGCAAGGCGGGCGGAACCACGGCGGCGGAGCTGGAAACGGCGGAGAAGCTGGGCTTCGACACCGGCATCACAGCGATCCACCCGATCACGGGCAAGGCGCTGCCCGTCTATATCGCGAATTTCGTGTTGATGGAGTACGGCACCGGCGCGGTCATGGGCGTGCCGGGCCACGACCAGCGCGATTATGATTTCGCGACCAAATACGGCCTGCCGATCCTGCGCGTGGTGGCGGATGGCGACACGTCTGCCGATGCGCCGATGACCGCGGCGGAGGCGGGCGACGGCATGCTCGTCAATTCCGATTTCCTAGATGGAAAGAATGTGGACGAGGCCAAAGCGGTGATCGTTGCGCGCGCCGAGCAGGAAGGCTGGGGTAAGGGGCAGACTGTATGGCGGCTGCGCGACTGGGGCGTTTCGCGTCAACGTTACTGGGGCACGCCGATCCCGTTCGTTCATTGCGAAACGTGCGACGTGGTTCCGGTGCCGAAAGACCAACTGCCGGTCGCGCTGCCAGAGGATGTCACGTTCGACAAACCGGGCAATCCGCTCGACCATCATCCTACCTGGAAGCATACGACCTGCTCCACCTGCGGCGGCGCGGCGGTGCGGGAGACGGATACGCTCGACACCTTCGTCAACTCCAGCTGGTATTTCCTGCGTTTCGCCAGTCAGCCTGCGGATCGTCCGTTCGATGCGGCGGAGATTGCGAAATGGCTGCCGGTCGAACAATATATCGGCGGGGTCGAACATGCGATTCTGCATCTGCTTTACGCGCGCTTCTGGACGCGAGCGCTCAAACATTGTGGCCTGATCGATGTGGCGGAACCCTTCGCCAGCCTGTTCACGCAGGGCATGGTGACGCACGAGACCTATCAGCTGGGCGATGGCAGTTACCTTTCGCCCGATCAGGTGCGGCAAAACGGCAGCGACTGGATCCGGATCGAGGATGGTGCACCGGTCGATGCGGGCCGCGTCACCAAGATGTCCAAATCGAAGAAGAACGTCGTCGATCCCGATGCGATCGTCGCGCGATACGGGGCGGATGCGGTACGGTGGTTCATGCTGTCGGACAGCCCGCCCGAACGCGATCTGCCATGGTCGGAAGCGGGCATCGAAGGCTGTTCGCGCTTCGTCCACCGTTTGTGGCGCCTGTTCGGACAATACGATGCGAACGCATCCGGCGACGACAAACCGCTCGCCCGCAAGACGCACCAGACCATCGCGGCGGTAGGCGAGGATATCGAGGCGCTGTCATTCAACAAGGCGGTCGCGCGCATTTATGAACTGACGGGCGCGGCTGAAAAGGCACCGCCGTCCGCCGCCCGCAACGACGCTATTCTCGCGCTGCTCAAACTCGCGGCGCCGATGATGCCGCATCTGGCGGAGGAAGCTTGGGCGCAGATCGGAACCGGCGGCCTAATCGCCGAAGCCGCGTGGCCCGACGTCGACCCCGCTTTGCTGGTCGAGGACGAGGTGACCATCGCCATCCAGCACAAGGGCAAATTGCGCGATACGATCACGGTTGCCAAGGGGTTGCCGAAGGACGAGCTGGAGACGCGCGCCCTCTCCAGCAAAAAAGTGCAGCGGTCGCTCGATGGCGCGGCGGTGCGCAAGGTCATCGTGGTGCCCGACCGGCTGGTGAATATCGTCACCTAATGCGCGCGCCCTTCGCCTTTTTCGTATGCCTGATGCTCCTGCCCGGACTGGCCGGCTGCGGGTTGCAGCCGATGTATGCCGGCGGAGCACGCGGAGAGGTGGCGCAGGGGTTGGGCGCGATCGAAGTGCCCGCGATCGAGGGGCAGGCCGGCTGGTTGATGCGCAACGCGCTGAACGACCGGCTTGACGCGAAACCCGACATGCCCGCCCGCTACCGCCTGGACGTGCGGCTGGACGACCAGCTGGAAGGGCTGGGCATCCTGGGCAACGACAATGTCGGGCGCGAACGGCGTATCCTGCGCGCACGGTATCAGCTGGTCGACCTGACCGACGATACCATCCTGCTCGACGCGACATCGGGCAGCGATGCGGGCATCGACGTGGTAAGCTCCGAATATGCCACCATTGCGGCGGAACAGACGGCGCTGGAAAATCTGGCGCGCGAGGTCGCCGACCGGATCGTGACGCAGATTGCGCTGACTCTCCGTTCGTCCGAATAGGAACGCCGGCATGAAGGCGACGCAGAAGGATTTTGCCGCCATCGCGACCCGCGCGGCGGCCAAATGCACGACGTTCTTCTTCTGCGGTCCGGACGAAGCGGGCGCCTCCGCCGCCGCCGGTCGGATCGTGTCGCTGCTGAAAAACCCCGGCGACCGTGTCGAACTGGCTGGCGCCGCCCTGCGCAGGGAACCCGCTTTGCTGGCCGACGAGGCACGATCGGCTTCGCTGTTCGGCGACGCGCGCCATATCTGGGTGCGTGCGGCGGGGGACGAGGCCCATGGCGCGGTCGAGAACCATCTGGGGGCCACCGGCGAAGCATGCCCCGTGCTGATCGTGGCGACATCCGCGACCGACAAATCGCGCACCGCGAAATTGCTGACGAAGCGCGACGATGCGTTGACAGCGATGTTCTACCCCCCCGATCTCGGTGATATCACCACCTCCGTGCGACGGATGGCGGATGCCGCCGGGCTACGGCTGGACGGCGATCTTGCGCAACGCATCGCGCAAGGGGCGGGGCTGGACATACGTCTGGCCGCGTCGGAGGTCGA
>JBASAR010000106.1:0-27096 GCA_049650705.1 Pontixanthobacter sp. | reverse complement strand
CATGACCGCGCGTTCGTCGGCCTCGGCATCGATTGGAATGGCGCCGCCCGCCTCCAGCATGATCTCGGCGTAGATCGTTTCCGCATGCGTCGTCGTCGCCGCTTGCTGCCCCCACAATTCACCCATTATGACGGTGGCTTTCGCCTTGGCATCGGCGATCACCGGCAGATCGACGATCGCCTCGAATGCGGGATCGATTTCCTCTCGCCCGTCGGGCAGAGCGAGCCATGTCTGCATGCCGAACAGGCGCGGTCCGCCATCGCGTTCCGCCTGCGGACTGCGTTCGGAATGGACGATGCCGCGCCCGGCGGTCATCAGATTGACCTGCCCGGGCCGGATGGTCGAGACACTTCCCAGCGAGTCGCGATGGTCGATTGCACCCCCGTGTTCTCCGGCAAATAACCAGGTGACGGTCGACAGGTTGATATGCGGATGCGGGCGTACGTCCATACCTGTGCCGATGTCGAGCGTTGCCGGCCCGAACTGATCGACGAAGATGAACGGTCCGACCATCGTGCGCGCTCGGTTGGGTAGCACGCGCCGTACCTCGAACTGACCGAGATCGTGTGTCGTCGGCGTCAAAGTCTGCGCGATCATGCCGTATCACCGGGGGCGGAGGCCCTAATTGCCAAAGCATGGACCCGCTCGCCGGGGATATCGCCCAGCGCGCCGTTCACCATACGCTGCCGATCGAGGCGCGACACGCCATCGAAATGCGCGCTTTCGATAATGATCGTGAAATGCGATTCGCCGCTGCCATCGTCGCCCGAATGGCCGGAATGCTTTGCGCTGTCGTTGACGATGTCCAGCTTGGACGGGGCGAAGGCACCACGCAGCAGAGTTTCCATTTCTTCCGTCATCGACATTTACGGTCCTTCCCGGTTTGCAATTTGCGAAACGCATCCCATCCTGAATCCCTATGCGCGGCAACAGGTTCCATGGGCGGTTCGAGGATAATGGGCAACAATGCCAGGCGCCCGGTTGCGGCGAGGCGGGTGAATTTCGTGCGCCCGGACGGCGGGGCAACCGTTTCGATGGGGGTTTGAACGGGCCGGGAGAATGGCGGTGGTTCTGCCTCGATCATGTGCGCGCATTCAATGCGGGCTACGACTGGTTCGAAGGCATGAATGCGGAAGAGATTTTTGCCGCCCAATCGCCCGCCGCGGGCTGGGCAAGTGAAAGCCGTACCTTCCGCCCCGATGCGGGGATCGGCGGAATGCCGCGTTGGGCCGATTTCGACGACCCACTTGATGCGATCGGGGGCCGAGCGGGTGCGATCAAGGCGCGGGCGGCGGGCCGTGTGGGCGATGACTTGAGATTTACACCGGACGAGCGGGCAGCATTGGCGACAATGGGGCTCGACCAGGAAATCGACCGGCAGAAACTGCGCCGCCGCTATTCCGACCTGGTCCGCGAATTCCACCCCGACCGCAATGGCGGCGATCGCAGTCACGAGGCGCGGCTGGGCAAGGTGGTCGAGGCGTATCAGCTGCTGCGAAAGGCGGCGGCCTTCGCGTAGATCATCGTTGCAATTCGGTGATTACCGCAAAATCGCCGAAGATCATCCGTTTACCATCGAACGGCATCGGGTGTTTTTCATCGTCGAAGCGTTCGTCGTTTTGGGCGGCGTCTTCCATCCTTTCCTTGGCCGCATCGCATGTCGCCTGGTCGGGCCATTCGGCGAAACCCACGCAGGGTGTTTCATCATCGCCGGCCGCGACGGCGCGATGCCAATCGGTCTGTTTGCCATGAGGAACGCTTTCGCCCCAGCTTTCGATGATCCGCGTCGCTCCGTTTTCCAGGAACCAACCCCCGACCAGTTTGGAATGGTCGGCGTAATCGCCCCGCTTGCCGTTCGGTACGGGAACGGCCCAGAAACTGAAATACATGCCTCTCTCCTTCATCCATCGCGATAGCACAATGAAAGGCGGAGCGCATTACGCGTTCTGGCGGAACGCCCAGCGCAGCGTCTTGCCCATCGTCGCCGCGGCAAGGCGGGCGGGCACGGCTTCCAGTCCCGGACGCCGAAGTTCGAGCATTTGGCGCGCATAATCGGGCAACATGTCGACCGCCGCCGTGCCCAACATCTTTTGAACCGCGACCGGCGCGGCTTCGGGTTTTTGGGTGAGTACCAGATCGGCGACTTCGCGCGCCGCGTCGCTACCGCGCAGCTGACTACGGAAACGCCGCATCAGCGCATCGGCTTCGGCCCGGGTTTCGGGCACGGGGTCTGCCCCCAATTTGCGCGCGACAAGGGCGGATTGGCGGTAATATTCGTCCTGTTCGGCGTAAGGCATCATCGGGCGGACATACCGCAAATAGGCCTGCAGGAAGCTTGTGGCCCCCGCGACATGCACGAATGCCAGCGTTTCGGGATCACGCGCGGAATAGGGTGTGCCGCCGGGCAACGTGCCGTTCACGCGTTCGTGGATTGTATTGACCCGCCCGATCATCGCGTCCGCTTTGTCGCGATGGCCGAAGGTCGTCACCGCGATGAACTGCGCGGTGCGTTGCAGGCGGCCATGCATGTCGGCGCGGAAATTGGAATGGTCGAGAACGCCCTGCAACGCATGGGGGTGAAGCATCTGCAACAAAAGCGACCGAATGCCCCCGATCATCATCGATACCGCATCGGCATGGACCAGCCGGATGGGCGTATCTTTCGCGAAATAGGCATCGTCCGACGGGGGCGTGGGCGATTGGTTGCTGTTTTCATCGTTGAACACGGCGCGCACGCGATCGATGACTGCGGTGCGGAGGCGTTCGGATGGCAGAAGGGGTGGGCGGGGTGCGGACATGCTATCTCCTATGGGGTGCCGACCGCGCGATTACAGCCATAAGCGAAAAATGCTGCATGCGCCCCGGTTGCGCGGACCCCTCCGCTTGGCTAGGCGTTGCCGACATATGACAGACAAGACTTTCGACCCGACTTCCAAGACATCGATGGCCGCCCCCGACATCATGGTGAATGTGCGGGACACGTTCGGCATCGATATCGACTGGGACGTGCCCGCCTTCAGCGAAGCGGACGAGCGCGTGCCCGATCGCGACGATGGCTATATCTTCGATCCCGATACTACTTTGGCGATCCTGGCCGGCTTCGCGCACGACCGGCGGGTGATGGTGCAGGGCTATCACGGCACCGGGAAATCCACGCATATCGAACAGGTCGCCGCGCGTTTGAACTGGCCGTGTATTCGCATCAATCTGGACGCCCATATCAGCCGCATCGATCTGGTCGGGCGCGACGCCATCGTGTTGCGCGACGGGCTCCAGGTTACGGAATTTCGCGAAGGGTTGCTGCCCTGGGCTTTGCAGCACCCGGTCGCACTGGTGTTCGACGAATATGACGCGGGCCGCCCAGACGTGATGTTCGTAATCCAGCGTGTGTTGGAGGCGGAGGGTAAGCTGACCCTGCTCGATCAGAACCGTGTGATCCGCCCCGATGCGGGCTTCCGCTTGTTTGCTACGGCCAATACGGTCGGGCTGGGCGATACGAGCGGACTGTATCACGGTACGCAGGCGATCAATCAGGGACAGATGGACCGCTGGAACATCGTGGTCGGCTTGAACTATCTGCCCGCAGAAACGGAACAGAATATCGTCGCTTCGAAAAACCCGAATGCCGATCAAAAACAGATTGCCGACATGATCAAGGTCGCGGACCTGTCGCGGCAGGGTTTCATGAATGGCGATATCTCCACAGTGATGAGCCCGCGCACCGTCATCACCTGGGCGCAGAATACAGCCATTTTCAAAGATATCGGCTTCGCGTTCCGATTGAGTTTCCTCAACAAATGCGACGAGGCGGAGCGGATGCTGGTGGCCGAATACTACCAGCGCGTATTCGGTACCGAACTGCCCGAAAGCGTTGTTGCCGCAGCCTGATATCGGCAGGCGACAAAGCACTCGCCAAAGCTGTATTGGCAGGATAATACAGTAGCAATGCCGGGCTGGTTCTCCAAACGTCGTTCGCAAGGTTCCGGCAGACAGGACGCGTCCGACAACCACTATTTCACGACGCAGGATCCCTACGGAAACGGATGGGTGGGCGACGGTCGAGACGAGGACGACGCCGATTGGGATCGGTGGGATCGCGAATTGGGGCGGGTCGATGCGGCGTTTACGCTGGAACGCCCCCACACACGCTGGTTTCAGCCAGACCATTGGCGCGGGCGGCGCAAACGCTGGTGGGCGCTGCGTATCGTCGGCGTTTTGTTCGTGCTGTTCGCCGCCTTGGCCGCGTGGCTGGCGATCACCGCACCGCTCGGCAAGTCGCTGGAACCGATCGCACCGCCGCAAATCACGTTGCTGGCGGCGGACGGCACGCCGATCGCCCGCAACGGCGCGATCATCGGTGCGCCGGTCGACATCGACACCCTGCCACCGCATGTCGTCCAGTCATTCATGGCGATCGAGGATCGGCGGTTCTACGATCATTGGGGGGTCGATCCACGCGGGATCGCGCGCGCCGCCTGGACCGGCGTGGGCGGGGGCAGCACCATCACGCAACAGCTGGCGAAGTTCACCTTCCTGACCCCCGAACGCAGCCTGTCGCGCAAGGCCCGCGAGATGCTGATCGCGTTCTGGCTGGAAAGCTGGCTGACCAAGGACGAAATTCTCGAACGGTATCTGTCCAATGCCTATTTCGGCGATAATGTTTACGGCCTGCGCGCGGCATCGCTGCATTACTTCTATCGCAAGCCGGAGAAACTGAAACCCGAACAGGCGGCGATGCTGGCCGGGTTGGTACAGGCGCCGTCCCGCTATGCGCCGACACGGCATTACGAACGCGCGGTGCAGCGCATGGAACTGGTCAAGAACGCCTTGGTTGCCGCGGGTTATGTCAGCCAGGCTGATGCTGATGCCATGCCGGCACCCCGCATCGATTCGCGCACCCGTTACGATCTGCCGACCGGCACCTATTTCGCCGACTGGGCCTTACCCGAAGCGCGCAAGCTGGTGGCGGGGGGCTATGCCAGCCAAACCATTACGACTACCCTGGATTCGCGGTTGCAGAACTTCGCCAAGAATGTCGTCGCGCGTGCGCCGTTGGGGCAGGCGCAGATCGCGCTGGTTGCGATGCGCCCCAATGGCGAAGTGGTCGCGATGATCGGGGGGAAGGATTACGCCGCGTCTCCCTTCAACCGCGTAACCCAGGCGAAGCGCCAGCCGGGGTCGACGTTCAAACTGTTCGTCTATCTCACCGCCTTGCGGCAGGGCATGCAACCCGGCGATCTTCTTGCCAATACCGCGATCGACACCGGCGGCTATCGACCGAAGAATGCGCGCGGTCGTTATTCGGATACCATCGCGTTGGAGGAAGCGTTTGCGCAATCGAGCAATGTGGCAGCGGTGCGTCTCTACAATCAACTGGGCAGCGATGCCGTGACCGACACCGCGCGCATGTTCGGCATAACCGCACCCATGACGCCCGGCGACCCGAGTGTAGCGCTGGGTACCTCGACGCTCAGCCTATTGGATCTGACCGCCGCCTATGCCGGGGTCGCCGCGAACCGTTTTCCGGTCAGACCGGCGGCGTTCGCGGCGGGGGAAGCGGGCTGGATGGATTGGGCCTTCGGTTCGCAGGACAGCCTGTCGCGCCGAAACCATGCGGATATGGAGGCCATGCTCCGCGCCGTCGTCGATCGCGGCACGGGGCGGGCAGCGCAACTCAACCGGCCGGTTTTCGGTAAGACCGGGACCAGCCAGAACAATCGCGACGCGGTGTTCGTCGGCTATTCGGGCGATTTGGTGGTCGGAGTCTGGGTCGGGAACGACGACAACACGCCGTTGGGCGATATCGGTGGCGGCGGATTGCCCGCACGTATCTGGCGCGATTTCATGCAACAGGCCGTGGGCGCTCCGCCCCGGGCCGCTCCTCCACCGCCAGTTGATCCCGGCGGTTCGGTCGAACCGATGGACGTGCCCGATTTGGACGACATACCGCTCGATGAAAACGGCAGCCGCTTGCGTATCAGGGATGGGGAAGGCGTCACGATCTCCACCCAGATCGAAGGGGTGCCGATCGATCTCAACGTGGATCGCCGTGGGGTGTCCATCGATCCGGGCCGCCGTGAACCGCAGGCGAGTGACGAACCGGTGAATTGATCGGGGCGCCTAACCGTTCGGGAGGGTGTTCAGTCCGGTTCGGCCATCAAGATGTTCATGACGGCTGTCGCGATGGGGCGCTGCGGATCGTCCTGCCATGCTTCGATCGAAATGTTCGCATTGCGCCTTCCCAGCTTGACGATCCGCGCCCTGGCATAGGTATCGCGATTTTTACCGGCGTTCAAAAATTGCACCGTGATGTTGATGGGTTTCAAACGATGCCTGCGTTCCCGCCGCTTCAGTTCGGTGCGCAGCAGGGCGTAGCCGGCGGTTTCCAGCAAGCCTGAAATCGCCCCGCCATGCAGATGGTCGGGCCGCCCCTCGACATCGCTGCCGAAGGCGAAGCGCAAGGTTGGAACGCCGCCGTCCCAGCCATGCACCTCGATCCCCAGCGATTTGGCATAGGCGGTCGGCGTGTCGGTATCGGTCATGCGCGAACATCCTTCGCAATCGACATGAAGACGGCGGACATCGTCGCGACGCTGTCCTGCATATCGCCGTCATGCGCCACGCCGCGAACGAATGCGGCGGATCGCGACAGGCGATAGCATTCGACCCTGCCGATAACCGCCGATGCCGTACGCGCAGGGCGTTGATAATCGACCCTGAGATCGAGCGTCGCGATAGGCACGAAAGTGCCGTGGGTGTTCCAGATGGCCAGGCCCGACGCCATGTCGAGCATCGAGATTATCGGTCCCGATGCCAATACGCCCTGATCCACTTCGCCCACCAGATCGTCCCGCCACGGCAGTTCCAGCGCAACCCAATCTTTCCCATGATCATGATACCGCAGTCCGATCTTGGCGGAATGACCATGGCGCAGCATAAAGGCGGCAGCTGTCTTGGGATCGAAGGGGGGTAGGTCGGACATGAGGCGGTTCTGTCGCGGTTGGCGGCCGTGATGGCAATGCGCAAACTAGAACATTCCCCCCGCCAACGCATCGATCGCGCCCTGCAGAAATATGGCGGCGGCATGGCTGTCGATCCGCGTCGCGCGTTTGCGCCGGCTCATATCCTGCCCGATCATGTCGCGCGCGGCCGATGCGGTGGACCATCGTTCGTCCCATAACAGCACCGGTCGTTCGAATGCCTCGGCCAGATTGCGGGCATAGGCGCGACTGGCCTGGGCGCGGGGGCCCTCGCTACCATCCATATTACGCGGCAGACCGATGACGATACCCGCCACCCGCCGCGCCTCGATCAAGTTCCGCAGCGTTTCCCGGTCGCGCCCGAACTTGCCGCGTTCGAGAGTCTTTCCCGCGGTCGCGAATTGCCAGCCCGCATCGCAGATCGCGGTGCCGATGGTCTTGGTGCCCAGATCGAGCGCCAACAGAACGCCGCCATCGGGTAGCGCGTCGCGCAAATCCACCGCGCGTTCGTATATCAAAGCGCGTTCCGCCATGCCTCCACCCGGCGGACGACGCCGCGCTGCAGGTTGGCCCAGAACAGCGGGATGTCATAGACGTGATAATTGTTGCCGGGCAGCACATACTCGCCCATTTCCGGGGGGTCGCCGATCAGCAGCAGGCCGTCCGCGCGGCACCGCGCCGGAACCGCGCCGGGCACCAGCTCGCCCGTCGTGAATCCCGCTTCGGGCACCAGCGTGCCGATATTCGCCTGTGCCGACGCTGCATCCGCACCGCCACCGGTCAATGGATTGGTGCACAGGATCGCACTGTCTCCACGCGCCTTGCCATCGAAGCCAATGGTGGCCGCGTAACGGCGCATGAAGGCATCGGTTTCCGCCGGTTCGGCATAGCTGGACCAGGACATGATGCAGCCGGCCTGATCGGGCGTGGCGCAGGCGGGAAATCCCAATGCCGGCAGGTCGTGCCGCACCGAGATCGGCCAACCGACTACGTAGATCGCGGCGACCCGGTCCGCCAGTTCGCTATCCTTCACCTCTTCGCGCAGCAGCCGCAGGAGATGCAGCGACCCCTGACTATGCCCGGCCAGGACGATCGGCGTATCGTCGCCGACGCTGGCGCGGAAATAGGCGAATGCCTGCGCGACATCGGTATACGCCGCGTCGAGCGCCTGGTCGGCATCCGCGCCATCGGTCAAAAACGTGCCGATCGTCGCCTGACGATAGCGTGGCGCCCATATCTCGTCTGCTCGGTTGAACGCGCTGGCCATGCCGCGGATGTAGATTTTCGCGACCCGTTGCGATTCGGGATCGTCCAGCGGTGCGTTCCAGCGTGCGCGATCGAGGAAGCTGGTGGGATGGACGAAGAATACCGCGAAGTCGGAAGCGTCCTGTGCACGATCGGCGCTATTGCGTGCACCCCCGCGAACGGGCGGTTGCCAACGCGCCGGATCGTCCGTGCCCATGCCGGGGCGCGAAAACCACATGGCGGGGTCTTCATAAGCGTTGTCGGCCAGCGCTTCTTGCGTTTCAAAATCGGCACTGGGTACCAAGGCAAGCTCGGCGATCTCATCGGACCAAATGCGCAATGCGAATGCGCCCGCGATGACGATCACAATACAAAATGCGATGAAGTAGAGGAACTTACGGGCCATGCGCGGCTGTTTCTCCATCGTTGGCAAGCTTCTTGTCCATCCCTTCGGCGCGGCGCTCCAACGCCACTTTCAGCATGGCCAAAGCCGGGTCGGCCAGAAACAATCCGAGGATGCCGAACAGAATGCCCATGATCAATTGCGAGGCGAGAACCAGTGCAGGGGCAAGATCGACGGTTTTTTTCGCGATCAGCGGGATGATGAAATATCCATCCAGTATCTGCACCGCCATGTAGATGAAGACGGTGTAGATGCCCATCTCCACCCCACCCGAAAAGCCGACCGCGACCATCAGAATGCCGCCGATCAGCGCGCCGAGATTGGGTACGAAGGCGAGCAGGCCGGTCAATATCCCCAGCAGTGCCGCCATCGGTACACCGTAGAGCGCGAGCGCAGCCCATGTGAACAGGCCTTCGAAAACCATGCCCAGCAGACGCCCCGCCATCAGGCGGCGCATGGTGTAGCCCATCCTGGTTGCGGTTTCGAAAAACTCGTCGCGCCTGTCGCGCTTGATCATCCAGGCGACGCCGCGTTCGTAGATGCGTGGCTCCACCGTCAGATAAATGCCGATGACGACGATCAGGAACAAGGTGGTAATCCCACCGAGCAGACCGCCGATCGCCGTCGTCAACGTGCCGAAACCGCCAGCGACATTGCTGGCGAGGCCGCGCATGCTGTCCGCATCGATTTCGAAACCCTGCGATTTGAGCCAGTCGAGCGCGATCCAATATTGCGCCTCGATAATCGCGGGGAGCTGCGCTGCTTCTTGCGAAATCTGCGATCCGGCGAAGACCACCAGCCAATATGCCAGCCCCGCAATGATGCCCAAAATAATGAATATGCGCAGCATGCGCGCGATCGGCAGCACGCGGCCAAGCAGGCGCGATCCGCCGTCGAGCATGGCGGCGAATACCAGGGCGCCGAACAAAACCAGCAGGCTTTGGGACACGTAAACCGCCAGCAGTACGCCGCCGATCACCAATGCCCAAACGAACGCACGCTGCGCTTCGAACCGCAAACGGTCGTCGTCGATCCTCGTCGGACTGTTGCCGATATCGGCGTCGGGTTCGCTACGTTCGCTATGTCCGGATGCGTCGTTCATCGCGATGTGGCCGGTTTATCGGGTGCGGGATCGATCGTAGGACGTAGTGTGTTCCACGAACGCCCCTCCCGCAGGGACGACCACCATGTCATCGGGTTCCAACCAGTCGTTCCGTCGAGCGAGAAGGTCAGGAATTCCGCCCGTCCGCCCACATTCGTCATCGGCACCGGGCCACCCAGACCGCTGGCATAAGCCGGCGCGCGGCTGTCGGCCGAATGATCGCGATTGTCGCCCATCATGAAGACATGACCTTGCGGCACCGTGATCTCGTCGAAATTGTCGAGCCCCTGATCCTTGTGGTCGATAATCAAATACGTCGCGCCATTGGGTAAGGTTTCGCGATAGGTTTCGACTTCATACACGTCGCTACCATTGGGCAGGGTCGTGCGGTATTGTTCGAAATATTCGAGGCATGGTATGCCTTGACACATCTGCTCTTCGTCCACGGGGAGGCGCATCGCCGGCTCGACACTGCGCGGCACGGCGGCCCCGTTCAGGAACAATCGCCCGTCGCGCACCGCCACGCGGTCCCCGGGAAGGGCGACGACGCGTTTGATGTAATCTTCGTCGCGTGTCGGGGGCACGGCAATCACGATGTCGCCATATTCGGGCGTCGCGGCGAAAACCCGCCAATCGGCCCGCGGCAGCAGATGGAACGACGCCGATACCCAGGAATAGCCGTAGGGATATTTGCTGACGATCAGGCGGTCGCCCACCATCAGGTTCGGCAGCATCGATGTGCTGGGAATATAGAACGGCTTGGCAATCAGGCTGTGGAACATCAACACGGCCAACAACATCAGCGCCAGCCCCCGTATTTCTCCCAACCAGTTGATCGACGTATCGTCTGTATCGGTTTTACCGGGCTTTGCGCTATCGGAAGTCTCGGCGGAATGCATCGGGGGCTCGGTCTGTAAAATGGTGTCCAGGTCGGACGGGGGCGGGGCGGCGGTCACGATCGCGCCTATGGTCCGGCGATCGGCAGGGCTTCGATGATGACGAATGCCTGCGCCCATGGATGATCGTCGGTGAGAGTGAGATGAATGGCCGCCTCATGTCCTTTCGGCGTCATATGCGCAAGCCGCGCCGCCGCCCCGTTGGTCAGGGCCAGTGTCGGCGCGCCGGATGCTGCGTTCACCACGCCGATATCCTTCATATACACACCGTTATAGAACCCCGTTCCGACCGCCTTGGAAAAGGCTTCCTTGGCAGCGAAGCGTTTGGCGTAGGTGCCGGCGCGCGTAAACGGACGTTTGGCCGCTTTCGCACGCTCGACATCTGTGAAGCTGCGTTGTTCGAAACGGACGCCATGCCGGTCGAGCACGCCCTGAATACGTTCGATGTTGCACAGATCGGACCCCATCCCGATAATCATCGCGCATCGTCCATCAATTGCCGCATTCGGCGCACGGCAGGCTCCAACCCGCAGAATACCGCTTCGCCGATGAGATAATGACCGATGTTCAATTCGGCGAGTTGCGGGACGGCGGCGATCGGCTGCACGTTTTCGTAAGTCAGTCCGTGGCCTGCATGCGGTTCGATACCGTTCTTCGCTGCCAAGGCGCTCATATCGGCGATCCGGCGCAATTCGGTGGCGCGCGCTTCGCCTGTCGCATGCGCATATTCGCCGGTGTGAAACTCCACCACTGGAACGCGCAGGCGAAGAGCGGCGTCCAGCTGACGCGCGTCCGCCTCGATGAACAGGCTGACGCGAATGCCGGCATCCGCCAACCGCGCGCAGATGGGCGCGATCCGGTTGTGCTGCCCAGCGGCGTCCAACCCGCCCTCCGTCGTGCGTTCGGCACGGTTTTCAGGTACGATGCAAACGGCATGGGGCTGGTGCCGAAGCGCGATCGCCAGCATTTCATCGGTCGCCGCCATCTCCAGATTGAGAGGCAGGTCCGTGGCGTCCTGGATACGTTGCAGATCGTCGTCGCGAATATGGCGGCGGTCTTCGCGAAGATGCGCGGTGATCCCGTCGCCGCCTACATCGGCCACGATCTGTGCGGCACGGACCGGATCGGGATGATCGCCGCCCCGCGCATTGCGGATGGTGGCGACATGATCGATGTTCACGCCAAGGCGCAGGCGGCCCGTATTCATGCGCGGCTACCGGGTTTGGTGACGGGCAGGGCGGCCAGATCGGCGGGCAGGGCGTCGTCCGCATAGGTTGGGAAATCGAAGGTGACGAGCGCGTGATACGGCACATCGAAAGTCCGATCTCCGCCAGTACGATCCACGATCGAGGCGAGGGCCACGACATCAGCGCCCGAAGCACGCACCGCCTCCATCGCCTGACGCGAAGACAGCCCGGTCGTCACGACATCTTCCACCATCAACACCCGGGCCCCGGGAACGACGCTGAAGCCGCGGCGCAATTCGAACGACCCTTGCGGCCTTTCCAGGAACATGGCGTTCTTGCCCATGGCCCGGGCCACTTCATGCCCGATGATGATGCCGCCCATTGCCGGGGACATGATGCAATCCACCGTATCGCGAAGATGTTGGGGAAGTTTCTCGACCAGCGCGTGGGCGATGCGCGCGGCACGGGCCGGGTCCATCAGAACGCGCGCGCATTGCAGATAATATCCGCTATGCCGCCCGGACGATAATTTGAAATGCCCTTCCAGCAATGCCCCGCTGGCAGTAAACTCGGATAGAACGTCGTCGGGGCTCATACACAAAGTTTCCGGAAATGAAGGCGCGTCGCATTGCCCTGCGAACAACAGGACTTGCGGAATTTTCTCCTAGAACCGCTTGAGGCCGCGGGCAACCGTGCGTATAGCCTTCCTTGCAATAGTCCCGCTGGCGGGATGGTAAGGGTCGGCAGTTTGCGGGCCGGAAAAGGCCGGATCGTCCGGTAGCAATGGAAAGCGGTAACGCATGGATTTCGGTATGACTGGTTCCGGTACGCACCGTCCGAACGTGGCAATGCTACTGGCGTTTATCGCCGCATTGCTTCTCGTCGTCATGCCTCATTTGGCGTTTGCGCAGGATTCGAACGACCCCGGGACCGATGCGCGTGCGCCGGCGATGGTCGACACCGGCGAACCGGCGGCAACCGCGGTCGAAGGCGCCGACATGGTCGCGACCGAGGCGGTGGCCGACTCCGATTACAAACCGCTTGGTCCCGAATGGATCAAGGGACAGCCCGAAAACGGCGCGATCGATTTTCAGCCGCAATATACCGACGATGGGCAGTTCGCGTATAACATGCATACGTACATACTATTGCCGGTTATCACGGCAATCAGCCTGTTCGTTCTGGGCCTGTTGCTGTGGGTCGTAGTAAAATATCGCCGCCGTGCGCATCCGACGCCATCCAAGACGACGCACAATACGTTCATCGAAGTTTTGTGGACGCTTGTTCCCGTGCTCATTCTGGTCGGGATCGCCATCCCTTCCATTACGTTGCTGGCGCGCCAGTATGAATCGCCCCCCGAAGATGCGGTGACCATCAAGGCGATCGGCTATCAATGGTATTGGGGCTATGCCTACCCCGACAATGGCGGGTTCGAAGTAATCTCGAACATGCTTCCAGACGAAGAAGCGATTGCGCGCGGTGAACCGGCGCAGCTGGCGGTGGACAACCGTATGGTCGTCCCCGCAAACACGCCGCTTCGCATTCAAACGACCGCTGCCGATGTGATTCACTCCTTTGCAGTGCCATCGCTGTGGTTCAAACAGGATGCAGTCCCCGGGCGGTTGAACGAACGCTTGCTCACGATCAACGAACCGGGCATTTATTACGGCCAGTGTTCCGAACTGTGCGGGGCGCGTCATGGTTTCATGCCGATCGCGGTCGAGGCTTTGCCACGGGCGCAATGGGAAGCCTGGGTGCGATCGAAAGGTGGGACCATTGCCGGCGAGGAACCAGCGCCGGTGCCCGCGGCCGCCGGAGTTGACGGTTCCGCTGACGAAGCAACCGATGAAGATGTAAGCGCAACGTGACCCGCGCGACTATTGACCGTTTGAACCCAAGCAGGGGCTAGAGATATATTATGGCAACAACCGCCGAATCCTTCCCGATCCATGAAGATCATGCACATGACGCCGATCATAAGCCCAGCTTTTTCGTGCGCTGGTTCATGTCGACCAACCACAAAGACATCGGCACGCTCTATCTGATCTTCGCCATCATGGCGGGACTGATCGGCGGCGCGATTTCCGGGATTATGCGCGCCGAACTGGCGGAGCCCGGCATTCAGATCCTCGGCGGGGTCGTTACCATGATGGGTGGCGAGGCTGCCTTCGATGCCAATCTGCATATGTGGAATGTATTGATTACGGCTCATGGTCTGATCATGGTGTTCTTCATGGTCATGCCGGCCATGATCGGCGGGTTCGGTAACTGGTTCGTGCCTATCATGATCGGTGCGCCGGATATGGCGTTTCCGCGTATGAACAACGTGTCGTTCTGGCTCACGGTAGCCGGTTTCGCGTCACTGATGTTCTCGATGTTCGTACCCGGATCGGCTGCCGGGCTGGGTGCGGGTACAGGCTGGACTGTTTACGCTCCGCTATCGACCTACGGGTCGACGGGGCCAGCGGTGGATTTCGCGATCTTCGCATTGCATCTTGCCGGGGCGGGCTCGATTTTGGGCGCAACCAATTTCATCACGACCATCTTCAACATGCGTGCGCCGGGCATGACCCTGCACAAGATGCCGCTATTCGTATGGTCCGTCCTGGTAACGGCATTTCTTCTATTGCTCGCATTGCCGGTATTGGCGGCAGCGATTACCATGCTGCTGACAGACCGGAACTTCGATACGACGTTCTTCAACCCAGCGGGCGGTGGCGATCCGGTGCTCTATCAGCATCTGTTCTGGTTCTTCGGACACCCCGAGGTGTACATCATGATTTTGCCCGGTTTCGGCATGATCAGCCAGATCGTCGCGACGTTCAGCCGCAAGCCCGTCTTCGGATATCTCGGTATGGCCTACGCAATGGTCGCCATCGGCGTAGTTGGCTTCATCGTTTGGGCACACCACATGTATACGGTGGGTCTGGACGTGAACACCAAGATGTATTTCACGGCCGCAACGATGGTTATCGCCGTACCAACCGGGGTGAAAATCTTCAGCTGGATCGCGACGATGTGGGGCGGAAGCCTCGAATTCAAATCGCCGATGGTGTGGGCGATGGGTTTCATCTTCCTATTCACCGTAGGCGGCGTAACCGGCGTCGTGCTGGCCAATGGCGGGATCGACGATAATTTGCACGATACCTATTATGTCGTCGCTCACTTCCATTACGTGCTGTCGATGGGCGCGGTGTTCTCGATGTTCGCGGGTTTCTATTACTGGTTCCCGAAGATGAGCGGCCGGATGCACAGTGAATTCCTCTCGCATCTGCATTTCTGGGTGTTCTTCATCGGGGTGAACATTATCTTCTTCCCCCAGCATTTCCTGGGTATCCAGGGTATGCCACGCCGTTATCCCGATTATCCGGCGGCGTATGAATATTGGAACCAGGTGTCGTCTATCGGTTACGTTGTGATGGCGGCATCGATGCTGATCTTCTTCGTCAACCTCGTCTATGCGTTCACAGCCGGGAAGAAGGCAGGCAACAACCCCTGGGGCGAAGGTGCAACGACCTTGGAGTGGACTCTGACGTCGCCTCCGCCGTTCCACCAGTTCGAGACGCTTCCGGTGATCGAGGACCACCATGACTATCACGATCACCGTCAGGCAACGACCTGATCGGATCGTTCGCCTTATCGAATGATAGGGTCGAACATGTATGACATAGTGAAGGGGGCGCATCGGCAACGGTGTTGCCCCCTTTTCAAACCAAGGATCCTTTGAACCACCCAATATGTCGCAGCCAATGTCCCCTGTTCCCAACGTCAAAACGGCTCCAATGCCCGCAGACTGGCGTGATTTTTATGCGCTTACCAAACCGCGTGTAATGACCCTGGTGATATTTACTGGGCTTTGCGGGATGATGGCGGCCCCGGGATCGATCCATCCTGTTATCGCGTTCACGGCGATTTTTTGCATCGCTATCGGTGCGGGGGGTGCGGCGGCGCTTAACCAATGGTGGGAAGCGGATATCGATGCGGGGATGAAACGTACCGCCCAGCGTCCGCTACCGGCGGGACGGTTGCAGAAGGACGATGCGCGTAATTTCGGGATCATCCTGTCTGGCGCGTCGGTCGGAGTCATGGGATTGGCGGTCGGATGGCTTGCGGCGGCGATCCTGGCCGTCTCGATCGTGTATTATGCGGTGGTGTATACCATCTGGCTCAAACCGCGCACGCCGCAGAACATCGTGATCGGCGGCGGGGCCGGCGCCTTTCCGCCGATGATAGGATGGATCGCGGTGACCGGCGATGTGACCGCCATGCCGATCCTGTTGTTCGCCATCATCTTCATCTGGACGCCGCCGCATTTTTGGGCGCTCGCCCTGTTCGTGCAAAGCGATTATGCGAAGGTCGGCATCCCCATGATGCCGGTCGTCAAAGGGGAGATCTCGACCCGTCGCCAAATCCTCGGCTATTCCCTGCTCCTCGTGCCCGTAGCGGCCGCGCCGTGGTTCATCGGCGGGACCGGCGCATTGTATGGTGTATCGGCGCTGGCTCTTTCCGTGGCCTTTCTGTCGCTAGCGTTTGTGGTGGCGATGCGCCGGACGCAAACGAATGACGATATGCAACCCGAAAAAAGGCTGTTCGCGTTCAGTATTATCTACCTATTTGCGCTTTTTGCCGCCCTCGTCGTCGATCGGGTCGGCGATTATCAAAATTGGCCCATCCCCGGAGTGACCGCATGACCCCCCAGGAACAGCAGGAAATCGAACGCCGCCGCAAAACGCGCAATCTCGCTGTGGGTGCCGCGCTATTGTTTTTCGTGATTCTTTTCTACGCCATCACCATCGTGCGTATGGGGGACTAAGGCATGTCGGCAGCTGCACTCGATCAAAAGAATTGGCGCGTCGGAGCGCTGGCCCTGCTGGGCGCGCTGGCAATGCTCGGCATGGGTTACGCGGCTGTGCCCCTTTATGAATTGTTCTGCCGGGTTACCGGGTTCGGCGGAACGACGCAGCGTGCCACCGAAAGCGAAGCGGATATGGCCTTGCGTTTGTCGCAAAGCGCGGGGAGCAAGCCGATTTCCATTCGGTTCGATGCATCGACCGCGGTTGGAATGCCGTGGACCTTCCGGCCCGAACAACCGACCGATACCGTGCAGATCGGCCAGCGGGACATGGCGTTCTACATCGCCCGCAACAACAGCGACGTGCCGATCACGGGGGCCGCGACGTTCAATGTCGAGCCGGAACAGACCGGCAAATATTTCAACAAGATTCAATGCTTCTGCTTCACCGAACAGACGCTACAGCCCGGTGAAGAGATGCGGATGCCCGTACTGTACTATGTCGATCCGGCGATCCTGAACGACGAGAACGCCAAGGGTGTCGAACAGATCACGCTAAGCTACACCTTCCACAAGGCAATCGACGATGGCCCAACCGGCAACGGCACGAATGCGGGCGGCTGAGGCTGGACCTTGCGTATCGGTGCGATTATGACAATCAGGCTGTACCTGGCGGATGCAATGCCCGCCACGGTCCCAATTTTTTGAGAGACGACATGGCTGGCACGAAAAACCACGATTATCATATTCTGGCACCGGATATCTGGCCGTTCGTCGGATCGCTTTCGGCCCTGACATTTTTCACCGGCATGGTCCTGTGGATGCACGACATGGCCAATGGCTGGCTGCTGTGGGGCATCGGCACGGCCGGTTTGATCGCGACGTTCTTCAGCTGGTTCGCCAACATCGTGCGCGAAGCGGAAGCGGGCGATCATACGCCGGTTGTGCAGCTGCACATGCGTTATGGCATGATCCTGTTCATCGCGTCGGAAGTCATGTTCTTCGTCGGATGGTTCTGGAGCTGGTTCGACTTTTCGCTGTTCCCGCAGCCGATCGAACTGGTCGACGGGGCCACGCTGACCCGGTTCGGCGAAGAAGGGGCCGCCGCCATCGCGCAATGGCCGCCGCGCGGTTTGGAAGTGCTCGACGCGTTCGACCTTCCGCTTCTCAACACGTTGATCCTTCTATGTTCGGGTACGACCGTCAGTTGGGCGCACCATTCGTTGATCAATGGCGATCGCGATGGTTTGAAGAAAGGCCTGTGGGCGACTATCGCGCTCGGCGTCGTATTCTCCGCCGTACAGGCGTATGAATACAGCCATGCGCCATTCGGTTTCGGTGGCAATACCTACAGTTCCGCATTCTACATGGCGACCGGTTTCCACGGCTTCCATGTTCTGGTCGGCACGATCTTTTTGATGGTGTGTCTGTTCCGGGTTTATAAAGGCCACTTCACACCGAGGCAGCATTTCGGTTTTGAAGCGGCCGCTTGGTACTGGCATTTCGTCGATGTCGTCTGGCTGTTCCTGTTCATCGCCATTTACGTCTGGGGCGGCTGGGGCGCACCGGTCCATTGATGCGACATTGATGTTCGAACAGGTTGGACATGCAAGAAAGGGGCAGCCCGGTATGACCGAGGTTGCCCCTTCCGGTTTGCGCAGCACTTTTCGGGAAGGCGCTATATCGGCTCGGTCGAGGCTCGGCGTAGACCGCGCGCCGGCGGGTTTTCTCTTATTCATGATCGGCTGTCTGGTCGTTTGGTCAATACTCCGGTTTGCAAATGCCATCGTACCGTCCTCATATTTCCGATCCTTTTGTGTGTTTCCGTTCTCGTGAAAGGGATCATGGTCGGTTTGTGTTTCGCCATGTCGCCACTGTTGCAGACGCGGTATCGGCATAACATCGACGCAATGCGTTGTGCGGAGGCCAAATCGTGAAGACGAAAGTGCCGGTGATTTCCACCATTGCGGTCGGGCTGGCCGTGGTCATCATGATCGCGCTGGGTGTCTGGCAACTGGGCCGGGCCGATGAAAAAACCGCCATGCTGGCACGTTACGGCGCGGTGTCCCAGGACGCGGCCGTGCAGCCCTACCCCGCCAACGAGGCGGACATCCAAGCCAATCTCTATCGGCCGGTGACCGCGCGATGCGCCACGGTGCTGTCGATGCGGGGCACGGCGGGCACCAATGCGGTCGGCGCGAAAGGATGGTCCCACGTTGCGCGCTGCGTATTCGATACGGAGCAGGAAGCGGAGGTGGCGCTTGGCTGGTCGCGGTCTTCGCGAACGCCGGATTGGGATGGCGGAACGGTGACGGGCACGCTGGCACCGGGAGGCAGGATCGTGGCCGATCCGCCGCTGGCCGGACTTGGCCCCCTCGCGCGGCCCGATCCGGCGGATCTGCCTAACAACCATCTCGCTTATGCCGGACAATGGTTCCTGTTCGCGTTGACGGCGCTGGTTATCTACGTCGTGGCACTGCGTGTGCGAACGCGGGGCCGGGCATAGCTGGGAAAGTTTGAAACACGTGGCGATACCGGCGCGCGAATGGGCGGAAACGGTCGCATGGAGCGGCATGCTTGCCCCGCCACGCCGCCGCGTCTAGCGCAGGTTCGATGCGGTATATATCCACACGCGGGCGTGCCCCGACGCTTGATTTCGAACAGGTAACGCTTGCGGGATTGGCGAGTGATGGGGGGCTGTATCTACCCGAACACTGGCCGAAATTCACCCAAACTGAAATCGCCGATATGGCCGGCCTGTCCTATCCCGAACTCGCCATGCGTATCATGCAGCCTTTCATCGGCGATAGTCTCACGCCGGACGAACTCGCCACGATGTGTCACGCTGCGTACGGTCGGTTCGCGCATGCTGCGGTAACGCCGCTTAAGCAATGCGATGAACAGCAATGGCTGCTCGAACTGTTTCATGGGCCGACATTGGCGTTCAAGGATATCGCGTTACAGATGCTGGGTCTGTTGTTCGAGAAGTTCCTGTCGCGCAGCGAAACGCATCTCACCATTGTCGGTGCGACGAGCGGCGATACCGGTTCCGCAGCGATCGATGCTGTCGCGGGGCGGGAAAGGATCGACATTTTCATGCTGCATCCAGAGGGCCGGATCAGCGACGTGCAGCGGCGGCAGATGACCACGGTTCTTGCGCCCAATGTCTACAATATCGCGATCGACGGCAGTTTCGACGATGCGCAGGCCAATGTGAAACGCATGTTCACCGATACCGCGATGAACGGCCGTTTCCGGATCGGGGCAGTCAATTCGATCAACTGGGCGCGCCTGATGGCGCAGGTGGTGTATTATTTTGCCGCCGCGCTGCAATTGGGCGGGCCCGCGCGCAAGATCGCCTTCAGCGTGCCGACCGGCAATTTCGGCGACGTGTTCGCAGGCTATGTCGCGGCAAAAATGGGGCTTCCGATCGAACGGCTGATCGTGGCCACGAATGTGAACGACATTCTGCACCGCGCGCTGGCCGATGGCGATTATTCGACCGCCGCCGTCACGGCGACATCGGCCCCGTCGATGGATATCCAAATCAGTTCCAACTTCGAACGGCTGCTGTTCGACCTTGCCGATCGGGACGGGGCCGCGATGGCCGGCCAAATGGCTGATTTCGACAAAACGCGGGCCATCCGTTTGACCGATCTTCAGCATCGCGGGGCGGGCAATATCTTCACCAGCCACCGGGTGGATGCCGATGGCATGGCGCAGGCGGCGCGCTGGGCGCAGGAACGCTGCGGCGAAACCATCGATCCGCATACCGCGATCGGCCTGTACGCCGCGCGTCAGACGCCGCTGCCGCGCGATGTCCCGATCGTGACACTCGCCACCGCGCATCCGGCGAAATTTCGCGACGCGGTCGAACGGGCGACAGGCACGCGACCAGCATTGCCCGCGCGGGTCGGCGATCTGTTCGCACGTCAGGAACGCTACGATACGATGGCGGGCGATTACGGGACGCTTGCGGACTATGTCGCGCACCGGGCGACGGGATCGCATTGATGGCACTGTTACGTGACGATGCTGTGCTGATGGCGGGTGCGGCATGGCCGGATTACGGCTTGGTCGATAGCGGAAACGGGCGGAAGCTGGAACGCTACGGCGCGTATCGTTTCATCCGCCCCGAACCGCAGGCCATGTGGGCGCCGCGCGTGCAGGACTGGGACGCGCATGGCGAATTCGTGCCCGGTTCGGATGAAGATGGCGGCGGGCGCTGGCATTTCGACGCCCCTGTTCCCGAACAAGGCTGGTCGCTGCGCTGGAAAGACGTGCAATTCACCGCACAATGCACGCCGTTCCGCCATCTTGCTTTCTTCCCGGACATGGCACCGGTGTGGGAATGGATGGCATCGCAATTGGAGGGCGTGTCGAATGCGCGGTTAATGAACCTGTTCGGCTATACCGGCGTCGGATCGCTCGCCTTGTCTCAATATGGCAGCGTGGCCCATGTCGATGCGTCCAAGAAATCGGTCGCGCAGGCCCGCGCCAATGCCGCGATATCGCAGGTGGAAGACCGCCCGATCCGCTGGCTGGTCGATGACGCGGCGAAATTCACGGCGCGCGAGGTGCGTCGGGAGAAACGGTACGACGGAATTATTCTCGATCCGCCGAAATTCGGGCGCGGCCCGAAGAACGAAACGTGGCGATTGGAAGAAGGTCTGCCCGAACTGGTGCGCGACTGCCGCCGATTGCTCGACAAGGACAGCAGGTTTTTGTTTCTGACCGTCTATGCCGTCCGCATGTCCAGCCTGTCACTTGCAGGTCTGCTTGCGGAAATGTTCGCCGATCTGCCCGGAACGATAGAGCACGGCGATCTGGCCATGCGCGAAGAAGGGGCGGGCGCGCGCCTTTTGCCGACGGCGATTTTTGCACGATGGAGCAATGCGTGACCGACAGCCTGATACTCGAAGTCGCCGATCTGGAGCATGATGTGCTCACCGGCATCTATTCTGAGGAAACCGGCGAGCCGCAGCCTTTGCGCATCACCATTCAGGCGCGCATCGCGGTGGCGGATAGGTACGATGCGGACACACCGCTCGACGCCAGCAAGAACTACATGGACCTCAAATTCGCGGCGGGCGATGCTTTGCCAAAAGGGGTGCATTTCAAACTGATCGAGGCGGTCGCCGATCATATCTGCGAAACGATCTTCGCGCAGGACAGCCGGATCGAGGCAGTCACGGTCAAGATTGTCAAACTCGCCATTGCCGAAGCGAACGAGAAGATCGGCATCACTCTCACCCGCAATCGGCGCTGAACGATGCAGCATATTCTATTCACCGATGGCTGTCCGGCGAAGGCGATCGAAGCCGCCGCGTGGTTTCACGAATGCCGGGTGCAGGAGGTCGCACGCCTGTTGGGCGATACGCGGCAACTGGCAAGTATCGTCATTGTTCTTCCGCGCGCAACCTACGATCATAACGATTGGCGGGTGGCCGCCGCACGCGATCTTGCGCGGCGATATGCACCGCGCCGGATCAACATCGTTGCAGGCGAACCGGGAAGCGTGCTGACCGAAACGTGCGACTATCTTGAACGCGCGGCGGGCGTGACCGGTCAGTATCTCGCCCTGTCACGGGCCGACGATTGATCCCAGTTCGGCGAGGATGCGGTCCTCCTGCGCGACCAGATTGATGACTTCGTCCCGCGCGGCCCCGATTGCGGTACGTTGCGTGAAGGCGATGGTGCTGTCGACATAAAGCCGGTCCAGATCGGCCAACGGAACGCCGGTACGGCTACGCAGCGATTCAAGATCGGCGATGGCGATCTGCGCGTTCGACCAAGCGGTGCTGGCCCGCGAAACGCCCCTCGCACGGCGCGCCGCGACCCGTGCCACGGGTACTGCCGCCATGAACTGGCCGTGTGCCCCGTTCGCGGCATTTCGAAGCGCTGAGACCCGGGCAAGGACTTCGGCGATTTGAGGGGCAGGCGTAAGCGGAGGGGGCGGGGTATAGGTACGCGCCCGACGTTCGACGTCGCGAATGGCGAGCGACGGGTATTCGCCATCGGAACCCGCGCAACCCGCCAGTACGAGGGGCGCTACCACCATTGCCGCAAATCTGTTCCAACCATGCATGACCCGCCCTATATCATGGTATCGGGCAGGCGCCAGTCGCGGCAATAATCGCCGGGTGCGACATTGACTTGGGCGGGCGTGTGACCTAACGGGCTTGTCTTTCCGAACGGCTGCTTTTCATGGCGGTCGAACGGGTCCGCCGCTTTCGATGATGAAGGCGGCATCATATATTTATCGAAAGTGACATGACCATGTTCGCAGTAGTGCGCACGGGCGGCAAGCAATACCGGGTTGCCGCCGGAGACAAAATTGCCGTAGAAAAACTGACAGGCGAAGCCGGTGACACGGTCACTCTGGGCGATGTGCTGCTGGCCGGTGAAGGCGATTCGATTGCCGATGCGTCCAAAGTGTCGGTGTCCGCGGAAATTATCGCGCAGGCGAAGAGCGAAAAGGTCGTCATTTTCAAGAAGCGTCGGCGCCATAATTATCGGCGCAAGGCCGGCCACCGTCAGCAGATGACCCTCCTGCGGATTACCGATGTGGGTGATGGCAAATCCCCCCCCGCAAAGAAGGCCGCAACGCCGAAGGTGAACGAAGCACCGGCGGCCGATGTCGCTAATCCCGCACCGAAGGCAACAGCAAAGACATCCGCGTCGAAGAAAGCCGATACGGCCACGATAACGGACACGAAACCCGACGCTAAGAACAATGCGGCGAAGGACGTGACCAGCGACAAGCCGGTCGCCAAGAAGGCTGCGCCGAAGAAGGATGCGGCGGCGAAGAAGCCCGCAGATAAGAAAGCGCCCGCCAAGAAGGCGGACTGATCACGCGATTTTTAAAGAGTAAGAGACAATGGCACATAAAAAAGCAGGCGGTTCATCCCGCAACGGTCGCGATTCGGCAGGACGTCGTCTTGGCGTCAAGAAGTTCGGCAGCGAGGAAGTGATCCCCGGCAACATCATCGTCCGTCAGCGCGGCACCAGATTTTATCCCGGCACCAATGTCGGCATGGGCCGCGACCATACGCTATTCGCGCTGGAAGGCGGCCGCGTCCGTTTTCATGCCGGTAAGCAGGGGCGCAAATACGTCTCCGTCGACATGATGGCGGAAGCTGCGGAATAACAACGACGGTTCGCTGACGGGACTGTCCACCGGGATGGTCCGCCGACAGCGTCGGTAATTTTCCAAGAAGGGAGATCGGGGCCGACCCGATCTCCCTTTTTTTCATATCTCCCTTCGGATCGATCGAAACGCGTCGCAATCGCAACATGATTGTCACGCGAACCGTTTACGACTGCGTCCTGTCGGGGCGGGAGGGAAGATACGATGTTCCATCGCAGCGAAAGGCTGTTCCTGCGGCCCGTATGGCCCGAAGATGCCGAGGCGGTTCGCAGCGGCATTGCACATGAAGGCATCGTGCGAAATCTGGCGACGGCGCCATGGCCCTACACCATTGCCGATGCGCGCGCTTTTATTGCGGTGGAACGGCCGAACAGGCACCCGAACTTCATCGTCACTCTGCCCGGCCACGGTGTGGTCGGCAGCGCCGGCATGGGGTTGGATCCTGCAACGGGCCTTCTGCAATGCGGCTATTGGATAGTGCGGGAATATAGCGGGCGGGGGTTCGCAACCGAAGCGACCCGGGCGCTACTGACTATCGCACGATCGCTCGGTCATACGGTGATGACAGCGTCGCATTTCGTGGACAACCCCGCATCGGGCCGAGTGTTGCGAAAGGCCGGCTTCGAATCCACCGGCGAAGTCTGCATGGGGCACAGTCTGGCGCGCGGCCGCATCGATCCTGTCGAATGCTATGTCGTCGACCTCGGGCGTAGTATCGACAACCGACCGATAGAACAGGCCGCCTGATCCGCGAACGGGCCTACCACCGTGGCAAATCCGTTCGCCGACCGTCGTATGTCTACGCCTATTCTGCGGGCATCAGCGCGGCTTCGAAATCGCTTTCGTATTTTGCGATCAGTTCGCGATCGTCGTGATCCCATGGATGGAAACCGGGCTTGAAGTAGGAAAGCCACGCGGGAAGAATGCGTCGCACCACCCCGGGGTTGACCGTTAGATATTTGAACAGTCCCCATTTGGCCCGAACGCCCGTAATGCCGTCCTGCTCCAACAGATTGAGGGAATCGATCCAGCGGTTCTTGAAAAACTGCGCGGAAATGAGAACCATGATCAACGACCGCATTTTCCAGCGTCGCCAAGCGGTCCAGTCGCGCGTCGCGTGGTTCCAGGTGTCGTAGGCGACGCCCTTATGTTCGATCTCCTCGACCGAATGCCAGCGCCACATATCGCGCACCTCGGCATCGGCATTTTCGAAATGCTTCGGGTTCGCAAGAAATTCATGCGCCATCATCGCGGTATAATGTTCCAGCGCCATGGTCACCGCCAGATTGACGATAGGCGGCCGGTCTTTGGTCAGCGCGAGCATCTCCTCGACCCGTTTGTCGATCGCCGCGATGTCGTATCCGCTATCCTCGGCCAGGCGGTTGAAGGCGACGTGTTCGCGGGTGTGGTTGATTTCCTGCCGCACGAAAGCGCGGATTTCCGCCGCCAGCTTGGGCGAGGTTCCATCGCGATGGGCCTTCACCGATTCGATGAAGAAAGCCTCGCCCCTGGGGAAGGTTGCCGACAGTGCATTGTGCCACGCCGTTCCGAATGCGTCACCGGCCCACCAGCGGCGCGGCGTGGTTCCGCGATTGAAGCGCTCGTCGCGAATGACGATGTCGGGGGTCATCGCTGGTTCGTCGATGCTGCCATCGCTAAGGGGGAAAGTGGTCGGGGCGTTCATAATGGCTCCAGGTTCTACTGACATCGTTGTTAATAAGCGTTACTGACATCGGTGTCAATAAATCGTTTGCGTGTCCTCGCAATAGGCGTTTGCGACGGACAGTCTTGTGATGACACGCCCTACGTTCTACGTCGACGACACCCATTCCGTTCGACGAACGAACCTCTAGGCGACCCGATCCATGGCAATCCGCAAGCGCCTGACCCCCGAAGAATCGCGAAAGACCGCGTTGGAGGCGGCGCGCATATTGCTGATCGAAACGGGCCCGCAATCGGTGACCTTGAAAGCGGTGTCGTCGCGGGTCGGGCGTACCCATGCCAATCTTCTCCATCATTTCGGCTCCGCTTCCGGGCTGCAAAAGGCACTGGCCGCGCATCTGGCGACCACGGTATGCGAAACGATCAAGGATGCCGTTCGCGCCAGCCGCGCCGGATTGGGCAGTCCGCGCGAAGTGGTCGACCTGACCTTCGATGCCTTCGACAAGGAAGGGGCGGGGGGCCTCGCCAGCTGGATGTTGTTGACCGGCAATGAAGACGCGCTCGACCCGATCATCGAAACCATTCACGCGATGGTCGATGAAATCGCGCCGGAAGAGGCAAGCGATCATGCATCGATCATGGACATGCATGAAAATACCCTCACCCTGGTTCTGCTGGCATTGGGCGATGCGTTGATGGGGCGGGCGTTGGCGCGATCGCTGAATCTTCCGGAAAACGCAGCGCGCGATCGCGCGGAAAAGCTGCTGACGGCATCGCTGGCCGCGACGCAGAGCGAAACCGTCTGACCGGTCAATCCGCCGAAACGCGCATCCAGCCCGGCGTCAGATCTTCGGGAATGTCGGCGATACGACGATGATCGATCGCAAGCCCGAGATGCGGATAGGCCATCTTACGACGTTTTTCGTCCGATCGGTCCAACGGCACCACCACCAACCGCCGGTTGACCTTTTGCCGCCAGTTCATCCGTGCGGTGTTTTCCTGACCGATGTAGCAACCCTTGCCGAAGCTGACGCCGTTCAGTTCGATCGCGTTGGTTTCCAGCCATAGAATGTCGCCGAGTTCGTCGCGCCCCTCCGCCACGCCGAGCGACAGGCGATACGCGCGCCATGCGTCGTCGGCACTGCGATCATCGTCCGATGCGGCGGCGATCCAGCGTTGTCCCAGATCGGCAAGGCGCGGATCGGGCGCGCCGCCGTCGCCAAGCTGCACCTGCCAATACACGCCCAGCGTATCGTCGCGCGCGATGTCGATCTTTCGGCGCAATCGGTAGAGCGACAACCGCTTGACCAACGCGTCCGCGGCTTCCGCTTCGCAATCGATCAGCAGCGCGTCCGCGCCATCGGGCCAGACCAGGAAGTCGAACATCGTCTTGCCCTGCGCGCTTAACAGCCCGGCCCAGACGGGAAGCGTGCCGGCGATGTCGTTCGTCACCAATCCCTGTAGAAACGCCGCGACATCCTCGCCTTCGTCCATCGGTCGCAGACGGATTACGGCGCGGTCGAACAGGCGTTGCCCGTCGGCGTGAAGCGCAGGTGGCGGGGGGGCATTTGTTGGCGTCATGGGGTTACAGATAGGGCGCGGGGCGGGTAAGGAAAGGGCATGACCGATCGCAGGCTGGAATTCGAACAGATCGCCTTTTCCGGCGGGGGTATTCGCTG
>JBASAR010000105.1:0-10802 GCA_049650705.1 Pontixanthobacter sp. | reverse complement strand
GCGCCGCCCGCCAGCGGCGTTCCCCTGCGACCAGGCGGTACTTCCCGTTTTCACGCGGTGTCACGATAATCGGCTGAATGACACCGCGTGCGGCAATCGATGCGGCCAGTTCATCGAGTGCGCCTTCGTCGAACCGGGTTCGGGGTTGATCGGGAAGCGGCTCTATATCTGCTATCGACAGGGCGTGCAGGCCGGTCTGCCGCCCCTGGTCATTCGCATCGCCCTGATTGCCTTCTTTATCGCCGGCGTCGCCCGACGTCGAAACCGGCTCCTCCTTGCGGATTTCTCCCATCAATGCGCCCAGTCCACGGCCGAGTTTTCGTTTAGGCAAGGCGGTCGGCTTGACGGCCATGTCGTTCGATGAAGCGGTCATGCGGCTTTCCTTTTTTCCGGTAGGCGCCCGATCAATTCGCGCGCCAGTGCGATATAAGCGCGGCTCCCGGAACAGGCATGGTCATACACCAGAGCCGGCAAACCATGGCTGGGCGCTTCCGACAAGCGAACGTTGCGGGGGATGACGGCCTCGAACACCAAATCGCCCAAGCAGTCGCGCACGTCGTCGGCAACCTGATCGGTAAGGCGGTTACGGCGATCGAACATCGTAAGAACGACGCCGATAATTCCAAGATCGGGGTTGAACCGCTGTTGGACCCGTTCGACGGTTTGCAAAAGCTGGCTAAGCCCCTCCAACGCGAAGAATTCGCACTGCAGAGGCACCATCAGCGTGTCTGCTGCACCCAAAGCGTTCAAGGTGAGAAGTCCAAGGGACGGGGGGCAATCAATAAAACAAATATCATGAGAGTGATGGGTCGCGAGTGCAGATTTCAATCGTGATGTCCGGTCGTCTACGGCGACCAGCTCAATCTCGGCACCGCTCAGGTCGACCGTGGCCGGTATGATATCCAGACCGGGTATGGCGCTCGCCAAAATGACATCATCGACCGGGGCTTCATCGACAAGCATGTCGTAGCTCGACTTCGCGCGATCTTCGGTAGCAATACCCATACCGGTCGATGCGTTGCCTTGGGGGTCGAGATCGATCAACAATGTGCGCCAGCCTGTGGCGGCCATTGCAGTCGCAATATTTATGGCGGTCGTCGTCTTGCCGACCCCGCCTTTCTGGTTTGCGATTGCGATCGTTATCATAAAATTCAGCCCGCCCCCTTCGGCATTGATCCCACGATTATTCCCGCACCGGCATCGGTTATCGATTGTTTCACGTGAAACATCGAAGTCATGGAAGCCGGGAGCGCATTCAGTTCTTGCCGCGCAGACCGGCCCTTTGGCAACAGAAACATGGTATTCGATTTGGAAAATCGGCTTGCCAAATGCAGCGTTTTTTCGAGATCCGCAAAGGCGCGTGCCGAAATCACATCGAACTTGGCACCTACCATCGTTTCGACCCGGCTACCTTCTATTCGACAATTCGATAACTCGAGTTCCCTCACGACGAACTCGAGCCACTCGATGCGCTTCCTGCGGGATTCGACAAGGGTAAACTCGTAACTTCGGACGGCAATAGCCGTTACGATACCTGGAAACCCTGCGCCGCTCCCCAAGTCGAGCCAGCCGGTTGTTTCACGTGGAACATGAGTAAGCAGCTGCAAGCTATCGGAAATATGGCGAACCCAAACACTTGCTATGGTCGATCGCGCGATTAGGTTTTGTCGTTGTGTTTCCGCTGTCAGCAGTTCGACGAAGCGATCCAACTTTGCCAGCGCGTGACTGTCACAATATTTTTCTGCATATTCGCGGGCTTCGCCCTCCGTCGCGATCATGCCGCTGCCTGTTCCAGCCTTCGCGCCTGTACAAGCAGTGCCGAGAGGGCCGCGGGCGTTATGCCCGGCACGCGTCCTGCTGCCGACAGACTGTCGGGGCGCGCACGGGTAAGGCGTTCAACCATTTCGTTCGATAGTCCCGGTACGGATGCAAAGGGAAATTCGCGCGGCAAGGCAACCGCATCGCTCGCCTCTAGGTCACGAAGCTCGGCTTCCTGACGGTGAAGGTATGGCGCGTAGGCCGCATCCTCCGCCAATTCCACCGCAAGTTCGCATGATGGATCGAACGCGCCATCGATCCATGGCTTCAGCGCCTGAAGATCGAGATCGTTCAACCGCACCCATTCAGCAATCGCCTTATTTCCGGCATCACGCTTAACCGGCAAACCAGCATCGTTAAGCGCCGTCGCGGAAACTGTGCGGGTCATTGCGTCGGCCCATTCATCGCGTTGGTTTTCACGCATTTCGAACCAGGCCTTGCGCCGATCTCCGACGCATCCTGCAGTCACGGCTATCCCGGTCAGGCGCGTCGTCGCGTTGTTGGCACGCAGGCGCAGGCGGTATTCGGCGCGCGACGTCAACATGCGGTAGGGTTCGGTCACACCCTGCATCGTCAGGTCGTCGATCATCACCGCAATGTACGAATTCGCCCTCGTCATGGGCGGGTAATCTCTTTCCAGGACCTCACCGGCGGCGGCCAGCCCCGCGACCAATCCTTGTGCTGCAGCTTCCTCGTACCCGGTCGTACCATTGATCTGACCTGCACAATATAGCCCTGGGATGGCATGAACCTCCAACCCCCGCGACAGGGCGCGCGGATCGATATGATCGTATTCCACCGCGTATCCCGGAACTTCCATGACGACCGTCTCCAGCCCTGGGATGGCATGTAGCATCGCGGTTTGCACGTCGACCGGGAGCGAAGTGCTGATTCCATTGGGATACACGAAATGCGTGTCCAAGCCTTCGGGTTCGAGGAATATTTGATGCCCGTCGCGATCTCCGAAACGATGAATTTTGTCCTCGATAGAAGGGCAGTACCGTGGTCCTTCCGCAGCAATCGCGCCTGAAAACAGCGGCGATCGATCGAGATTGGCGCGAATAATATCATGCGCGCGTTCGGTGGTGCGCGTGATCCCGCAGGATATGGTTCGGTTTGTCCGGACAGTATCGAAAGCCGACATGGTCCACGTTTCGTCGTCGGACGGCTGTTCTTCCAATCGGGCCCAATCGATCGTGCGACCGTCAAGGCGGGGCGGTGTTCCCGTTTTCAGGCGCGCCATTGGAAGGTCGGCACCGCGCAATTGCTCCGCCAGCGCTTTCGCCGAATTCTCGCCTATACGGCCACCGGTTAGGCGTTCTTCCCCGCGATACAGCGTGCCACCCAGGAAGGTGCCGGTACACAATATGACGCGAGGGGCATGGAGAATCTCGCCATCGTCCAGGGTAAGTCCGGCTATCCGCCCATTCTTCAATGCAAGGGCACTTGCTTCCCCTTCGATGAGGGTGAGGTTGCCCAACCGCTTGATATGGCTTTGAACATGAGCATGGAACAATTTGCGGTCGGCTTGAATGCGGGGACCCCAAACGGCACTTCCCTTCGACCGGTTGAGCATACGGTAATGGATCGCTGCCGCATCGGCCGCCTTGGCGATGATACCATCGAATGCGTCGATTTCGCGGACAAGATGACCCTTACCAAGACCGCCGATAGCTGGATTGCAGCTCATGGCGCCTATCGTGTCGATCGCAAAACTGACGAGCGCCACGCGGCAACCCATGCGTGCCGCAACGCAAGCGGCTTCCACCCCAGCATGGCCACCGCCTACTACGATTATGTCAAATGCGCCCATGTTTCTCTACTGTTTGCAACTTACGCGATAGCGGATGTTTCACGTGAAACATTCCTATTTTCCGATACAGAATTGACCGAACAGCACGTTGAGCATGTGTTCCGTGGAGGATCGACCGACCAACGCGTCGAATGCCACCCGGGTTTGCCGAAGCTCCTCCGCTATAATAAGCAAGTCGTCCGTCGTCGACAAACGTGTCAAACAATTCTTAGCATCGCTTAACAAGGCCGATTGCCGGGCGTTCAATGCGATTTCCCCGGGCTTGGGAAGAGATTTTCGCGCTCTATCGATCAGGGCAAGTTTGAGGGTATCGATATTATGCCCCGTCACCGACGACACCCGTAGCGTGCCGTCGGTTTTTAGGTATGACGCATCCAGATCGGCTTTCGTTTCGATTTCGAGAGCGTCGATCGGTCCTTCACCCTCCAATCCGAGCCATAGCACGCAGTCGCCCTTCTCGATCTGCTGCCGCGCCCGTTCCACACCGATCGCTTCGACATCCCCACCTACGTCCGGGCGAAGGCCGGCCGTATCGATGAATGTGAATGCCACACCTTCGATCGCAACCGATCTTTCCAGAACGTCGCGTGTAGTCCCTGCAGTCGGCGCGGTGATAGCCGCCTCGTCTTCGAGTATCGCGTTGAACAGGCTGGATTTCCCTGCGTTGGGTGGTCCCGCCAACACCACCCGGAACCCGTCTTTCAACCGTTCTGCGCGCGGGCGGTCGAGCCAGCGTGTCAGTTCCATCGCCAATGCTTGGGCATCCACGCCCACTTCGGACGGCACCGTCGCGACATCGTCTTCGTCGGAGAAATCCAACGTCGCTTCGATCATGGCGGAAAGGCGAAGCACATGGGCCCGCCACGTCTCCACCTTGGTCGACAAAGCCCCGCTCGCCAGCGATTGTGCCGACTGGCGCTGAAGTTCGGTTTCCGCCGTGAGCAGGTCGGCCAACCCCTCCGCCTCGGCCAAATCGATCCGACCATTGGCAAAGGCACGGCGGGTAAATTCACCGGGCTGCGCCTGCCGTAAACCGTCCATCGATTCCAAAGCCGCCGAAACGGCTCCGATGACCGCCCTTCCCCCATGAAGGTGCAATTCCGTACAATCCTCTCCCGTTGCCGTATTCGGGCCGGGAAACCACAGCGCCAACGCCCGGTCCAAAATGGCTCCTGAGCCGTCGCGCAATATGCGCACGCTCGCGCGCCGGGGTGCCGGCAGTGACCCTGCCAAGGTCTGTAGGGCGTTTCCTGCCGAGGGTCCGCTTATACGGACAATGGCGATGGCTGCGGGCGGCGTGCCGCTGGACAGGGCGAAGATCGTGTTCATGAAAATAGGAAACGTTTGGGTCCGATCGCGATCATAGCGGGGACAGTACGCGTTCTACGTTTTCTTGGCCGACTTCGTATCGCCCTGCCCCATGGCGGAGGCCCCTTCGACGAAGTTCTGGAACAGCTTGAAACCGATCTGCCCCATCGGCGCGAGTTGTTTGGCGAATTCCTGCAACTGTTCGGGATTGCTCACCCCGCTCATCGCTTTAGATACGGTATCGATATAGATATCGTTCGCCTTGGACACGTCCGGCAAACCCATGAAGGCACGCGCTTCCTGCGGCGTGCAATCGATTTCAACATGAACTTTCATGGCTGTTTCCTTCCCAATCGACCGGGTAACGGTCTGGCCTGCCGCAATTCGGGCAATGCAACGGTTTGTCGAAACCAATCTGGGGCTGAACCGCTTTAGGTGCAAGCGGCAAGCATGTCCGCATCAGTTTGAAGGAACCCGTCATGAGCAGAACCGTCACGATCGATAGCCTGTCCGAAAAAGTTCGGGATGGGGGCGATACGTTCTCCGCCTATGTCGCTCGACCTGCCGAAACGCCCAAAGCGGCGATCGTCGTCATTCAGGAGATTTTCGGCGTGAACGCGGGAATTCGTCGCAAATGCGATAAATTGGCGGAGGCCGGCTATCTTGCCGTGGCACCCGATCTTTTTCACCGGTTGGAACCCGACATTCAGCTCGATCCGGATGTCGAACCGGAATTTCAGCGTGCACTCGACCTGATGGGCAAATTCGATCCCGATCGCGGCGTTCGCGATATCGAAGCGACCATCAAATGGGCCCGGGCCGATATCGATGGTGGGAAAGTCGGTGCGGTGGGTTACTGCTTGGGCGGAAAGCTTGCCTACATGACCGCAGCTCGGACCGATTCCGATGCGACTGTCGGCTATTACGCTGTCGGTGTGGATGAAATGCTGGGGGAAGCGAAAGCGATCGCCAATCCGCTCATGCTGCATATCCCGCAGGAAGATGGCTTCGTGGACAAAGATGCCCAACGTGCCATGCATGACGGGCTGGATGGTCATGGAAAGGTGACCCTGTACGATTATCCCGGTCTCGATCACGGCTTTGCGACCGAACATGGCAAACGCCGGGACGAAGACGGCGCGGCGAAAGCGGATAAACGGACCGCGGACTTTTTCGAACAGCATCTTTCCGCCTGATTATGCGCAATCGGCTTGGCTCGGCGACTTTGGTAGCGCCGCGATATTTGATACCCATCGTTTTACTGCTGCTTACATTCGCTGCGGCAGCCTATTGGCCAATGCCGTGGGCAATCGTCGCGGTCATCGTGTTTGCAGCGGGTTCGGCCGTAGCGGTCTGGGATTTCTTCCAGACCCATCACGCCCTGCGGCGCAATTACCCCCTGCTGGCGCGTATTCGCTGGACGATGGAAGATTTGCGGCCATTCGTTCGGGCCTATTTTATAGAAGGCGATCTGGAAGGACGGCCCTTCAGCCATCAGGAACGCGCGCTAATCTATGCCAGAGCAAAGGGCGATCTGGACGCGCATCCAATGGGCACCGAATTGGACGTCTACTCGGACGAGTATGAATGGTTGAGCCATTCGGTTGTGCCTAACGACAATCCCCCCGAAAGCTGGCGGGTAACCGTTGGCGAGGGGCGATGCGCGGCGCCCTATTCCTCATCATTGCTCAATATTTCGGCGATGAGTTTCGGTTCGCTATCGGCGCGCGCGATAGAAGCACTCAATCTCGGGGCCAGTCAGGGCGGTTTCGCACATAACACCGGCGAAGGCAGCATCAGCAAATATCACCGCGCCCATGATGGCGATTTAATCTGGGAGATCGGTAGCGGATATTTCGGTTGCCGCCGGAACGATGGCGGGTTCGATGCCGAGCGGTTCGCACAGAACGCCACCGATCCGCAGGTCAAGATGATCGAGATCAAACTGAGCCAGGGCGCGAAACCGGGCCATGGCGGCGTGTTGCCGGGTACGAAAGTAACACCCGAAATTGCCGAAGCGCGCGGCATTCCGGTGGGCGAAGATTGCAATTCACCGGCGGCGCATTCGACCTTCTCGACGCCGATCGGAATGCTGGAATGGATCGCGGCGCTGCGCGAAAGCAGCGGTGGCAAACCGGTCGGCATCAAATTGTGCGTCGGACAGCCGCATGAGGTGTTTGCCATCGCCAAGGCCATGCTCGAAACGGGAATTTCTCCGGATTTCATCACCGTAGACGGCGCGGAAGGCGGCACCGGAGCCGCTCCGCTGGAACTGTCCAACAGCGTCGGCATGCCCCTGCGCGAAGGGTTAATCTTCGTTCGCAATGCGCTGGTCGGGGCCGGTTTGCGGGACCAAATACGTATCGCTGCATCGGGAAAGATCCATTCCGGCGCGCAAATGGCCAAGGCGTTCGCGCTTGGGGCCGATTGGTGCAATGCCGCCCGCCCGTTCATGTTCGCGTTGGGCTGTGTCCAGTCGATGCAATGCCATACCGGCAATTGCCCTACCGGGGTCGCGACTCAAAAGGATTGGCGTCAACGTGGATTGATCGTCGAGGATAAAGGACCGCGTGTCGCCCGTTTCCAGCATCAAACCCTGCACTCCCTGCGTGAGATCGTTATTGCGATGGGCCTGGAAAGTCCCTGGCAGATCGAACCGCGCGACATGCGCGAACGGGTGAACGGTGCCAAATCCAACGCGATCGACGCGATCTATAGCTTCGTCGAACCGGGCGAGCTTATCGATGGAACGAACAATGCGCTGTTGAAAACGCATTGGGATCTAGCCCGCGCCGACAGTTTCCGCCGCGCCGCCTGATCGGTTAATTCAGCGCTGCAAAGTTCAGCATGGTTCGCCGCAGATTGCCCTGAATTGCCTCAGGCAATTGCGCATCCAATGCTGCTTGGCGATCGTCCATCGTCTCCGCCAACCGAATGCGCCGCATCGACCAGTCGGGACAGGCCCGCGTTTCGGCTTCGGTCCGTTCGAGGATGGAGATACCGCTATGGCGCGGATCGGCACCGATCCGGCGCATCACCCATAACAAATCCACCTCCGTCCCTTCAAGAAGCTGAAGGAAGTTTCGCCCATTATAGAGGAGCAATCCGGTCACGCCGCGCTGACTATTGTTGCGGCGACAACTTGCCAGAATATCGTCGACGACCCCCGGTGCGAGATCGGGTGCGGTGCTGATGTAGAGATATTGCTGCACCATCGGCCGTCAGTGCGCCCTATTGGTTCATATTGTCGAAGAAATCTTCGTTCGTCTTGGAATCCTTCATCTTGTCGAGCAGGAATTCCATCGCGTCGATCGTACCCATTTGCATCAGGATACGGCGTAGCACCCACATCTTCGACAGCTTGTCCTTCTCGACCAGCAGCTCTTCCTTGCGGGTGCCCGATTTGCCGACATCCAGCGCGGGGAAGATGCGTTTATCGGCAACCTTGCGATCGAGCACGATCTCGGAGTTGCCCGTGCCCTTGAACTCTTCGAAGATCACCTCGTCCATTCGGCTGCCGGTATCGATCAGCGCGGTGGCAATGATGGAAAGCGAGCCGCCTTCCTCGATATTGCGCGCCGCGCCGAAGAACCGCTTGGGCCGTTGCAGCGCATTGGCATCGACGCCGCCGGTCAGGACTTTCCCGGACGACGGCACGACGGTGTTGTAGGCGCGGCCCAGACGCGTGATCGAATCGAGCAGGATGACGACGTCGCGCTTGTGTTCGACCAAACGCTTCGCCTTTTCGATCACCATTTCGGCGACCTGGACGTGGCGCTGCGCGGGTTCGTCGAAGGTGGAGGAAATGACCTCCCCCTTCACGCTGCGCTGCATGTCGGTGACTTCCTCCGGCCGCTCGTCGACCAGCAGGACCAACAGGAACACTTCGGGATGATTGTCGGTGATCGCCTTGGCGATGTTCTGCAACAGCACGGTCTTACCCGTACGCGGCGGCGCGACGATCAGGGCGCGCTGGCCCTTGCCCTGCGGACTGATGATGTCGATTACGCGCGCGGACTTGTCCTTGACCGTGGGATCGAGCGTATCGAGCGACAGTTTCTGGTCGGGATAGAGGGGTGTAAGGTTGTCGAAATTGGTCCGCATCCGGACCTGTTCGGGGTCTTCGAAATTCACGCTGGTCAGCTTGGTCAGCGCGAAATAACGCTCGCCTTCCTGCGGCGCGCGAATCTCGCCTTCCACCGTATCGCCGGTACGAAGGCCCATCTTGCGGACCTGGTTGGGGGAGACGTAGATATCGTCCGGTCCGGCGAGATAATTGGCCTCGGGAGAGCGCAGGAAACCGAAGCCATCCTGCAGCACCTCGATCGTGCCGATGCCCATGATCTTTTCGTCGTAATCCTCGTCTTCCGCCAGTTCGCGCAGGATGCAGAACATCAGATCCTGCCGGCGCATGGTGCTCGCGCCCTCGACGCCCAGTTCCTCGGCCTTGCTGACGAGATCGGCAGGCGCAGTAAGTTTCAAATCTTTAAGATGCATGTGTGGTTACTCTTTGGTCCCCGCGACGGGGTTGTCAGTGTCTAGAAACGGCGGCGCCTGTCGGGCTTGGAGAAAGCGAGGCGGCCTGGACTGGATCGGGTTGCCGTATGCTACCGCGATTAGGACCGGCTTTCCGACCCGTCAACGCAAATGCGGCTAGAACGGTTTGACGATCGCCAGCGTCACGATGATCGCGGTGGCGACGCCCGGCACTTCGTTCGCCAACCGCAGCTTTTTGCCCGTCAGCCCCTGTTCGCCGCGCGCCAGTTTTTTACCGTAGGCAATCAGCCAGCCGTGATAGCCGGACAGCAGCAGTACGAACACAAGCTTGGCATGGAACCACCCCTGCGTATGCGCGCCGACCGTAATCATCAGGAGCAAGCCCAGCACCCACACGGCGATGATCGCAGGCAACAAGATGATCTTGCGCAATTTCGCCTCGCGGTCGATCCAGTCGGCGACTTCGCTTTCACCATCCGCATCGCGTGCAAGAGCCTCCTGATGGTAGACGAAGAACCGCGGCAGCATGAACAGGCCCGCCATCCAAAAGATGACGAAGATGATATGGCCCGCTTTCAGCCAAAGATAGATCGGTGCGAGTAATTCCTGCATCCGGCCGATCTAGAGATACGGAACGCTTACGTCACCTGTCGATCGTGCAATCAGTCGCGCAATTTTTCGACCAGCTGCTCCACATGCGCGATCGGTGTGTGCTGACCGATGCCATGACCCAGATTGAACACATGCGGGCGATCCGCGAAGGCGTTCAGAATGGTATCGACGGCGCTGTTCAGCGCAGGGCCGCCCGACAGCAGGAGCAACGGATCGAGATTGCCCTGTACCGGCAGATCGGGCGGCAGCACCGAATGCGCCCAGACGGGATCGACCGTCTCGTCCAACCCCGCCGCCGACACGCCGGTTTCGCGCATATAGGCTGACAGTTTCTCACCTGCGCCCTTGGGGAAACCGATGATCGGCACATCGGGATGGCGCGCCCGGACACCCGCCACGATCGCGGCATTGGGCGCGATGACCCAGCGTTCGAATTGCGTCGGCGCCAGCGATCCGGCCCAGCTGTCGAACATTTGCACGGCTTCCGCGCCCGCATCGATCTGCCCGCACAGATATTCGACCGTGAGATCGGCGATCGCATCGATGATCGCGCCGAATGCGCCCGGGTCGCGATAGGCCATGGCGCGTGTGTCGTGCTGGTCCCGGCTCCCCTCGCCCGCCACCATGTAAGTCGCGACGGTCCATGGTGAACCGGCAAAGCCCAGCAGCGTCGTTTCAGGGCCCAATCGCGCCTTCACCGCCGCCACGGTATCGTAAATCGGCTGGAGGCGCTCAGGCACCCGTTCCAGCCCCT
>JBASAR010000104.1:0-3815 GCA_049650705.1 Pontixanthobacter sp. | reverse complement strand
GCGGCGCGACCACCATATCGGCAGCAGCCAAGAATGGGCGCATATCCGCCACCTCGCCCCAAATATGTATTCCTGCCTTGCCATCGCGTTTCGTCAACGACGCTGCGGGGCAACGACCGACACAGTGGAACAAAGCATTCGGATGCGTTGTGCGGATGCGCGGAAGCAAGCGGTCGATAAAGCGTTTGGCGGCGGCGACGTTGGGTGGGTAGTCCATCTGTCCGGTAAAGACGAAGCTGGGTTGCCCCTCCAATGCGACCTGTTCGGATAGAGTCAGCTTCGACGGATCGAAATAATCGGTGTCGACGCCGTTCTGCACGATATGCGCCGACCGGGACGCCTTGCCCTCTTGCCGCGAAACAAACAGTTGACGTTCCGCCGCACTGACGAACAGGGTCGCATCGGCGCGTTCGTGCAACCGCCCCTCTTCTCGCGCCAGCAATCGCCCTTCGCGCGCATCGATCCACCGTCTCGGCATCCAACCTGCTAAGGCGTAGGCTTCGAATTTGGCGGAATCCACATCGCACAGGTCCACGATGATACGTCCTGAAAAATCGTCGGGAATATACTGTCCCATCTGACCGGAGAAGACGACGATAGTGTCGATCGTTCGCGTAGCGCAAAGATCGGAAATCCAACGCCGCATCGTGTTGGATGAAAAGGCCGCCAGGCTGACCGGCTTGCCCGACAACAACGCGTCAACCCCGGCAATTGCGACGGGCTTCCGCCGCAATTCGACATGCAGCGTGTGCGACCATCGCGACAGTCGGTGGCTGTACCTGCGTTCGCCTTCGCTATCGGCGAAACAACCGACATGCACGGGGGCCAGTCGGTTCAACGCCTTCAACAGATGGTGCGATCGTATCCGATCCCCTCGGTCCGGGGGAAACGGCATTCTATGGGCAAGAAACAGGATCTCGCCCATCATGCCAATCCTTTGGCGATGTGGGGGCCCAAACGGTTCGCCACGGACAGCGGCAATCGTTTCCAGACGGCGATCTTCCTGGCGTAAGCATCGTTTGCAGGGCTGAGATCGCGGGGTTTTCCGCCCGGCTGGGTCCAATACGCGTATTTGAGCGGCCGGGAACTGAAACCCCAGTTCTTCTTATACGCATATGGGCCGCTGCCTGTTTTCGACCGGCCGAAATCGAAGCGTTGCATATTGCGCCGGCGTGCGTGCAGCATCAGTTCGAAATACATTCGTTCGTTGGCCCGCAGATGCCGCGCGGCGCGTGTTCCCCCGCCCCAATACGGCATCACCGCCCCGTCGTGATAGAAGGACAGAACGCTGGCAACCGGAATGTCGCCATCCCGCACGGTCAAGATATCGGATGTCTCGCGAAACGTGTCGCCCATGGCATCGAACAGACGGCGCGGGAATACCGGCGTGCCGAGATTGTGAACGCTTTGGGCGTAGACTTCGTAATGCGCGGCCCGATCGTCCTTCGACGAACCGATGGAAACCTGAAAATCCTGCTTCAGGCTTTTGCGAATTTCTGCGCGCTGTTTGCGCGGTATGGCGAGGAGCTGTGCTTCGTCATCGTCGGCCAGATCACGCACGAAGCCACAATGGCTGTCGGTCACCGTGTTCCAGCCTTCGGCAACCGTACCACCGCGCAGTTCGATCGTGTCGCACGACAATCGGTGAGCCAAATTCTGCGCGGCTTCGCCCAAAGCCATTGCTGTGGCCGTATGTGCCGCCAGCACACCTCCGCCCACTCCAAAACCGCTGGATATCATGGCACGCCCGAACAGGGGGGAATGGCACAATGTGAACGGGAGCCAGCCGACCATTGCCCCACCATGCTGCGCCACCAACCCTCTGGCTTCCTGCCCCGTGCCCGTTTCGACCGCCCGCAACCAGGCAGGCCGATGGAACAGGCTGCCGCCCTCCCCTTCAACGAACGCTTCCAGGGCCGCGACCTCGTCTCTGTCCGACAAATTCGCTTCGGTTATCGAAGCGGTCCGCTTGTAGAAAGGCGCGTTCATGCCGCCGCCTCGTCCAAGGGCGAATGCCCGAAATACGACGCAGCCGCCGCTTCGCGATAGGCGATCAGGTCCATCCGACCCCATGCGAATTCGTGTACCAGATTGCACAGTTTCGGCGCCATTGCCTGTAATCTGGTATAATGGCGAAGGCGCGATCGGATCGGGGCTTCGGGTACTCTGGGCTGGTCGGGATCGATTTCCCACGGGTGGAAATAGAACACCGCCGGGCGCCCTTCGCGCCGGTTGACTTGCCGGATCGCCCAACGCGAAAAGGCATAGGGCAGGACCCGGAAGAACCCGCCGCCACCCGCCGCGACGCGCCGCCCGCCCAGTATCGCGGTGGTCACGGGTAACTCGACGAGATCGGCCCATGGGAGCGGCTTGAACGCAAATCGCGGGGCTTCGCGCCAGCCGTAATGGTCATGTGCGACCGGCGCGACACTGCTGGAATAAGCATACCCTTGTTCGACCAGTTCGCGATAGGCCCAGGGCGTGCGCTGATCGATCGAAAAACTGGGCGCGCGATAGCCGTTGATCGCTACGCCCGAAGCGTCTTCCAATATACAGCGGGCCTTGCGCAAATCGGCGGCGAACTCCTCGCGGCTCAACGTGAAAACGCGCGTATGATCGTAACCATGGCTGGCGAGCTCGTGTCCGGCATCTACGATCTTGCGCATGAGCGGACCATGTCGTTTCGCGACCCAGCCGAGCGTGAAGAACGTGGCGGTGACGTTTGCTTCGACAAACATGTCGAGGATACGCAAGACGTTGTTCTCGACCCGCAATGACAACCCGTCCCAATCGTCGCGATCGATCACCCCTTCGAATGCGCCGACTTGAAACCAGTCTTCGACGTCCACTGAAAGGGCGTTAACAATCGGCGTCGGTGCAACGGGCGAATGTTCCATATTCGGCAGCGCCCGCTTACGCCGCCGCCCGGGGGGATTCGCCGGTTTCGATCCATTCGATCAGCATCGTCAAAACGTGTCGAACCGCAGCATCCTGATCGTCCATTTTTGCTTCCAGCTCGGATATTCGTTCAGCTGTGCGTCGGGCGATGCCTTCGTCTTCAATCGATCGATCAGCATTGATCTTGCGCGACAGTTCCACGACTGCCTGCTGCAATTCGCGGATCTGAAAATCGCGTTCCTCCAGCAAGATTGCAATATCGGCAGCTGGTTCATCGACGGCGGGTACCGTCTCTGCGGCGATATGTTTGACCGGGCCGGAGCCGGGAGCGGGGCGGGCAAGATCCGTCGGATTCGGGGCTGCTTCGCGAAAGGCGTTATCGCCTTCCATCTCCTTCAACACCGAACGCAGCATCGCATTGTCGATCCGCGTGCGCTGTTCGACCGCGCCGAGCAGCAGCAATCGGGTTGCCACCTGGTTGACCCGTCGCGGAATGCCGCCGGTGGCTTCGAACAGCTCCGTAAACACGTCTCGATCAATGGCGGGATTGCCGTCCCAGCCCACGCATTCCAGACGATGGTGGATATAGGGTTCGATCTCGGACGGTTTCATTTCCTCCAGATGATGGGCGGCGATGACCCGCTGGCGCAGCTGTTCCAAGGCCGCATGTTCGGCCAGAACCTTTTTGAATTCCGGTTGCCCCAGCAAAAGTAGCTGCAGCAGCGGATGCGATCCCAGCTGAAAATTGGACAGCATCCGCAATTCTTCCAGCGCCTCGACCGACAGGTTTTGGGATTCATCGACGATCAACAGGGACCGGCGCCCCGCCCGCGCCTCTTCGTGCAGGAAGTGTTCGATTGCACCCAAAGCCCGCGCCTTGTCGTGCCCCTCCACTTCCAGACCGAAACTTTGCGCGG
>JBASAR010000103.1:0-11478 GCA_049650705.1 Pontixanthobacter sp. | reverse complement strand
CTGGGCCGGAAACTGGGCGGAAAGACGCTCGGCATTATCGGCATGGGCCGGATCGGCCAAGCGGTGGCGCACCGTGCCCGCGCATTCGGGCTGAACATCGCCTATCACAATCGACACCGCTTACCTTCCGCCGTAGAAAGCATGTTCAATGCGCGCTTTTATGATAAGTGCGACGATCTGATTGCGACATCCGATATCGTCACTCTGCACTGCCCCGCCACGCCGGAAACCATCGGTTTTTTCAATGAACAGCGTTTCGCCAAAATGCGCGGCGGGGCGGCTTTGATCAATACGGCACGCGGCGACCTGATCGTGCAGGAGGCGCTGATCGCGGCGCTGGAAAACGGCAAACTGATCGGTGCGGGTCTGGACGTCTATCCGGAGGAACCGTCGGTCGATCCCCGCCTGATCGCCCACCCCAACGTGATGACCCTGCCCCACATCGGCAGCGCGACCGTTGAAGGGCGCGAGGCATCGGGGGAGAAGATCATCGCCAATATCCGCTTCTGGATCGACGGACATCGTCCGCCCGACCAAGTGCTGGATGCACTGGTCGAATAAGCGGCGTTCCGCCATTCACGCGCCGGTGAGGATGCGGTCCACAAGCTCCTTCACCGTGGGGGTGAAATTGTTGGAATAGAACGGGTCCTGTTTGAACCGATAAGCGGCGTGTCCGGCGAATGCCAGATTGTCATCGACCGCACCGCCATGCGCGATATTCTGCAGATTCTTCTGGATACAGAAGCTGCGCGGATCGGCCAGACGACCGGTCGTATAATCGTCATGATCCTTCCAAGACGAAAATCGGCAATGGGACAGACAGCCCATACAATCAGTCTGGTCTTTCCGGATCATGTCGCGCGTTTCGGGTGTCACGAACACCAGAGTGTCGTCGGGGGTCTTCATGGCTTCGGTATGCCCTTCCCCCGCCCATACCCGCGCACGTTCCTGGTCTTCGGGCGTAACCCACAGCTTCTTGCCCTTGCCTCCGAAACCGAGCTGGACCGCGTGATCCTCGCCTTGTTGCTTTGCGAAGCCGATCTGCCGCTCGCTGCGGTGTATCAGATCGAACAGGAACGGGTTTTTGACCGCCGATGAATAAAAGCCGGTCGGAGAGAACTTATGTAACAATACATCGCCCGGCTCGATCTCGCGAAGCATGTCCTTCCATTCTTCCGAAATCGGGCTTTCGCGCGTCAGAAGCGGCCGTGTGCCGAACTGAAACGCAATTTTGCCCAGTTCCGGATTATCGATCCAATCCGCCCACTCATTGAGCGCCCAAACGCCGCCCGCCATCACGATAACGCAATCTTCCGACACGCCTTCCTTGCGCATGGTTTCGCGCAACTCCTTGACACGGGGGAAAGGGTCCTGCGGTTCGCGCGGATTTTCCGCGTTGGACAAACCGTTGTGCCCCCCGGCAAGCCACGGATCTTCGTAAACCACCGCTGCCATCAGGTCCGGAACCTTGCTGTAGCTGCGTTTCCACAGCGCACGAAAAGCGCGGGCGGAACTGATGATCGGCAGGTAGGAAACCTGATATTGGGCCGCGATCTCCGCCAGTTTGTAGGGCATCCCCGCCCCACAGGTTACGCCCGTCACAAGCCCTTTCGTATTGGCGAGAATGCCTTCCAGCACCTCCTGCGCGCCGCCCATTTCCCATAATACGTTGATATTGATTGCACCGCGTCCACCGGCAATATCGTGCGCCTTGCGAACCTGTTCCGTACCGCCGTCTATCGCGTAGCGAATGAGTTGTTCGTGGCGTTCCTTGCGGGTCTTTTGCGGATACAGCTGTTCGATGATCGCGCCGTCTTCGTCCGTGCTGTCGGCATTGACCGCGCTGACCGTGCCGATCCCGCCCGCAGCAGCCCAGGCGCCGGAACTGGCGTGATTGGTTGCCGATACGCCCTTGCCCCCTTCGATCAAGGGCCAGACTTCGCGGCCGCCATAGGTAATCGGGCTGAGACCCTTGAATGCCATCGTTTCGCTATATCCCTGAAGGAGCCGGCACGCAGCCGTGCTCAGTCTACCTTGGTTGCGGCGCGCGTCTGCCCGGTACGGCAAGCCACGATATCGCCGGGTTCCGGTCTCTTAGCGGCTGCTTTGAACTGTGCATAGTAGCCTGCAAGCTCGGGCGCGTCCTTGAACGCGACCAGTTCGAAACCGACACGTTCGAATTCGCACGATAGCAGCAATGGGTCGATACCATGACGATCGGTCGGCCGATCGACATCCACGACAATAATCTGCCCGCTTTCGCGCAATGCCGGCCAAAGCCGCCATAGAAACGCGTAGGGTTCGCGAACCTCGTGATACATATGGACCAGGAAGATGCGATCGAAACTGTTTTCGGGAAGGCGGGGGTCGTCCGCTTGGCCCAATTTAATGGCAACATTGTCGAGCCGTTCCTTTTCAACCCTGATGCCCAACCGTTCGAGTGCGTCGCTATCGATGTCCTGCGCAAGCACACGGCCTTTGCCTCCGACTCGATCGGCAAGGCGGACCGTATAATAACCCTCCCCCGCGCCGATATCCGCAACCGTCATACCCGGTTCGATTTCGGCCAGATCCATGACCTTTTGCGCTTCGCCCCGGCTGTCGCGCGCCGTCTCTGTCGAAAAGCGGTTCGATACCAGTTCGGACACCGGGCGGTCGGGCACGGGAAATTCGCGCGCGGTCGCCGGACGGTCCGCATCGACTTCCTGACACGCGGCAACCGTCAAAAGCATAGGGACGCCCAAAATAGCGATGAAGCCGGTTTTCATGAGTCCGATGTTAGGCGTTCGACGCGAGAGCAGCAAACGATCCGAATCGCGGATGGCGTCTATTCCACATCTTCGACTTCCACCGCCTCACCCGTCACCCGCTGCGCCAACGCGGCTGAGATGAAGGGATCGAGCGCCCCGTCCAGGACATCGTCGGGCGCGGTCGAGACAACCCCGGTGCGCATGTCTTTCACCATCTGATAAGGTTGAAGGACGTAGGACCGTATCTGATGGCCCCAACCAATTTCGGTCTTCGCTTCATACTCGCTGCCGGCCGCCGCTTCGCGTTCCGCCATTTCACGTTCGAACAGGCGCGCTTTCAACATGTTCATCGCGGTCGCGCGGTTCTTGTGCTGGCTGCGATCGTTCTGGCTGGCGACGACGATGCCGGTCGGCTGATGGGTGATGCGCACCGCGGAATCGGTCGTATTCACATGCTGACCGCCGGCGCCGGATGCGCGGTAGGTATCGATCTTTAGATCGCTTTCGTTGATATCGACTTCGAAATCGTCGTCGATGACGGGATAGACCCAGACCGAGCTGAATGACGTGTGCCGCCGTGCGCTGCTGTCATACGGGCTGATGCGGACGAGACGATGAACGCCGCTTTCGGTTTTGCCATAGCCGAAGGCGTTTTCGCCTTTTACCAGCAGGGTCGCCGATTTGATGCCCGCCTGTTCGCCGGCATGATAATCTACCAGCTCAACTTTGTAGCCTTTGCGTTCGGCCCAGCGGGTATACATCCGCTGCAACATCTCGGCCCAATCCTGACTTTCGGTGCCCCCTGCGCCGGCATGAATTTCGATATAGGTATCGTTGGCGTCCGCCTCCCCGGCCAGAAGCGCCTGTACCTTGTCGGCATCCGCGCGGTCGGCCAGACGTTCCAGAGAACGGATCCCTTCATTGGTGATATCGTCGTCATCGTCCGCCTCGCCCATTTCGACGAATTCGACCGCATCCGCCATTTCGGACGATATCTCACGGACGGTCGCCACGGCGCTTTCCAACTGCTTCTGTTCGCGCATCAGCGATTGCGCCTGTTTGGGATCGTCCCACAAAGTCGGATCTTCGACCCGCGCATTCAGTTCATCGAGGCGGCGCAGCGCCTGTTCCCAATCGAGCGACTGGCGAACAAGCTGCAAGGCGGCTTCGATACGGTCGATATTGGCCTGCCCCTCGGCACGCATGATGTTTCTCCGCAAGTAAAACGGCCCGCTTAACGCGCCGGCGATGTTTGTAAAGTTCGGTCCCTGCATAGCAAGTTGGGACCGCCCGGGATCAGTACAGCCCGCCCTGTTCCTCCACGAAGTCTTCGGTTTCTTCGACCGCCGGCCTACTGCTTCGTTGACGTACAGCCGGCGCTCGTGTTCCCTGCCGTATCAGTGCGAGGATTTCCTTGCGGCGGCTTTCGATCTCGTCACGTCGCGTTATCCGGGGCGGTTCGGTGTCGGGTTTGAAGGCTTCCCATATCACGTTGGCTTTCGGCTCGCTGCCGGGCCAGGCGTCGAACACGCGCTTGCCCGACAATCGATCGACCCTGACCATCCGCACTCCGGCGGGCGCGACGAAGGGATCGCCCGACATGCGGTCTTTGGTCGTTTCGAAAAACTGCTTGATGATGGGTGCTGCGATCGTGCCGCCTTGCGCATACCCGCCCAGGTTTTTCGGTTGATCGAACCCGATATAGGTTCCGGCAATGACATCGGGCGTCCCGCCCACGAACCACACGTCCTTGGGTCCCGTCGTCGTTCCCGTCTTACCGAACATCGGCAGTTCGAGATCGCGCAAGATCGTGCCGGTCCCGCGCGTGACAACGCCTTCCAGCATATGGACGGTCTGAAATGCGGTGCGTGCATCGATGACTTGCCGTCCACCGGGTGCTAGACGAGGCATGGCCTGCCCGTTCCATTCGGGCATGTTGCACCCGGTGCATTCACGTTTGTCCGCCCGGTAGATAACCTTGCCACGGCGGTCCTGAACATAGTCGATCAGCGTGGGGTCGAATTGCCGCCCATGATTGGCGAGTGTGGAATAGGCATTCACCATCCGCAAAACCGTCGTTTCGCCTGCACCGAGAGCGAAAGCGGGATAGGGGTCGAACGTGCCAATACCCAGATCTTCGATCGTCTTCACGACCTTCGGCATTCCGGCTTCCATCGCCACATGAATGGTCATCAGGTTACGGGACTGTTCAAGACCCCAACGCATCGTATGCACACCGCCGCCGCCGCCGCCGGAATTGCGGAAGCATTTCTCGCCAAGCTGCGATCCTTGATAGTAACAGAACGTCTGGTCCGGCACCTGGCTTGCAGGGGTCAGCCCGTTATCCAGCCCGGTGGCGTAAACAAATGGCTTGATGGTCGAACCCGGCTGGCGCTGCGCCTGTGTGGCGCGGTTGAACGATCCCAGTCGGCTGTCGAAGCCGCCTTGCATCGCCATGACCCGCCCTGTTTGCGGGTTTTGCGCCACGAACCCACCGGATACAGTCGGTAAGGTGCGCACCCAGTATCCGTCGCCGGCTTTTTCAACCGCGATGACATCCCCGGCTTTCAAGGCATTGGGCAGGTTCGTCAGCGGCGCTTCCTCCCCCCCGGAAAATCCGATGGAAGCCGATCCCCCGTCGCGTTTCGTAACGACGCCTACGCGCCATCCTTCGTAATTGATACCGAGGTAGGAACTGTCGAGCTGGCTCGCCCAATCGCCATCGGCAAAATCGATGGTCGCGATGGGTCCGCCCCATCCACGCGATCCATGATAGCGCATCATGCCCTTGCGAAGGGCATCGCGGGCAGCATCCTGCATTTCGGTATCGAGTGAAGTGCGCACCCACAAACCGCCGGAATAGGTGCTGTTCCTCCCATCTTCCGATGTTTCACCAAACCGTTCTATCAATTCGCGGCGCACTTCTTCCAGGAAGTAGCCTGCATCGACGGATTGCACGTTCGAGCGTTGCGTAACCAGGCCGAGCGATTGCGATTTGGCTGCGTTGGCTTCACTTGCCGATACGAAATCGTTCTCCGCCATCTGGTCGAGTACGAAATTTCGCCGTTCGATGGCACGATCGACGTTCCGCGTGCGCCCATACACTTCCGGCGCCTTCGGCAATATCGCGAGAAACGCCATTTCATGCAGATCGAGATTGCCGACATCCTTGTCGAAATAGGCGCGCGCTGCCGCTTGTACGCCATAGCTGCGCCTTCCGAGCGGTATTTCGTTGAGATAAAGTTCGAGGATCTGCTGCTTCGTCAGCACATCCTCGATCCGGCGGGCGAGCATCATTTCCTTGATCTTGCGGGTGACCGAATATTCGTTCGTCAGCAGAATGTTTTTCGCCACCTGCTGGGTTATGGTCGACCCACCGACGGCTCGCTCGTCCGACCCCAGCTTGCTAACATAGTCGACAACCGCGCCAAAAAGCCCGCCGGCATCGATGCCGCCATGGCTGAAGAACGTCTTGTCCTCGGCTGCCAGATACGCTTCGATCAGGGTTTCGGGAAAATCGGGATATTGAAGCTGAACCCGCCGTTCACGGGCGTAGGAATGCACAATACCCCCGTCGATCCCGCGTACGACAGTGGGAAGCGGGGGCTCGTATTCCAGCAGCGTCTCAGCATCGGGAAGACTGCGTGCCAGCAACACCCATGCGACCAGCCAGACGATCAGCGACAAAACGAACGCGATTGCCCCGCGCCTAAACCATTTGCGATCGCGCCAATTGGTACGCAACCAGGCAAACGCGCCATTGGCATTGCGACGAATGCGGTAGCTGAATGCTTCGAATGTGGAGTTTTGAGCCATGATTGGGAAAAGCCCTTAGCATTCCCTATCTGTCTCGCACCAGAACGATTTGGGGCTGACGCGAGAGCCGCTTAAATCACGACCTGGACTGCCGGGCAAAATAGATCGCGATGGCGCGCGCCAGCGTGTTCGCGAACTGTTCGCGGCCCACATCCGAAGTCAGCCTCTCCGCATCGAATTCATTCGTGATAAAACCCGATTCGAACAAGACGGCCGGAACGTCGGGTGCGCGCAAAACGGCGAGCGCGGCCGAACGGCGTGATTGCGGATGAAACTCCAGCGCACCTTTCCCTTCGCGAACGATCAGTCCGGCCAATTCCGCGGAATGTTCCTGCACCCTGCGCTGCGATAGGGCGACAAGAATATCATTCACCTGTTGATCGCTACGGTCGACAACGACACCGTTCAGCGCATTCGACCGGTTCTCCCGCTCCGCGAAGCGCGCCGCCGCTTGGCTCGATGCGTCTTCCGACAGGGTATATATGCTCGCCCCTTTGACCCCGCTTTCCTCCCCGGACGAGTCCGCATGGATCGAGATGAACAAATCGGCCCCCAATCGCCGTGCGATTTCGGGTCTGTCGGATAGGCGAACATACTCGTCGCCATCGCGGGTCATCGCGACGCGGATGCCGCCACGTCGCATCAGTTCGCCACGCAGTGCCCGGGCCAGTTGCAGGACCACCCGCTTTTCAAGATAGCCGCTACCGCTGGCGCCCGGGTCCCGCCCGCCATGTCCGGCATCGATAACCACCAGAGGCCGCGTTTTGTCCTGCGGACCGGCAATCGCCGGCAGATTTAGCGGGGCATCGACATCCGGCATCAACAGCCTGACGACGTAATTGCGGCCCATATGCGGGACAGGCAAGGTCGCGCCTATGCCGTAAAGGATGGCCAAAACGGCAAGGGGCGACAGGAAAAGCAAGCAGATTTGCAAACGAAGCGACATGACGGCGCGACATTAAGGCGTTCGTACCGCCTCACGCAATAAGGTTGCGCAAGGAAACGAGTGGTGATAGCTCCGAACCATGCAAGTTGGGCTCACCGTTAACCGAACGAACAATCGTAGGATCGGCGTCGGTTTTTCATGATCCATTACGATCATGCATTGGATGGTCCGTACCTTGCAGTTTCGAAGTTCGTTTTGGAACATCCGACAGGTTGATGCGAACATGAATGGCTTCCTCCCCGATCTGGCTTCGCGGTTCACACGCCGCACCCGATCGGTTGTGGATTTGGCCGCGCGAATGAAGCGCGAATTCGGTTTTGCAGACACATCATCGCGGCGCGGCGCAGTTACGGGTATGGTAGATTGCACCCGCCGTTTTTATACAGTCACCGATAAAACAGGCGATAAATCTGCCTGTGCCGGTGACACCCCTATTAGATGGCGCGCCTTACCAAGGGGACGGGATATGCAAATTGCATTCCGGTCGCCCCCGCCCGGCCGCGTCTGGAGAACACATAATGGCAACGCGCATGTTGATCGATGCGCGTCACTCGGAAGAAACCCGGGTGGCGGTACTCAAAGGCAATCGAATTGAAGAGTTCGATTTTGAATCGTCCGAACATAAACAGATAAAAGGCAATATCTACCTCGCGAAAGTCACGCGGGTAGAGCCTTCCCTGCAAGCCGCCTTCGTCGATTTCGGCGGCAACCGGCATGGCTTTCTTGCCTTCAACGAAATCCATCCGGACTATTACCAGATTCCGAAGGAGGACCGCGAGGCGCTGCTCGCTGAAGATGCGGAAGCTGCCGAGGAAGAAGCGCGCTTGCGCGCCGAGGAAGAAGAAGACGGCAATATGCCGGGCGGCGAATATGATGCCGACGACGAATCGTCCGAAGCGCTTGCCGAAGACATGTCCGAAGAAGGCATGGAGGAAATCGATACGTCCGAGAAGGACCGGGTTTCAACCATCGAAGAAGGTCATGTGGATGGCGATGATTCCGACGATGAAGACGATGATGATGACGACAGCGACGATGACGACGGTCGGAGCAACGGCCGTCGCGGTCGGGGGCGTCGCACGCGCAAAAGAAAGGGCGGTGGCAAGCAGAACGGCCGCAACAACCAGAGCCGCGCAAAGGAAGTGGATGAGGTGCGCGCGAAACGCGTTGCCCTGCGTCGCCGTTACAAAATACAGGATGTCATTCAGCGCCGTCAGGTTTTGTTGGTCCAGGTCGTAAAGGAAGAGCGCGGCAACAAAGGCGCGGCACTGACCACCTATCTCAGCCTCGCCGGTCGTTACACCGTGTTGATGCCCAACAGCAGCCATGGGGGCGGCATCTCGCGCAAGATTTCAAGCGCGAACGACCGTAAGCGGTTGAAACAAATCGTGGGCGATCTCAGCCTGCCGAAAAGCATGGGTTTGATCGTACGTACCGCCGGATTAAGTCGCACCAAAACCGAGATCAAACGCGATTTCGATTACCTCGCGCGGCTTTGGGATGAAATTCGCAATAATACCCTGGGATCCAGTGCGCCGGCGCTGATCCATTCGGATAGCGACCTGATCAAGCGCGCCATTCGCGATATCTACAATCGCGACATCGAAGAAGTCATCGTGGAAGGCGAAGCCGGTTACAAATCGGCGAAGGCGTTCATGAAGATGCTGATGCCGAGCCATGCGCGCCGCGTGAAAGCCTATTCGGATCCCGTCCCCCTGTTCCAGCGGTATGGCGCGGAAGACCAATTGCGGGCGATGTACGATCCGGTCGTGCAGCTAAAATCGGGCGGCTATCTCGTCATCAACCCGACAGAAGCGCTCGTATCGATCGATATCAACTCCGGACGTTCGACCAAGGAACATGGGATCGAACAGACCGCGACCGCCACCAATATGGAGGCGGCACGCGAGATAGCGCGTCAGTTGCGCCTGCGCGATATGGCCGGTTTGGTCGTCATCGATTTCATCGACATGGATTATAATTCCAACGTCCGTAAAGTCGAAAAGGCGATGAAGGATTCGCTCAAGAGCGATCGTGCGCGCATTCAGGTCGGCCGCATCTCCAGCTTCGGCCTGATGGAAATGAGCCGTCAACGCTTGCGTACCGGGGTGCTGGAGGCGACCACTCGCGAATGCCCGCATTGCGATGGCACAGGACTGGTGCGGACCGCATCGAGTGCTGGTCTATCCGCTCTGCGTCTGATCGAGGATGAGGCGGCCAAGGGCAAGGGAACGACCATTTCGCTGTCCGCCAGTACCGAAGCAGCCGTATATCTGCTCAATACGAAGCGCGGCGACCTGGCCGAGATCGAAGATCGCTACAACGTATCCGTCGAAGTGGTTCCGGAAGGCGAGGATGAAGGCGCCAAGATGCTCGTTACGAGTTCCGGACCTCGTCCGTCCGAAGCGCCGAAGTTCGAACCTATCGTGGACGATGACGATGACGATGAAGAACTGGAAACCGGATCGGTCGACGATGATCATGACGATGTCGACGACAATCGTGACAGCGATCGTCAATCGCCCAAAAAACAACGCCGCCGGCGCGGTGGCCGCGGACGAAACCGGTCGGACGGTGATGACAGGAATGACGGCGATACCGATGACGGCGGTAAAGACGGTAACAAGAACGCCAACGATGCCTCACCCAGCGACAATTACGACGATGACGACGATGCGCCGAAGAAGAAGAGACGTCGCCGTGGCGGGCGGGGTCGCAGAGGCGGCAAGAATCGTAACGACGGCGATCGCGCCAACGGCAACTCCGACAAAGACGAAAACGATCGCGATGCCGACGTCGAAATCACTGCCGGCGATGCTGCGAAGTTGCAGAGCGTATCCGAGCATGTAGTTGACGACATGCCCGTCGTTGCCGGTCCGAGCGATACGCCCGAGACCGCCGAAGCTGCCGCCACTCAGGCGAAGCCGAAATCACGGCGTGCACCACGAAAAAAGGCGGAACCGAAAGGCCGAAGCCAAGATGACGGCGCAGATAAGGCTGGGTCAGATGTCGACACGGTTAGCAATGACGAGAAGCCGAAGCGGAAACGGGCTTCGCGAAAGAAATCCGAACCGACAGTTGTGGATACCGTGAAAGACGTCGACGGCAATTCCGATGATAAACCCAAACGCCAGCGCGCGCCGCGAAAGAAAACGGCATCCAAGGCAGCGGAAGATGTATCCGACCAATTGAAGGATGATGTCGCCGTGGTTTCCGGTCCTGCGGAAGCGCCGCAAACCGCCCCGGTCACGGATAAAGGTTCTGCCACCGACACGGCGGCAGCAGATACCAACGAAAAGCCCCGTCGTGGCTGGTGGCAGCGCACGTTCGGCGAATAAGCTTGCCTCCTCCCCACGGGTTCCATCCAATTCGTGGGGAGGCTTTTGGCCAGGTCGAATGCGGAGGGGGAGCGTAATATGACTACGATACATCGTACGCCGGACAGCCAGTTTGCAGGGCTTCGGGATTACCCCTTCGCACCGCACTATTTCGAAACGAACGACGGCTTGCGCATGCATTACTGCGATGAGGGGCCGCGCAATGCACCCGTCATGTTGATGATGCACGGTGAACCGAGCTGGAGTTACTTGTACCGCAAAATGATCGGTCCGGTCGCGGATGTGGGCTACCGGGTGCTCGCACCCGATCTCATTGGTTTCGGAAAATCCGACAAACCGATTGATACGCAAGCCTATAGCTACGCCGGTCAAGTCGCGTGGATACGCGAATGGTTCGACGCGATGGATATTAGCGACGTCGTGCTCGTATGTCAGGATTGGGGATCGCTGATAGGTTTGCGACTGCTCGCCGAAACCCCAGATCGCTTTGCCGCCGTCGTTCTGTCGAATGGCGGTTTGCCAACCGGCCAGACCCCTCCGCCGGCTTTCGCAGCATGGCGCGAATTCTCGAAAAACAGTCCAGAATTCGCCATTGGGTCGATCATACAAGGTGGTGTTTCCCTTGAAT
>JBASAR010000102.1:0-5034 GCA_049650705.1 Pontixanthobacter sp. | reverse complement strand
AGATGGCGGTCACATGGACCGCGATATTGGCGCTGACATGGTCCGATCGGCTGACGATGTTCGACCCAGGGTGAAACATCTCGACCTATGACCACGTACTGTTCGTTCCGCCGATCATCTACTGGCTAATCCTCTCACGCCGGAAAGCGATACCGGGCTTCGAACCATGCGTGTGATGGCCGGGCGTGGTAATCGTGGCGGGTGCGTTGCTCGCGTCGGCATGACCCTGGTCCGATCGAAATACCGATGATCTGGGCGTCGATCTTGACGTGGCGCAGTGACCCGCGACGTTTCAGCGATTGGTACACTTCGGTCGCGACACGGGCGTTTCGGGCGTGACAGCGGCAATCGCTGCAGCGGTAGGCGCATTCGCCATGTGGCATCGTGCCGCTCTGGCGGTCAGCGCGCCCGTTCCGCATACAGACGCGCTTCCCGAAGTGCCGGGGTGGACCTTACGCGACTACGATCCGGCCGAACCGTGGATACCGCGCGCTGCCGGATCGGATTATCGCCTCATTTGGCGTTACACCCATCTGTGAGGTGCCCATGTCGATGCATTCGTCCCCTATCACGGCGCGCGGAATGGGGGCGCGACGCCAGCGCGCCGGGCGAGGGCGCGATAATTGGCGACGGCTTCGTCCATGTTCGGGTCCGGCGACATGCGGCGTGCAAAGCGACTGGTTGCTGATACACGGGCATCATAAAAGGGCTCGCGCAATCGCAATGTCGCAGCGGCAATCATCTGACCGGCAGCGCGTTAAAACTCAAACTCGCCATCATACACGATCGGTTGTTCATGCGGCCCGAGTCGACCATGGTATTCATCCTGTCGTCGAAGATACTGGGCGACGGACGGGCTTCCGCCGCGATCGCCTCTTCCCGTGTCGGCTTTGGCGAGGAAGGCGAATGGTTGGACCGCGAGGCTCCGGGGCTTTAGGAGCGCGTCATGTGCGGCATTGCAGGCATCTTCCATTGCGGCACGCCAAAACCCGTCGACCCCGTTCGCGTCGGGCGGATGTGCGACGTTCTGGCGCATCGCGGACCCGACGGGTCCGGGGTGTGGACCGGGGCGGGGGTCGGCTTGGGTCATCGCCGCCTTTCCATCATCGACATCGCCGGATCGGCGCAACCGATGCATTCAGTGGACCGCAATGCCGTCCTTGTCTTCAACGGGGAAATCTACAATTATCGTGAATTACGGCGCGAACTCGAACAGGGCGGGGCGCGTTTTCGGACCGACGGGGACAGCGAAGTCCTCCTCGCCGCCTATCAGCGTTGGGGTCACGACTGCCTATCGCGGCTCATTGGCATGTTCGCCTTTGCCATTTACGACGTACAGCGGCGCGAACTGTTTCTCGCGCGCGACCGGTTGGGCGTCAAACCCCTGTTCATGGCACCGTTAAGCGATGGTAGCATGGTGTTTGCATCCGAACTGAAGGGCTTGCTTGCGCACCCGCTGCTTAAACGCCGCCTCGATATGCGGGCGATCGAAGACTACATGACCTGGGGGTACGTGCCCGATCACCGATCGATCCTGCGGGGCGTCGAAAAGATGCCCGCGGGACATTTTCAGGTTCTGCGACATGGGCAAACACCCGCCGCACCCCGGCGTTATTGGGATATCGATTTCACGCGGCGATCGAAGGGTTCGGTCGCGGATCATTCCGCTGAACTGCTGTGTCACCTACGCGAAGGGGTCCAGTCGCGCATGACCGCCGACGTGCCGCTTGGCGCGTTTCTGTCGGGCGGGGTCGATTCGTCCAGCGTCGTGGCGCTGATGGCGGAAGGAAGCCGCGAGCCCGTCACCACCTGTTCGATCGGGTTCGATGTCGCTGCCCTAGACGAGACTTCATACGCGAAGCAGGTCGCCCGTCAGTTCAGTACGGCGCATCACAGCCAAACCGTCGCGCCCGACGATTTTCGCCAGATCGATGCGCTCGCGCAAATGTTCGACGAACCGTTCGCGGATGCTTCGGCATTGCCGACCTGGCGGGTGTGCGCACTGGCGCGCGAGCATGTGACCGTGGCGCTGTCCGGCGATGGGGCGGACGAAGCGTTCGCGGGATATCGGCGCCATCTGTTCCACGCGCGGGAAGAGGCGGTGCGCTCGACCATGCCGCCCGTCATACGGCGCATGATGTTCGGCGCGCTCGGCCGCCATTGGCCCAAGGCGGATTGGGCCCCGCGCATGTTTCGCGCAAAGTCGACTTTTCAGTCGCTGGAACGCGACGGTGCGCAAGGTTATGCCATGGCCCTGTCGGTGATCCCGCCCGAGCTGCGCCATTCGCTTTATTCAACAGATTTACGCTGCGAATTGGGCGACTATCGTGGGGAACGCCCGATGGTCGATTTGATGCGCAGTGCGCCGGCCCGAAGCGGGCTCGACCGCGCGCAATATGCCGATCTGAAATTTTGGTTACCCGGGGACATTCTGACCAAGGTGGACCGGACGAGCATGGCGGTCGGCCTCGAAGCCCGCGAACCATTGCTGGACCATCGCTTGATCGAATTTGCGGCCGGCCTGCCCGATCGGCAGCGTATTCGCGGAAAACATGGCAAATGGTTGCTGAAACATACGATGGAACGGTATCTTCCGGGGGAGATACTTTATCGCCAGAAACAAGGTTTCGTCACCCCCATCACCCAATGGTTTCGCGGACCGTTGAAAGCGCAGGCGCAGGCGATCGGGCGCAATTCCCATCTTATGGGCACCGGGCTGTTCGATGGGGAGGCGGTCCAGCGGATATCGGATGCCCATATATCGGGCCGATCCGATTACGGGCGTATCTTATGGCAGTTGATCATGTTGGACCGCTCAATCGAACAATTGGGCGCCAGGGTCTGATTCTCGCATCGCCAAGTATCTCGCTGGATTTCAAAACCGAGGTTCAGACGGTGGAGACTGTCTCATCCGACCCATGGCCTAGCGCCATATAGTCCTCGCTTTGCATTTCCATCAGCCGGCTGACACTGCGTGCGAATTCGAAGCTGCCATCGCCTGAAGGATAGAGATCGGACGGTTGCGCATCGGCGGTTGCGAACAGTTTCACGCGCTGTTCGTACAAGGCATCGATCAGGGTGGTGAACCGCGTCGCCTCGTTACGGTCATCCGGCCCCATGACCGGTATACCGACGATAATGATCGTGTGATAGGCGCGCGCCAGTGCCAGATAGTCGGCTGCCCCGCGCGGGGTCGCACATAACCGCTTGAAACTTAGGACGCCCACGCCTTTGAGCGACCGGGGAACATGCAGGCTCCGTCCACCACCCAAATCGATATCGGCGGACGGCACGTGCGCGCCGTCGTCCGGATCGTAATCGGTAAGGCGGAAGAAGGCTTCACGAACCTGCGCCGTGGCCGCATCGCCGAGCGGCGTGTGCCAGGTATCCAGCCCGCCGATCCGGTCGAGGCGGTAGTCGATCGGACCATTCAGGGGCACGATATCGAGGTGGCTTTCAATAAGGTCGATGAAGGGAAGGAAATGCTCGCGGTTCAGCCCATCCTTGTAAAGATCGCGCGGCGGCCGGTTCGATGTGGTCACCACGGTCACGCCTTCGTCGACCATCAGCGCGCGGAACAGCCGGCTCATGATCATGGCGTCCGCGCTGTTGTTGACGACCATTTCATCGAAGCAGAGGCAGCGTATCTTGGCCGCAATATCGTGCGCAACATGCGGTATGGGATCACCGGGATCGGACGCCCGATACGACCGCATCAGCCCGTGCACATCCTGCATGAACGCATGAAAATGCACGCGCTTCTTCGCTTGGATCGTCAGGGCGTCGTGAAACAGGTCCATAAGCATGGATTTGCCGCGTCCGACGCCGCCCCACATATAGATACCGCGGGGGGCGGGCGTAGACTTTCCAAACAATCTGTCGAAGAAACCGGGCGCGCGCTGCGCCGTCAACGCCCCGCGCAATGCAGCCAATTGCCGTGCCGCCGACGCCTGTTCATCGTCGGCACGCAGCTCGCCCGCGCGCACCAATTCTTCATAACGCGACACCGGGGTATCGTTCATTTTGGGGGCGATGCCTTGCGAACGAGACCGGAAAAAGAGGCGACAAGGTGATCCTGCTGCACGACCGTACCGCGAAGGAAAATCATACGGCCGGTTTCCCGCATGATCTCGACGACCGAGTCCAGAGGTTCATCGATTCTGCCCGCACCGATGAATTGGGTCGAAAGCTCTAGCGTGACCGCCATCCCCGCTTCGCTTTCGCACAGGATATGCATGGCGGAAAAGAGTGATATGTCGATCAGCGCCAGCGTTGCCGCGCCATGGATCATGTCTTGCAAATTGGTATGCTTGTGTTTTGGAAACATCCGCAGCCGGCAGAAATCGCCTTCGTGCCGAACCCGCATGGGACCGAGAACCTGGCTGTTGAACCGGCTATCGTCCTTCATGTCCCAGCTATACCAACCGGGCGCATCCCCGATCGGTGCATGGGTAAAATATTCAGACGGCGCACGCATCGTGTCGGCTTACGAGGCGAGTAATCGGCTCAGATCGCGCGTTCGACCATCATCTTCTTGGTTTCGGCAATCGCCTTGGCCGGGTTCAACCCCTTGGGGCACACATTGGCGCAATTCATGATCGTATGGCAGCGATAAAGGCGGAAGGGGTCCTCCAACTGATCGAGCCGCTCACCGGTCATTTCATCACGGCTGTCGGCCAACCAGCGATAGGCCTGCAACAGGATAGCCGGCCCCAAAAATTTGTCGCTGTTCCACCAGTAGGACGGACATGCCGCCGAACAACAGGCGCATAAAATACATTCGTACAAGCCGTCCAGCTGCTCTCGTTGTTCGGGCGACTGCAAGCGTTCCTTGCCGCTGGGCGTCGGTGTCACTGCCTGCAGCCACGGGCGGATGGAAGCATACTGTGCGTAAAAATGGGTAAAGTCCGGCACCAAATCCTTCACCACATCCATATGGGGCAAGGGGGTGATCTGTATCTCACCCTTCATATCCTCGATAGCGGATGTGCATGCCAACCCGTTCTTGCCGTTCATGTTCATCGAACAGGAGCC
>JBASAR010000101.1:0-2696 GCA_049650705.1 Pontixanthobacter sp. | reverse complement strand
CTTTATAAGAACGGCGAGAAGACCGCCGAACTCCAGGGTGCGCGGCCCAAGAACCAGTTGAAGCAATGGCTTGAAAGCCAGCTTTAAGATCAGTTGGCGGCGGGTGAATATCCGGCTGCCGTCAATCGTTCGGCTAAATCATCGAACAGGCGGCGATTGGCCGCGCCGATCATACCTTTTCGTCCGCTGTCGACCCGATAGGGCGACCCATCAAGACGAAAGCACGTGCCGCCCGCTTCGTTAAGGAACAATGCCCCGGCGGCATGATCCCAGGGCAGGGTACGTTCGTAGATCGCCACATCGTGTTCCGCCAGAACCGTAAGCGGATATTGCTCGGCAGCGCAGCCTGGCGCGGTTGCCAAAGTGTAATGCGGGGCGATTTCCCGATCGAAAAGGGCGCGTTGATCGGGCTCCATATAACGGGTCATCGCCGCAAGGCGTGGCGGCGATACGCCGCTGGTGCGCGCGGTTACGCGTTCACCGTCGATATAGGCACCTTCGCCAAGATACGCCTCGCACAATCGGTCGCGCCGGGGATCGTATATCCATCCCGACCGGGCGGCTCCATCCACCGCATAGGCGATCATGATGCCGAAATGTCCTTCGCCCTTGGCGAAATTGCTCGTGCCGTCGATCGGATCGATGATCCAGCATTCTTCGGACAGGCGATCCATGACCGCCGGATCGTCATGCGCCGCTTCTTCGCCGACGATGGCCACTCCGGGCGCCAGTTTGGCTAGGCCATCGCTCAACATTTCTTCCGCTTCGCGATCGGCAACGGTCACCAGATCTTCGTGTGCCTTTTCGATAATCTCGACGCTGCGAAGGTTGCGGTAGCGCGGCATGATCGCCGTTTGGGCGACATGGCGCATCAGGGCGTGAACGGCGTCGGTTTGGGATTTCATGAACGGTAATCGGCGTTGATGGCAATGTAACCATGCGTAAGGTCGCAGGTCCAAACGGTCGCATGACCGCTGCCTAAACCCAGATCGACATCGATGCGGATCTCTTGCCCCTGCAAATGGGTGGCGACAGGCGCTTCGTCATATCCATCCACCACCATTCCGTCGCGCGCGGTCAAAATGCCGCCGAACGCAATTGACAGGCGGTCGCGGTCCGCCGGTTCGCCTGCCTTGCCGACCGCCATGACGATCCGACCCCAATTGGCGTCTTCCCCCGCGATTGCAGTTTTGACCAATGGGGAATTGGCGATCGAAAGCGCAACTTTATGGGCACTTGCATCGCTTTGCGCGCCGGCTACTGCGATCTCGATGAACTTTCGCGCCCCTTCGCCATCGCGCACAACCCGCTGCGATAGTTGACGGCAGACTGCGTGTAACGCCGCGGCGAACGCATCCGCGCCTGGGTCGCCTGAGCCGGTAAGGGGGGTATTGCCTGCACTGCCGGTCGCGAAAGCCAACACCGTGTCGCTGGTCGATGTATCGCTGTCGACGGTAATGCAGGAAAAGGTTCGTGCATTCGCATCGTCGAGAACAGCCTGCAGGAAGTCCGGTTCGATGGCCGCGTCGGTGAAAATGTAGCCAAGCATGGTCGCCATATCCGGAGCGATCATGCCGCTGCCCTTGACTATACCGTTCATGGTTACAGTCGTGCCGTCGACGATAGCGGTGGCAGTTGCGCCCTTCGCGAATGTGTCGGTCGTGGCGATGGCATTTGCCGCCTCGACGTAGCCGCATGGGGAGGAGGCGAAAGCAGCATCCAGCCCCGTATGCGCCTGCTCCAACGGGATTGGCACGCCGATCACACCGGTGGAGGATACGAAAATATCGTGCCTTTCGCATGCGACATGCGTCGCGACGCGATCGACGATAGCCTCCACCGCCTTGCGCCCGCGACGGCCAGTAAACGCATTCGAATTACCGGCATTGACCACCAGTGCGCGCGCCCTGCCGTTCGCGATATTTCGCCGCCCTGATTCAACCTCGAAGGATGGACACGCGCTTTGCGTGAAGACCCCGGCCACGGTGGTTCCTTCGGCCAATTCGACATAGGTAAGATCGCAGCGATCCCAATCCTTGTAGCCGGCACGTGCCACGCGCAGCGACACGCCGCCGATCTGCGGAAGATCGGGAAAGGGCAGGGCAAGAGGGGAGGGCGTTACATCCATTCGCGCCGCTTATGGCAACGCCGGACAGGCCGCAAGCCGCCGAACGCGGACTGATCGGTGGACGCGCGATCAACCCGTTACTATGTACCGCAGATGCGTCGTATATTCGCTTTCCTTGCCCTGTTGTCCGGTCTGATGGCGGCAGGGGCACCTGCAAACGCGGCAAATGCGAGCGCGGCATGCGAACAGGCTGCCGGCGTATCCCTGGCCGCCCCCCTGGCCACGACGATTTCCGCCATTGTTTTATGGCAGCGCGACCCTGCGGGCCATGGCCGTACCCTCACAGACACACGTGATCGATACTGGAACCTTATCGAGGTTCCGACGACACGCATTCGGGTTGATCGTGCGTTAATTTAACGCGCTCTCGTCCTCCGAAAGTTTCCGCCGCTTTGCGCAACTGAAAGCGCACGAGGCAGGCGGACCCAAATCAATATATTTGCGAAAGCCTTTTCATGTTCAACGCACTCGTCAAATCCGTATTCGGTACATCGAACGACCGGTACATCAAATCCCTCGGCAAGATCGTCGCCGAAATTCTCGCATTCGAACCGCAGATGCAGGCGCT
>JBASAR010000100.1:0-11010 GCA_049650705.1 Pontixanthobacter sp. | reverse complement strand
GGATCCTGCCGCAGTATCGCGCGCAGCCCCCGCGCGAAACTCATATCGGTACGATGATTGACCTGCGTCTGGGCGATCCCCTCCAGCTCGTATTCGATCGGATCCTCGACCGTCATGATGTTGCTGACCCGATCGTTGAGGCGGGTGAGCGCGGCATAGAGCGTGGTGGTCTTGCCTGAACCGGTAGGCCCGCTGACGAAGATGATGCCGTTGGGCCGTTTCAGGAGGCGGTCGAGCAGGTCCGAATTGCGCTGGTTCATGCCCAGACTGACGAGATCGAGTTCCACCGATCCGCGATCGAGCAGGCGCATGACCACCCGTTCGCCATGCTGGGTGGGGATGGTCGATACGCGCACATCCACGTCGTGCCCGCCCACACGCAGGGTCACGCGCCCATCCTGCGGCACGCGCTTTTCCGCGATGTCCAGCCGCGCCATCACCTTGATCCGGCTGACCAGCAGGGGCGCGAGCGCGCGTTTGGGTTCAATCATGTCGCGCAGAACCCCATCGATGCGGAAGCGCACGATCAGGCGGCGTTCCTGCGTTTCGATATGGATATCCGACGCGCCTTCCTTGATCGCTTGCAGAAGCAGCGCGTTGATCAGGCGGATGACCGGCGAATCGTCGCGCGTGTCGAGAAGATCGTCCACCTCCGCCGCGCTTTCAGCCAGCGTCGCGAGATCCATCTCGTCCCCCGCGGTTACATCCGCGACCAGGCTGGCGCTGTCGCGATATTGCGTTTGCAGCGCGGTGGCGAAGGCGTCGTCCGTCACGGGCCGCCACACGATATTGCCGTAGAGCCGCTGAATTTCCAGCAGCGTCGCCAAGCGGGCATCGGCGCGATGGATGCAGATATTGCGCCCGTCTTCCTTCGTCACCAGCGCGCCCCCTTCGCGGGCGAAGCTGTAGGCGAGATCGGCCGATACGGGCGCGGGCGCAGCATGAGGAGCCACGCTTTCCAGCGGCATCGATTCCAGGTCGTTCGCGACGGTCGGCGGCGTTGCAGGCGGTTGGATGGCGGGATCGATATCCATCGTCACGGGGTCAGCACGAAAGTGGCGGTAACGATACCCGGCGCGCCTTGCCGCTGGATATCCGCGCTGCGCACGCGAAGGCTGCTGGTCGCCTCGACATCCGCGATCCACAGCATCACCCCGTCGAACGGTGCATCCGACACAGTCACCCGGACACCGTTACCCTCGGCGGCGACCTGCCCGACCTGCAATTGCGCGGCGGCGATGGAATTGGCGACGATCGCAGACGGGGTGCCGGTGCGCATCGGCCCTGCGCCGGTGACGGCGCCGCCACTGCGCAGGCGCGCTTCGATCAGATCGGCGTTGCGTATCGTATCGAGCGCGTCCTGCCGCGCCTCGCGCAAAGGCAGTGCGATCAGAATGACCAACGCAACTGCGCCCAGCGCGCCCAGTATCGTTAACAGAACGCGTTCGCGTGGCGACAAGTCGTTCCACCAGTCGCGGGTGCGATGCCAATACGGTGCAAGCGCCCCCAATTCGATGCGTTGGTGAAGGGGGGTGCGTGTCATGCGCGTATCGTTCACGGGGCGCGTACGATGAATATGCCGGCGGTACCGACGGCGGTGGTGCTTTGCGCGCTATTGGCGGCGCCCGGCGTCACCACAAGGCCGCCCGCTTCCAATGCGGCGGAGGCGGCCTGCAGCGCTTCGAGATCGGCGGCTTCCACCGCCAATGTCAGGCTTTGCGTGGCGGCATCGAAGCCAACCGATTGCCAGGTCAGCACGCCCACCGATGCGCCAAGGGCGGTGCCGGCGCGGGTCAATAGTGGCAGAAACTGTCCCGGTGCGGATGACGATGCGGTGGGCGTAATGGCGGCCGCGGTCACCGCCAGATCGGCGTCGATGGTAAAGGGCGGTTGCATGTTCTGGGCCAGAAGCCGCACCTCCGCCTCGCGTTCATCGGCAATGTTCGACAGCGCCATGACATTCGCGCCGGCGATGGCCGCATGGGCGACCAGCCCGATGCCCAGGATGGTGGCGATACGTTTGCGTAAGGGATCGAAACCGGCGCGCGGTGCGGCATAGATACCCTGCCGCAGATCGAGCGCGGGGACGATCAGGCGCTGGGCCAGCGATTGTTCCTGCAGCAGGAGCCCTGGCGGCAATGAAGCGCCGGGCACCTCGCCCAAAGGCGCGGGTTCGCCAACGGCCGGTTCGAACGCGCCTTGCATATGCGGGGGCAGGGGGTCGCCGAATGCGATGCAACGCGGTTCGCCCGCCGCCGTCCATGCCTGTTCCAGCATGGCCGCCGGCATCGCGAAACCAGTGCCGTCGGGTGCGCGTATGCAGGCCCGCCCCGCCGGATCGGCATCGTCCATGTCGTCGCGCACGCCGCCGACCAGATCGACCGCCCAATGGCCTGGCGTGGGGCGGGGCAACGCCAATGCGTCCGGTACCAGCGACGCGTGATGCAAATCGGCAAGTTCCAGCCGCGCGATCCATCGCTGCATCAGATCGTGTCGCACGACGCAGACCAAAAAGACGTTGGGCGAAAGCTCCGCCCCCAAAGCGACATGCACTTTTTCCAGCGGCTGCGCCACGCGATCTTCTATCGCGAATGGCAAGGCCGCGCGGCGTTTGGCGGCGCTGGCGATCGGCGGCAATTCGACGGCCAGCATCAGCACGTTCTCGCTATGCACCAGAACGACGCACGGCCCCTCGTCGAAATCCTCGACGCTGGCCAGATTGCCGTTGTCGAGCGACCAGATGCCGCTCTCGTTGCGCCGTTCCTGCGGCATCATTTCGGGTTGGGAATTGTTCATCGGCGGGTTATACAATAGGCAATATGCCCGTGACCCGAAAGCCTCTTATATCCAAGCCAGCCGATAGGCTGGCGAACGCGGCGGACGATGCCGGTTCGCACCCCTACGCGACCCGGCCCGTGCCGATGGACCAGGCGGGGCTGACGCTGATCGAGATTCTCGTCGTGCTCGCGATCATCGCCGTGATGGCCTATCTCATCGTCCCCAATGTCATCGGCCGCCCGGATCAGGCGCGCGTCACCGTGGCGCAGACCGATCTGCGGACGATTTCCGCAGCGCTCAAGATGTATCGGCTGGACAATGGCGATTATCCTGCGACCGGGCAGGGGCTGACGGCGCTGGTGGAGCGACCGACATCCGCGCCGGAGCCGATGAATTACGCGCCCAACGGCTATTTGGGCCAACTGCCGCAGGATCCCTGGGGCCGCGATTACGGCTACACGGCGGATGGCGGCGGGTTCGAACTGATCAGCCTGGGCAAGGACGGTGCCGCCGGCGGCGAAGGCGTGGATGCGGATATCGCACTATCGGGACGGTGACACGCGCCCCGGACCAGCCCCTGGTTCGATTTCTGAGCCAACCCCAAAGCCAACGCGGCATGACCCTGGTCGAAATGCTGGTGGTTTTGGCCATTATCGCGGTCACGGCATCGGTATCCGTCTTGGCTCTTGGTGGCGACAGCAATTTGAACGCGCAGGCCGAAGCGAAGCGGATCGCAGCGCGGCTGCAACTGGCGGCCGACCAGACCATGATCGACGGCCTGCCCCGCGCCATGATGGTAACGCCGGAGGAATATAGTTTCCGGCAACGCGATCCCGCCAGTGGCGAGTGGGTGCCGATCGCGGACCGGGTTTTGGCCGATCCGTTCGATGTGCCGGATGGAATGTTTTTAACGGGCGCGGAAAGGCAATCGATCTATTCGTTGGGGGCGGATGGTTCGGGCGAACCATTCGTTCTCACTCTGGCGTCAGAGGATGGGCAATGGTCGATTTATTTCAACGGGGTAACCGCCGGGACCGAACGGATTGCCGTGCCTGAAGGTCTGAAGGTCGGGCGGTTGAACGATCGGGACGAGAACCTGCCGCCCGCGCGTCTTTCGGACCTTTCGTGACGCGCGATATCTCCGAAACGCCCGAAAAGGAAGCCGGCTTCACCCTGATCGAATCCATGGTCGCGCTGGTCATCCTCGGCATTGCCGCGGTGGGTATCGTGCAGGCGGTGGAGGCGCATGTCGATCGCCTGCGCGCGCTGGATCAGCGGACCGCGGCACGCTGGGTGGCGGAAAACGCGCTCGCCGAAGCGCGGCTGCAGGCGGCGAGCGGGACGATCGCCGATAGCCGTGTCGAGCGCCCGATGCTGCAATATCGATGGAGTGTCGCAACCGCTCTCACGCCCAGCGAAGACCCGGACATGCGCCTCGCCACCATCACGGTCATGCCGCAGGGCAGCGCGAATTCCGTCGTGACACTGCGCGGCTTCGTGGATAGCGGGACGGTGACACCATGAACTGGCCCGCATTCCCTTTCGGCACATCGGCCTTCGACACGATGACCGCACGACAGAAACGGCTCTGCGTCGATATTCTGGCGGCGGTGGTCATCGCTACGATCGCACTGGCGCTGGCCAATTTGACATGGCGGCTGATGGGTTACCATTCGGTCGAACCGCAGGCCGTTCCCCCGGCGGCGCCCGCAGGCGGAAGCGATATCGCGCCGCTGCTGGCGCTGGCACCGTTCGGCATTGCGAGCGGGGGAACCATCGAACAGGGCGGCGGCGACCTGGTATTGAAAGCGATTTTCGCATCTACCAATCCCGCCGAATCGACTGCGTTGATCGCGGGACCGGATGGGGAAGTCATTCCCGTGAGCATCGGCGACGCGACGCCGGGCGGTGTGGTGGAAGCCATCGATCCCGAAAAAGTGACCTTGCGCACCGGCAGCGGGCTGCGCGTTCTGGGCTTCAACCCCGATGCGCCGCCGACCGCCGATGCGACTGGCAACAACAGGCGCGGGGGAGGATCCGGTCCGACAGCGCCGCGCAATTCCGCCCCCGCCCGGTCAGGCGGTGTCGAATCCATTCGGTCGCTGATACCGGAAAGCTCGCGCAATTCCGGCGACGGCGCCACGCCTCCATCGGCGTCGCCCCCTGCGCCGGCAGCTGCCGATCCGCCATCCATCGAACCATCGCGGCAGGGGTCGGCGACGCCGGGGGGCTATCGCGTCGGCCCCGCTTTGCCCGCACCGCTGCGCGCGGCGGGTATCCGTAGCGGCGATGTCATTCGCAGTCTGAACGGACAAGCCGTCGCCAGTGGCACGTCACAGGGCGATCTGCTGCGCCGGGCGCGCGCGGCCGGCAGTGCACGCATCGAATTGTTGCGCGACGGGAAATCGGTTTCCCTGACCCTGCCCGTCCGCTAGGACCCCGTATCATGAGAATATTCTCGCGCTGGATATCGGCCATAGCCATCGCGGTTTCTTGCGCCCATCCTTCGCTGGCTCCCCAGGCGGCCGCGCAAACCGCGTCCGCACGCGGCGATGTGGTCGTCAATATGCGCGATGTCGACATTGCCGATGTGGCCCAGCAGATATCGCGTATAACGGGCCGCACCATCATTCTCGATCCCACGGTGCAGGGGACGATCAACGTCACCTCCGCCACTCCGTTGAGCCCGGCGGGCGTGTGGCAATTGTTCGTCACCGTGCTGCGCGGGCAGGGCTATGCCGTGGTGCGCAATGGCCGCGCATGGCGCGTCGTTCCACAAGCCACCGCCGCGCGCGAACCGACCAACGGGTCGGGAGAGGGGCGGGTCGTCACCCGTCTCATTCGCCTGCGCACTTTGTCGCCCGAAGCCGCCGCGCGCATTTTCACGCCGTTGGTCGCCACCTTCGGCAGCGTCGAACCGGTAACCAATCCCAACGCCATCGTGGTCACCGATTATGCGGACAACGTGGCGCGCATCGCCTCGCTCGCCAATACACTCGATCGCGGGGGTGTTGCGGCCGAGGCGCCGGGCTTCGCGACCATCGCCCTGGGGGATGGTTCGGCCGTGGACGTGGCCGCCGCGATCGAGGCGATCATGGGGGGCGAAGATGGCGGACCGCGCGCAGTCGCCGATGTGCGCAGCAATATCGTGCTGGTGCGCGGTACGCGGGCGGAAATCGCCGAAGCGCGGCGGATTGCCCGCACGCTGGACCGACCCAATGGCGAACCCACGGTCGTGCGGGTCATCCGCCTGCGTTACAACGACGCGGAAACCATCACCCAAATCGTCGGCGGTCTGATCGGCGGCGAAGGGCAAGCGAACAACCCCGCCGCGCGCACCCTCAATTCCGGCGCTGGACCGGTCGGCACGATCGGCGATAATCGGCTGGTCGAGGGGGTCAATCCTTTGCGCGAGACCACCGCTGCCGCCGGCGGTTTGCCGACACTGGGCAACAATTCCGCTTTCATCGAAGAATTGCGCAATCGCGCCGGAACCGGGTCCGGCCCCGCACCGGCGACCGGTTTTTCGAGCGAGGATCTGGCGATACAGGCTGCGCCCGAACTCAACGCGATCGTGCTGCGCGGGACCAAATCGCGGGTCGCCATGATCGCGACCCTGATCGACGATCTCGACGTGCGACGCCCGCAGGTCATGATCGAAGCGGCGATCGTGGAAATTACCGGCGATCAGTCGGAACAGCTCGGCATCCAGCTGGGCCTGGGCGGCGCGGCGGATTTCCCGGTCAATGCAGGCGGCACGTCGTTCAGTAATCTGGGCATTTCGCTCCGTCAGGCGCTGGGCTTTGCCGGCGCGCCGGCAGCGGCGGTCATCGGCGAAGGGTTGGGCGGCGCCCTGGGCAGCCGTGGCGACTTCGCCATATTGGTGCAGGCGCTGGGCCAATCGACCAGGGCCAATCTGCTGTCCACGCCCAGCGTGACCACGCTCGACAATCGCCCGGCGGAAATCGTGGTCGGCCAGAACGTGCCGTTCCGCACCGGCAGTTTCGTGTCGCAGGGTATCACCACGACACCCTTCACCACCATCGAACGCGCCGATGTCGGCATCACCCTGCGCGTCGTGCCGCGTATCCACGAAGGTAACACAGTGCGGCTGGAGGTCAGTCAGGAAGTATCCTCCATCCTGGGTAGCATCGCCGGTGCGGCGGATTTGGTCACCAACCGTCGTTCCATCCAGACCACCGTGCTGGCGGATGACGGCCAGACCATCGTACTGGGCGGCCTCATCAGCGACGATCAGACAGAAACCCGCAGCCAGGTGCCTGTGCTTGGCGATATTCCGATCCTGGGCGAATTGTTCAAAAGCCGCCGCGAATCGAAGACCCGCCGGACGCTGTTCGTGTTCCTGAAGCCCACCATCCTGCGCGATCCAGGGGCGGTGGCCGATGCCTCGGCAGAGAAATACGGCCGGTTGCGCGATGCAGAAGGGGCGTTGCAATTCGACCGCAGCCTGCTGCTCGAACCGCCCGAAGCCCGCCTACCGGCAGAATTGGACGGGGTTTACTAGCAACAGGCTAATTGCTGGCGAAACTGAGGCTCGAAAAAATCGTGCTGTAATCGGCTTTCGCATCGTTCGCCAACGGTTCGCCCCAGACGACGTTCAACTGCCATGATCCTTCGTGCGGAATGCGGATGGTGGTCTTTCCGTTTCGGTCGGTGCGATGTTCGATGACCGGTTCGGAATCGTCGTTCAGATCGGTGAGTTTGACCAGCGCATAATTCAGCGGTCGCCCACGATACAGTACTGTCAACGGCAGGGTTCGATCATCGTCCAGCGCCATGGGATGGCGCTGCGGCACGATCTCCAGCTCCAGACCCAATGGCATGGCAACGCGTTGGGTGGAGGCGGCATCGACCGGTCCGATCTGAACGATCGCTTTGGCCCGGCGGCTGTAGAATTCGCGACCCGATGCCAGGGGCGTGCCCCGGGCTTGGCGATCCTGCGCAATGGCGGCAAGCCCTTCCTTCGCGACATAGGCATCGAACCGCCCCCCTTCCAAATCGCTGAACGAATTGCGCGATTGCAACGCGACGACATGCGCGCCGAAGCCGGTCAGCGCCAGCGAAGCATCGCCATCCGGGGCGCCCATCGTCAGCCCGTCGCGATGATCGACCGTGCCGTTTGGCCCGATACTTTCGAACCGAAGGATATGCTCCCTTGGAACCGCCCAACGGCTGCGATCCTGCCCATGTCCCACGAACAGGGTCACGGGCACGGTTGCCGGCGCATCCAGTACGAATGCTTCCGGCTGAATCCAGAAATCATGCGCCCATGCAGGCGCCGCGCTCAACAACAGGGCGGCCAGGGCTAGTCGTTTCTTCATATCGTTACCGCTCTCGTGGTTGGGTAGGTGTCGTGCATGTTACGCAGGCGAAGGACGCACGGTTTCAGATGGGATGCCATCGTTCACGGCATCGGTCCCATCGTGAGAACGATTCGCCTTTCCCGATCCGAAAATACCGCGCGATCGGACGCGATCGAGACCAATCGCCAGCCATTCGCGCTTTCCCCGATGCGCAGCGACGTGGTGCGGCCATCGGCCATTCGCAGCAGCACTTCGGCATCGTCGGGAAGGCGGCCGGCGATGCCGATCAATCGGGGTTCCGGTCCGGCGGCATCCATTCCCGCCCCGCTACCGTCCCCACCGCCGAATTGCGGATCGACTGCGTCGTCGAATATGGCGAAGAAAGGCGGCATGGCGGCGATTTCGGTCATTGGTATGGCAAGGGCTGCCATCGGCGAACCGGCGTTTTCGGGGGCCATCCGATTTCCGATCGAAAGGTCGTCGTCTGTGTCGGTGCCCCCCCCATATTGCGCGACGAACAGCGCCGCGACGAAGGGGATCGCGGCCAGCATCCGCCAAATGCGATGGACGCGATGGGACATGGGCGTCTTCATTGCAGCACGGCCCATGGAACCTGAAGCGTGCCGGTCAGGCGGACAGCCCTATCGTCGCCCGTCCGCACGGGTTCGATCCGCCAACGGCTGAAACGCATCGGCGGCCCTTCGCTCTCGATCGCGTTCGCCGCCGACAGGATGGCGTTTTGCGGTCCGGTCAGATCGACGTCGAATTGCAAAATACCGTTCGACAGACGGCCTGCCGAACCGTTCGACCGACCATCGGGGGCGAGGACCCCCAACTGCAGCCCCCGCGATGCCGCCTCCCGCGTCAGACGCGCCTCGACGGCTTCGATCGCTTCGGATTGGTTCGACGCCTGCAGCAACGCCGCCATATTTCCGGTCGTGACCGCCTGCGCTTCCGATGGGCGAAGACCATAGGTAACCCGGAACCGCCCGCCGGGTGTCTGTGCTTGCTCGATTTCCGTCAGGCCGGTTTTCGCCCGCCCGCTGTTCATCGACTTGGCACTATCGTCGCGCACCCGAATCGTTCGGCGCAATTCGTCGGGATCGCCAGTCTCGATCTCGATGCGGGTCGTACCGTCGGGAAGGCCGGATATGGCGGTCACCCCTTCTTGTGGCAGCCCGCCCGACCGCAGCGATACGATCGCCGCCGTGATGCCTGCTTCGGCCGGATATGCAGCCGTCGGCACGGGCGCGAATGCGCCTTGCGAGACCGGGCGGTCATCCCTGACCAGCATCGCCATGCCCGCGGCCATAAGCGCGAGGATCGCCGCGCCCCATATCGCCAGCGTGATCGACCAGGCCCGCCGCGCCGCCGGGGATCGGTAGCGGAACCGGTGCATTCCGGCCGCATCATACGCATTCAGGATAGTCCCCGTCTCACGTTCCATCCGCGCCACATTGTCGTCCAGCCAGTCGCGGCGGGCGATGGTGACATGCGCCCTTTGATCCTCGCCGGGGGCCGGATCGGTCCAGGCGAGGTCGCCGGGCAGGAGCGGCGCCGCTTCGGCGAGCATCCGCCGTAATTCGCGCCGGGACGGCGGCATGGCGGGAAGATCGATATCCAGCATGTGGGCGGGCGGGACGAGGAATGCGGTTCCTTGCACGACCGGTTCGCTGGCTTCGGCGGTGCTCACGTTCACTTCGGCGAGTGCTTCATCCGCGAGAACCAGAATGGCATCGGGCGACGTCATCCGGCCACAACCGCGATGATCGCCATTGCGAAAATCGCACAGCCAAGGCGCGTGTTCCACCAATGGCTTTGCGTCAAAGCGCTGTCGCCACGCTGCGAATGAAGGCGCGCGCACAGCCGGGTGGCATCGGCCAGATCGCCCTTCATCAACAGCGCGCGCGAACTGGGCGGCAGCGCCAGCGCGCGGGCCAGGCCGTCGCGCGTATCGGGCAGGGTGCCCCAGGTCGGTAGCATCGCATCCAGCCGGGCGAGACTGGCGCGGATAGCGCGCGATGGCGGAATATCGCGCGTGGCCGCGATCTCGACCATGGCCAGGATCTCCGCGCGGGTCGGATCGCTATGTGGGCTACGCCGGGACAGCCGCAGCATCCAGATCGCCCCAATCGTCGCGAGCGCCGCCGTCGCCAGTCCGAACCCGCCGGACACCGAGAAGGCCGCAGCGATCGCGCACAGCCAGACGACCGCGCTCTCGATACGGCCACGGGCCGATCTGCGAACCATCCGGGCCATCGCGGCATCGAAATGTGCGATCGCGACGAAGCTGCCGATTTGCGCCGCCTGATCGTGCGACGCGCCGACGATGCTTTTCATCCATACCGGCAGTGCCGCATCCCCCACCACCGCATCGCCGAACGCCTCGCCGCGCAGCAGCGCGTGGCAGACGGACCCCGGGGCAGGCGGCGCGGAATTTTCGGCTCCGTCGGTCAGAAGTCCGCTCGCCTCCTGCGGCGTATACCCCGCTTCCAGCAGGCGGGCCAATGGCAGCGCGGCTACGGGCGACGGCGCGATCTTGGCGATCCAGATGTCGGCAAGGCTACGCGTCGGCGGGGCGCCCACGACCATTGTCACGTTTGCAGCGGGGATCGCGGGGGATACCGTCGTCGGTATGATGGGCACACCTGCACCCCCGACTTCGGCAAGATTGGCGGCGACTTCCTCCGCGCTCAGCCGGACCAGCCGCAATTTCGCGCCCATCGCGAATTCGAGGGCGCGGCGTTCTTCCTCGTCCAGATCGCGCGCGGCCCCGATCCGTGCGACATCGCCATCGTGTCGCAATGCGACGAGCCCGCGCGCACGAAGATAGCACGGGTTCAGCCCCGCGGCGACCGCCGGTGAAGCGGTCATGGGCGCAAAGATGTCCGTTGCGATCGCATCATGG
>JBASAR010000099.1:0-1678 GCA_049650705.1 Pontixanthobacter sp. | reverse complement strand
AGATTCCACAGTTGCGCCATATTGAAGGTTTCGTAAACCTGACCCTGATTGGCGGCACCGTCGCCGAAATAAGCGAGGCATAGCCCGCCATCTTCCTTATACTTATGCGCCAACGCGAGTCCGCCACCCAGTGCGACTTGCGCGCCGACGATGCCGTGTCCGCCGTAAAACTTATGTTCAGTCGAGAACATGTGCATCGACCCGCCCTTGCCCTTGGAAATACCAGCAGCACGGCCGGTCAATTCAGCCATGATGACTTTTGGGTCGATGCCATAGGCCAGCATGTGCCCATGATCGCGATAGCCGGTAATCACGCTGTCTCGATCGTTATCGAGGGCGCTTTGCAGACCGATCGCAACGGCTTCCTGCCCGATATACAGATGGCAGAAGCCCCCGATCAGCCCCAAACCGTAAAGCTGGCCCGCCTTTTCTTCGAACCGGCGGATAAGCAGCATCTGCTCGTAAAAGCCGCGCAACTGCTCTTTGCTGGCATCGAATACAGGCGATGCTTCGTGTGCGTTTTGAAGCGCGTCGATCGCCGCACCCGTGTCGCCGTCATCGTTCTTCGCTGCCGTCTTGCGGGTGCGCGCCTGCTTCGCCAAAGTCGCATTCCTCAATTAATTAAGGGCCGCCCCGCATTACGCGAAGAGGCGGGATCGTTACGGAAAGCTATAGGCGCACAGCCCGCGATTGCGCAACATGCCCCGCGCTTTTGCGGGTCAGTCCGCACCATCCGACAGGGTCAATACCACTTCATCGGGATGCACGACATTGAGGTTGCGACGCAATTCCTCCCCGACAAGATCGGGGTCGGCATTGTTGGGATCGAGCAGATCGACACGATTCTTCAAAGCGTCGCGTTCCTCGACCAGCACCGCAATCTGCTGCTGCCGTTGCTTGAGGAGATTGGCATTCTCGCCCCATGCGAGGAGTCCGCTGGGACCCGCGATCGCCAATCCTGTCAGGATCAGCAGCACCATCAACGCCAACCCCTGCGTCATCTGCTCGCGCGGCAGTGTGATCCGGTGTCCCTCGATCGTCATCACAGGACTTGAGCCACAATCGCGCGACCGCTTCAAGTTTTATCTCAATCCGATACTCAATAAGATCGCGGCAAATCCAGCACATGTTCCGCCAGATAGCTCAGGATGAGATTGGTCGAGATGGGCGCGACAGTATAAAGGCGCGCCTCGCGAAACTTGCGTTCGACATCGTATTCCTCGGCGAAACCGAACCCGCCGAAGGTCTGGACGCACATATCCGCCGCTGCCCAACTCGCTTCCGAAGCGAGCATTTTGGCCATGTTCGCTTCCGCGCCAATATTGCCACCTCGATCGAATGCTACGGCCGCTTCCCGAACCATCAGTTCGGCGGCCCGCATCTGCGCATAACAACGGGCGATGGGAAACTGCACACCTTGATTTCGACCGATCGCCTGGCCAAAAACCTCGCGTTGCGAAGCATAGCGGGTGGCCTGCTCGATGAACCACTTGGCGTCCCCAATACATTCCGATCCGATCAGGATGCGTTCGGCGTTCATGCCCGAAAGGATGTAGCGGAAGCCCCGCCCCTCTTCACCGATGAGAGCGGAAGCGGGGATACGCATGTCGTCGAAGAAGACCTCCGTGCTGGAATGGTTCATCATCGTGCGAATGGGTTTGATCGTCATCCCCTTCCC
>JBASAR010000098.1:0-8499 GCA_049650705.1 Pontixanthobacter sp. | reverse complement strand
CCAGCAAGGCGGCTTCGTTGACGAGGTTGGCGAGGTCGGCACCCGAAAATCCCGGCGTGCCGCGCGCGATGGTGCGACCATTGACGTCGGGCGCCAACGGAACCTTCTTCATATGCACGTCGAGGATCTTCTCGCGCCCTTCGATATCGGGCACCGGCACGACGACCTGACGGTCGAAACGACCGGGACGCAACAATGCGGGGTCGAGAACGTCAGGGCGGTTGGTGGCGGCGATAATGATGATGCCTTCATTCGCCTCGAACCCGTCCATTTCGACCAGCAGCTGATTCAGCGTCTGTTCGCGCTCGTCGTTCGAATTGCCGACACCATTGCCGCGATGGCGACCGACCGCATCGATTTCGTCGATAAAGACGATGCACGGCGCGTTCTTCTTCGCCTGTTCGAACATGTCGCGCACGCGGCTTGCGCCGACGCCCACGAACATCTCGACGAAATCGGAACCGGATATAGTGAAGAACGGCACACCTGCCTCGCCTGCGATGGCGCGCGCTAACAACGTCTTACCGGTACCCGGCGAACCGACCAGCAGCGCGCCCTTGGGGATCTGTCCGCCAAGCTTGGAGAAGCGGTTGGGATCTTTCAGGAACTCGACGATCTCTTCCAGTTCCTCGCGCGCTTCGTCGATGCCGGCCACGTCGGAAAACGTAACCTTGCCCGACTTTTCGGTCAGCATCTTGGCCTTGGACTTGCCAAAGCCCATTGCGCCGCCCGCGCCGCCGCCTTTCTGCACTTGGCGCAGTGCGAAGAACGCGATACCCAGGATCAGGAGGAAGGGCAGGGACTGGATCAGGATGACCAGCAACGGGTTCATCCGTTCGACCGGCGCACCGGAATAGCGGACGTCCTGTTCCTCCAGCAGTTCGGTGAGCCCCGTGTCGTTACCGACCGGAACGGTGGTGAACGCTTCGCCGTTTTTCATCGTACCGACGATCTTGTCGGGGGCGATCTGCACTTCCTGCACCGCCCCTTCCCCGACCTTGTCGCGGAAGCCGGAATAATCGATTTCCGTGCCGCTCGTCCCGCCGGAATTGCCGAACATGGTGACCACCAGGATCAGTGCCATGAAAATGCCGCCCCATACCATCAGGCTTTTCAGCCATGGGTTCGGGGTCTGCGGTTCGTTGTCGTCGTTCATCGGTGAGGGAATCCTTTCACGCGTCCAATGTAGGCGCCGACAGGTGAATGGCAAGATAACGCTTTACGCCCACTATAATCGATTTTGGCGATCAAACCTGTGGGCGATAGGCGGCGAGAAACACCGTTACCGCCCCGGCGATGCGTTCGCGGTCGCGGGCCGCATCGTGCGACGCGCCGAAACGCCGTTCCAGATCGCCCAGCCCCTTGCACATGCCGACGAATTGTTCCGCCGCCAGCGCGGGATCGGCAATGACCAGTTCGTCTTCGGCAACCAGCCGTTCCAGAAGCCGGGTGAACTGCGCCTTCATCTGGCGCGGCCCCGCATCGAGGAACGCGATGCCGAGCGCCGGATTATGTTCGGTTTCCGCCGCGATGCGCCGTTCGAACTGGATCATTTCGGGGCGGGAAAGAAACGCACCCATCGCGGTACCGATCTGTGCGAAGCGGTCTTCCAATGTGCCGTCATGCATCTGATCGATGCTGAAATGCCCGCTTAGTTTCGCGCATTCATGTTCGACCGCGGCGGTGAACAGACCGCTCTTATCCGAAAAATGGTTGTATATTGTGACCTTGGACACGCCCGCATCGGCGGCCACCTGCTCGATCGATGTTGCGGCATAGCCGGAATGGAAGAACGCGGTGGAGGCGGCGGCCAGCATCGCCTCCCGTTTCGCGGCATCGGCGGGGCGGCCGATCTTCCTGTCCGGTCTGTCGTTCTCATCGGTTGACAATATGAACGGTCCCGTTCAGTTAAACGCTATCGTTCAATATGTGGCTGCGGGATGCAAAACGCAACCGTGCGCCATCCGGACAAGAGACCCCGCCTATGTTCTGGATCGCCATTCGAATGCTGACGGGGGACCGGACCAAATTCTACGGTTTGCTGTTCGGCATCGCGTTCTCGACCCTCCTCATTACGCAGCAGCTGACGATTTTCGTCAATCTGATCGAACGCGGTGGATCGGGGGTCTACAATGTGCCGACCGCCGATGTCTGGGTGATGGACGAGGTCAGCCGGACGACCGAAGTGAACTTCCCCATGCCCGCCACCGCACTGGACAAGGTGCGCGGTGTGGCCGGCGTGGAATGGGCGGTACCGCATCTGCGCGCCAATGCCTCCGTCCGCACGAACGAAGGCGATCTTGAAGGGGTCGGCGTGATCGGGGTCGACGATGCCACGCTGATCGGCCTGCCAAAGACCATGCTGGAAGGCAGCAGCGCCGTGTTGTCGCAACCGGACAGTGTCATCATCGACGATGTCGGCGTTGCCAATCTGTTTGCGCAGGACCAATCCCCCATTGGCGAGCGGCTGGAGTTGAACGATCAGCGCGCGGTTATTCGCGGGGTTGCCGATTCCATTCCCGATTTTACCAGTCAGGTCGTCTTGTTCACCAAATACAGCCAGGCGCTGCGCTACGTACCCGGCACCCGCAACCGGATGAGTTTCGTGCTGGTCGGTGCCGCCGACGGGGTCGGGGCGCGCGAACTGGCGGACCGGATCGAGGCGGCGACCGGCCTGCGTGCCCGTACGAGAGACGAATTCGCGCGCGACGGAGTAAACTTTATCGTCGAGAACACCGGCATCCCGCTCAATTTCGGGATTACCGTGGTGCTGGGCTTCATTGTCGGCGTGGCGATCGTGGGCCTGACCTTCAGCCTGTTCATCCGCGATAATATCAAACAATTCGGCGCGTTGAAGGCGATCGGGGTCACCAACCGTAAGATCGCGGGCATGGTAGCGGCGCAGGCGGGGATGGTCGGGCTGATCGGATACGGCTTGGGCGTGCTGGGCACGGTCGCGTTCATCGCGGCCTTCGCATCCGTACCGACATTCAAGGGGTTCTACATACCGTGGCAGGTGCCGTTGGTGTCGCTGGTGGCGGTGGTGGTCATCATCACCCTGACCGGCTGGCTCGCCCTGCGCGGGGTGATGAAAACCGAACCGGCGGCGGTGTTCCGGTGAGCGCATCTGTTCAAACCGGCGCGCAAACCGCCATTGCAACCACGGGCGTCACCCGCGATTTTCAGGCGGGTCAGCAGACCATCACCGTGCTGCATGGTATCGACCTGAATGTACGCGCGGGCGAACTGACATTTCTGGTCGGCGAAAGCGGATCGGGCAAGACCACGCTGATTTCGATCATGTGCGGTATTTTGTGGCCGACGGAGGGTGAGGTGGAGGTGTTCGGCACCGACATCTACAATCTTTCGGACAATGATCTGGTGAAGTTCCGCCTCAACAACATCGGCTTTATTTTTCAGCAGTACAATCTCATTCCCTCGATCGACGCGGCCTCCAATGCTGCCGTGCCGCTGATCGCGCAGGGGATGGATCGGTTGAAAGCGCGCAAGAAAGCGGCGGAGATGCTGGAAAAATTGAATATCGGCGATCAGGCGGACAAGCTGCCCAATCAGCTTTCGGGCGGGCAGCAGCAGCGTGTCGCCATCGCCCGCGCGCTGGTCCACGAACCCCGGCTGGTGGTGTGCGACGAACCGACCGCCGCGCTGGATGCGAAATCCGGGCGGCGCGTGATGGATTTGCTGCGCGAAGTGGGCGTGGCGCAGGATCGCAGCGTCATCATCGTGACCCACGACAACCGTATTTTCGACATGGCCGACCGCATTCTGGTGCTGGAAGACGGCCGTGTGACGCATGACGGGACGGAGATGCCCGATGATTGATGCGATGATCCGCGTGAATACACCTGCAGTCAGCCTAGCGAACAGGAACCGATAGATGTCCCTCCTCCCCCGAAGCTTCAGCTTTTCGCGCAAGGTGCTTCCGATCGTCGCGCTGATCGCGCTGGTCATCGCGGTCGTTTTTATTTGGCAAGGCCAGCCCGATCGCACGATGTTCGAACCCGATCAGGAACCGCCGCGCGCAACCGGTGCGCTGGCGGACACGGCGCGGGTCGCCGGAGCGGGCATCGTCGAACCGTCGAGCGAGATCGTGGATATCGGCACGGCATTGTCCGGCCTCGTCACCGATCTGCGCGTGCAACCCGGCGATTACGTGACCAAGGGACAGCCGCTGTTCACCGTGGATGACCGCGCGGCCCGCTCGCGTATTTCGGAAACCGGCGCCGCCATCGCCGAAGCGCGCGCCGCCATTGTGGAGGCGCAGACAGCCCGGGCCACCGCACAACAGCAGCTCGCGCTCTATCGCAATGTCGAAGATGCCGCCGCCGTCAGCCGCGCCGAGGTCATTCGCGCGGAAGGCGATGCGGCGGCGGCCGGCAGCCGGCTGGAACTGGCCCGCGCGCGATTATCGGCAGCACAGGCATCTGCGGGCAGCGCGCAGACCGAACTCGGCCGTCTGACCGTGCGCGCGCCGATGTCCGGCGAGATATTGGCGGTCAACATCCGCCCCGGCGAATATGTGTCGACGCAGGGAAATGCCAGCCAGCCCTTCATCCGCATGGGCGAAACACGGCCGCTCTATATCCGTATCGACATCGACGAAAGCGAAGCGACACGGCTCAAAACCGGCGTACCCGCCACCGTCTCCCCGCGCGGGGCCTCGGGCGAACAGGTGCAGGCTAGCTTCGTGCGCGCCGAACCGTTGGTGGTGCCCAAACGATCGCTGACCAACAGCGCCAGCGAACGCGTAGACGTGCGGGTGCTGCAGGTATTGTATGAATTGCCGCCGACGAGGGACGGGGCGCAGCCTTTGTTCCGGGTGGGGCAGCAGGTCGACGCTTTCATCCCCGCCAAGGATGGCCCGCGCGATAAGCCCGCTGCGCCCGCTGCGAATACCGGCCGCGAGTGATGCGCGGTGTTCTCCTGACCGGCATCGCGAGCGTCGCGCTGGCCGGATGCGTCGCCGGTCCGCCGCCCGAGATCGCGACCGCCCCGCCCACGCTGCCCGCCGCGTTCTCCTATGCGCCGAGCGAAAGCGAGAATACCGCGCTGGAACAGCTGCTGCCGGTGGACGATCCCGCCTTCGCCACGCTGACCCGTGCGGCGGTCGAAGGATCGCCCAGCCTGCTCGAACAGGCGGCGCGGCTCGACCGGGCTTTGGCGGAACGCATCGGGGCGGGCGCAAGGCGGCTGCCGCGGATCGAAGGCGATGCGTCGGTTGTCGGCACCCGCACCAACCCTTCACAGTTCGGCGCCGACCTGCCGCAAGGCGTCGCGTTCGATACGACACGCATCGCCTATGGGGCCAATATTGCGGCCAGTTGGGATCCCGATCTGTTCGGTCGTTTGCGGGCGCGCGAGCGGGCAGCGATTGCGCGGGCACGCGCGGCGGGGGCAGACGTCGCGGCGGTACGCCTGTCGCTGGTGGCGGAGATTGCCGCCGCCGTGATCGACTGGCGCACCGTCGCCGATCGGCAAGTGGCGTTGCGCGAAGATCTGGTTGCCGCCGAAACGCTGGTCAGTCTCGCCAGCATTCGGACACGTGCCGGCATCGCGCCGGGTTTCGACCGGGTGCGCGCTGAAACCACGGCGGAGGCAAGCCGCAGCCGTCTGGCTGCGCTGGCGAGCGAGGAACCGCGCATCGTTGGGCGGCTCGTGACCTTGACGGCTTTGTCCGCACAGGCGGTGCGCAACGCGTTGAACACCGATGCGCCGCGCAGTGCCGACGCGCCCGCCCCCGCCGCGCTTCCCTCCTCCTTGCTTGCGAACCGGCCCGACATTCTCGCCGCGTCCGCCCGGCTGGCCGCGACCGATGCCGATCTTGCCGCCACCGCGGCCAACCGTTTTCCGCAATTCACGCTGTCCGCCGCGCTGGGCCTGCTCGCTTTCGATCTGGGTGGGCTGTTCGACGATGATGCGATCGTCGGGTCGGCAGGGGCATCGCTGCTCGCGCCGCTTATCGATTTCGGGCGGATCGAAGCGGAGATCGACGCGGCGGCGGCGGACAAACGCATCGCGTTTCAATCCTATCGCGGGCGGGTGTTCGCGGCGTTGGGCACGGCGGAGGAAGCCTATGGCCTGATCGCCGCCGCCGACCGTGAGCTGGACACGACGGCCCGCGAACGCGCCAGCGCCAGCCGCGCCGCGCAACTGGCCGAGGTGCGGTTCCGTGCGGGCCTGTCCAATTTCCTTACCGTACTCGATGCGCGGCGGGTGGCGGACGCGTCGGGCGAACGGGTGGCCTTGGCACGCGGACGGGCCGCACGCGCACGGGTGCTGTTATGGGAAGCGTTGGGCGGCGACGGGATCGTGCGCCCGGATCGGGGGCCGGATCGGGGGCCGGATCGGGGGCCGGATCAGGCGCCGGACTAGGTCGGCTTTTTCTTCAGCAACGCCGCGCGGCTGCATCGCACCACGACCTCGTCCCGCTGGTTCCACAATTCATGGTCCCAGGTGACGATCCCCGCATCGGGTCGGGACTTCGACGGTTTCAACGCGGTGACTTCACTCGTCGCGCGTAGCGTATCGCCGATGAACACAGGTTTGGGCATGACCAGCTTATCGTAGCCCAGATTGGCGACCAGCGTGCCCAGCGTGGTGTCGCCCACCGACAGGCCGACCATCAGCGCGAAGGTGAAAGTGCCGTTCACCAAAATTTGCCCGAACTCGCTCTCCCCGGCCGCTTCGGCATCCAAATGCAGCGGCTGCGGATTGTGGGTCATGGTGGTGAACAGAAGATTGTCCGTTTCCGTCACCGTACGCCGGATCTCGTGTTCGATCCGATCGCCGATCCGCCATTCGTCGAAATACCGCCCCGCCATATTATCGCTCCTATTTTCGCAACCGCCCTGCCGCACACTTCGCTTGATCGCGGGACGCACGAGGTTCAAACCGGAACGAGCCCTTTACCGCAGGACAGACCATGACGAAACCCGCCCCGCTCGATCGCACGACATTGCGCCACGCCTATCGCGCGGAAGAAAACGCCTGTGTTGCGGAACGGATGGAACAGGCGGCACCCCTATCCGCCGTGCATGATGCGGCGACGGCATTGGCCGAAACACTCATTACCGATGCGCGCAAACGCAAGGCGAGCGGGATCGACGCGTTCCTCCAACAATTCGGGCTCGACACCGAAGAAGGCATCGCATTGATGTGTCTGGCGGAGGCGCTGCTGCGCGTGCCCGACAGCGGCACCGCCGACATGCTCATCCGCGACAAGATCGGCCATATCGAATGGGGCGATCATCTTGGATCGAGCAGCTCGACCTTCGTCAACGCCGCGACCTTCTCCCTCATGCTGACGGGCGAGGTGCTGGAACAGCCCGAACGCCATCAGCGCGGCATGGGCGCGACCCTTAAACGCACCGTGGGCCGACTGGGCGAACCGGTGATCCGCAAGGCGACGCTGCAGGCGATGCGCATTCTGGGCGGACAGTTCGTGTTCGGGCGGACTATGGACGAGGCGCTGAAGCGCGCCTCCCCGGAACGCAAGCAGGGCCTCACCCACAGTTTCGACATGCTGGGCGAAGCAGCGATGACCTACGATGACGCCGCGCGTTACCGGCAGGCCTATGAAGGCGCGATCGATCGACTGGCGCGCGAGGCCGGGGGCGGCATCGCGCAATCGCCCGGCATTTCGGTGAAGCTGTCGGCGCTCTATCCCAAATACGATTTCCTCCACGCGGAAGCCGCGCGCGAGATCCTCGTGCCGATCCTGAAGGATCTGGCGTTGCGCGCGCAGGCGGCGGATATCCACTTTACTATCGACGCGGAGGAAGCCGAACGGCTGGAAGTGTCGATGGATATCATCGAGGCGCTGGCGGCGGACGACGCCCTTTTCGTACGCGAAGACGGCACCCGGTGGGACGGTTTCGGCCTTGCGATACAGGCATATCAGAAACGCGCCGCGCCGCTGTGCGACTGGATCGTGAAACTGGCTCGCCGTTACGGCCGGCGGTTCATGGTGCGACTGGTCAAGGGCGCCTATTGGGATACCGAGATCAAATTGACGCAGGTGGGCGGTTTTGCGGATTACCCGGTGTTCACGCGCAAGGTCGGCACGGATGTGTCCTACCTCGCCAGCGCCGCCAAGCTGATGGGTGCGCCCGACGCGGTCTATCCCGCCTTTGCCACGCACAACGCCTACACGATCGGGGCGATCAAATCGTTGAGCCAGCAGGACGGTTTTGCCGGCACGTTCGAATTTCAGCGGCTGCACGGTATGGGCGAGGATGTGTATGGCGCTTTAGCCGCACAGGAACGCAACGATAAAACCCCGGTGCGCATCTATGCACCTGTCGGCAGTCACAAGGATCTGCTGGCCTATCTCGTGCGACGTTTGCTGGAAAACGGCGCCAATTCGTCCTTCGTCAACCGGATGGCCGATGCGGACGTGCCCGCCGCCGATCTCGCGACCGATCCGGTGGCGGACATGCGCGCGCTCGATCCCTATCGCAATCCGGCGATCCCGTTGCCGAC
>JBASAR010000097.1:0-6207 GCA_049650705.1 Pontixanthobacter sp. | reverse complement strand
GCCGTAACCACCGCCGCCGCCGCGATTGCCGCCACCGAAGCGATCTCCGCCTCCGCCGCCGCCATAACCGCCGCCGCCACCGCCACCGCCACCGCCACCGCCGTAGCTATCACCACCGCCGCCGTAGTTTCCGCCGCCACCCTGGTTTCCGCCACCGAACGGATCGAAACTGTCTTCGCCAAAACCGTCGCGCTTGTCACGGCCCCGACCACGGCGCCCTTTATCATAACCCATAAGTCTATTCGTACCTTCGTCTTCCCGCCCGATCATGTCCAACTCCGACAGCATGAGCGGTTTGCAAGCCGGATTTCAGATGGGAACGGACTCGGAAGAACGCCCCATGGTTTGCCAATACATAACGGACAAATCGGCACGATGCGAATTATTTCATGTCCCCTCCGCCCATACCGTGCAAATATGGCGGTCCAATCCCATCGCAAAGGCGACATCATGAACGATTTCAAACGCCTGTCGGCAACCTTGCTGGCAAGTCCGCAGATTACGGAGGCCGATGTCGCCGAGGCCAAGGCACAAGGGGTGACGGCGATCATCAACAATCGTCCCGACGGGGAATCGCCGGATCAGACGCCGGGCGATGTCATTGCCGCGGCAGCACGCGAACACGGTCTCGACTATCGCGCCATCCCCGTCACACAGGCCGGTGTGGCCCATCCGCAGATCGACGCGATGGCCGATGCCATCGACGCGGCCGAAGGGACGGTTCTGGCCTATTGCCGGTCCGGGACCCGCTCCGCCTTTCTATGGGCGCTGGCCCGCGCCAAGGCTGGCGATAGTCCCGAGTCGCTTATGCAGGCGGCAAATGAAGCCGGATACGACCTGACCCCGATACGCCCGATGATGGTCGCGTTGGCACAGGCCGGGGGCGGCTGACGGTTCGCTCTCGATCAACCTTCGTGTCATGGGGTCGTGCATCGTGAACATGATCGTCCAACTCGCCATGTCTCTCGTCGCGATACTGGCCATCGGCTGGCTCGCGGCGAGACTGAAGCTCGGCGGCGATCGGCGTATCGCAAACGAGGACGAGGCACGCGTTTTGGCTGAAGAGGCGGTGAGCGGGTTCGATCCGGTCGATATCGCGATCGATCGCGGCGGCCATGGTGCGCTGCTGCGCGACAAAAGCGGGCGTATCCTGATGCTGCGTCAGCACGGCAGCCATTTCGCGGGCCGGCTGTTCGACAGGCAGCCCGATGCGCGGCTGGACCGCGATTTGCTGATTATCGAAGGCGGCGATCGACCGTTCGGCGCGGTCACCCTCGATCTGGGGCCACAAGCGCAAACATGGGCGGCAACCCTGCGAAGCATGACACCCGGGGCGGTGAATTGATGCCCGATTTCTCCCCCACCGAATATGCCGTGCCCGCCTTCGTCATCCTGGTGATGGCCGAGATGCTGTGGGCATGGCGGCGGCGCCCCGAAAGTTACGAGGCGCGCGATACGCTGACCTCGCTCGGTATGGGATTGGGCAGTACGGTCGCGGGCACGCTGTTGGGCGGTCTGGCGATCTTCGTGTTCTTCCAGGCCTACGAATATCGCCTGTTCGATCTTGAAAGCACCGGCGATGGCGGCGCGTGGTGGATGGTATGGTGGGCATGGCCGCTATGCTTCGTGCTGGACGATCTCGCCTATTACTGGATCCACCGGCTCGGCCACCGCGTCCGCTGGTTCTGGGCGGCGCATGTGAACCACCATTCCAGCCAGCATTTCAATTTGAGCACGGCGCTCCGCCAAAGCTGGACGAGCGGCTTCACCATCCTGTTTCTGCTGAAACTGCCGCTGGTCCTTCTCGGCTTCCATCCCGTGATGATCGCGATCTGCGCGGGCTTCAATCTGATCTACCAATTCTGGTTCCATACCGAAGCGATCGACAAAATGCCGCGCTGGTTCGAAGCGGTGATGAACACACCCAGCCACCACCGCGTGCATCATGCGACCAATCCGCGCTATCTCGATCGCAATTACGCCGGCGTGTTCATCGTGTGGGACCGGATGTTCGGCACGTTCGAAGCGGAACGTTCGCCCAAAGAAGGCGGCGAGAAAATCCGTTACGGCATCGTGAAGCAATTGGGCAGTTTCAACCTGCTATGGTCTGTGTTCCACGAATGGATCGGTATGGTGCGCGACATCCGCGATGCGCCATGGCGGCACAAACTGTCCTATCTGCTGCGCGAACCGGGTTGGTCGCACGATGGTAGCCGCGAAACCTCTGACATGATCCGTGCGTCCTGGCAGTCGCGCGAAGATGCACGGTTGCCAGATCGGCAAACGTGCGACATCATCGGAAAAGATGCGGAACCCACAGCATAGTGCGTCCGCCACGGGAGACAGCATGAGCAAGCGGACCAACGATCAATCGGCAGACCAGACGTTCGACTACGTCGTCATCGGTGGGGGCAGCGGGGGCAGCGCCACAGCGGGTCGGCTGGTCGAACATGGCAAACACACGGTCTGTCTGCTGGAGGCGGGCGGACGCAATAACGGCTTGCTGGTGAAGACACCGGGCTTCATGCCGTTCCTACTGAAAAACACCAACTATCGCTACGATACAGTGCCGCAAAAGGGGCTGAACGGGCGCATCGGCTATCAGCCGCGCGGCAAGGGGCTGGGCGGATCGAGCGCGATCAACGCCATGGTCTATATTCGCGGCAACCGTTGGGATTACGACAATTGGGCGGAGATGGGCTGCGACGGCTGGGGATACGACGATGTGCTGCCCTTCTTCAAATATGCCGAGTCCAACGAACGGGGCGCCAGCGAATATCACGGCGGCGAAGGGCCACTATTCGTCTCCGATCAAAGCCATGTGAACCCCACCAGCCGGGCCTTTGTCGACAGCGCGGCATCGCTGCAGATGCGCACGACCGATGATTTCAACGACGCCGATCAGGAAGGCTTCGGAATCTATCAGGTAACCCAGCGCAAGGGCGAACGCTGGTCCGCCTCGCGCGCCTATATCGAACCGCAGCGCGATATGGACAATCTGGAGGTGCTGACCCGCACACTGGTCGAACGTATCGTGTTCGAAAATGGCCGCGCGGTAGGTGTCGCGATCCGCCGGGGGAAGAAGCGCGAAATCATTCGCGCACGGCACGGCGTAATCCTGTCCGCCGGCGCGTTCAACACGCCGCAGATCATGATGCTGTCCGGCATCGGCCCCGCCGCGCATCTGAAGGAACAGGGGATCGAGGTGCTGCACGACGCGCCGGAAGTTGGCGAGGGGCTGCAGGATCACATCGATTACGTATCCAGCTGGTCGACCGAAAACACCGACTCCATCGGCGACAGCGTGGAAGGCAGTATCCGGATGGTGAAGGCGATGGTCGAACACCGCCGCCATCGCACTGGCATCATGACCACACCCTATGCGGAAGCCGGCGGTTTCTGGAAAGTCACTGACGACGCACCCGCCGCCGACATCCAGTGGCATTTCGTGCCCGCCATGCTGGAAGATCACGGGCGCGAAAAAGTGAAGGGCCACGGCTTTTCCCTCCACGCCTGCGTCCTACGCCCCGAAAGCCGGGGCACGGTGCGTTTGAATTCCGCCGATGCCAAGGATGCGCCGCGGATCGATCCCAACTTCCTCGACGATCATCGCGATATGGAAACCCTGCGCAAGGGCGTGCGTCTGTCGCACCGCATTGCCGAAGCGTCTCCGCTGTCCGATTACGATCCGCAGGACCGCTATCCCATCGATCTGCAGGACGACGCAGCACTGGACGACCTCATTCGCAGCCGCGCCGACACGGTCTACCACCCGGTCGGCACTTGCCGCATGGGAAGCGACGACAAGAGCGTCGTGGACACGAAGCTGAAAGTGCGCGGGGTCGACAATCTGTGGATCGCCGATGCCAGCATCATGCCCAAGATCGTAAGCGGCAACACCAATGCGCCCAGCATCATGATCGGCGAACGCTGCGCGGATTTTCTTTTGTAGACCCTGCGGGCGCGGGGTTTTTGTTTGATAAGCCTCAAGCGCCGACGCTCGCATGCGCTCGCTTAGGCTACCGGCCTAACGGCCGACGGGCGGTCGCCCTTGCGGTTCCCCCTAACGGCGAACCGACCCAGTAATCCGTCGATAGTATGGAATGGCTCGGACCCGTTAGGGTCCGCAAGGCCGATTGGCCGCCCGAGCCAATGCGAGGAAAGCAAGCGGGGCGGATGCCCAGCGCCCGCAGGGCCTCAACCAAAAACCCCAAAAAAAAGGGCCGAAGCTTCTCGAAGCTCCGGCCCCATAGTCGTTGTTCGCAGGAGGAACGTCGTGCGGCGGGATCGGTCGGGCGCTGATTGCCGACCCCGCCGAACCTGATGAACTAATTATAGGCGCGCTCGCCATGTTCGGTGATGTCGAGGCCGTCGACTTCAGCCTCTTCGGAAACGCGTAGACCCATCGCCAGCTTGACGATCGAGGCGGCGATCAGCGTTCCAACTCCCGCCCAGCCGATCGTGATCAGCACGCCTTTCGTCTGTATCCAAAGCTGCGCGAGCAGCGCAGTCGATCCATCGCCCGGCCCACCCAGAAACGGTTGATACACGACTGCCGTACCGATCGCGCCGACGATGCCGCCAATGCCGTGAATGCCGAATGCGTCCAGCGAATCGTCATAGCCGAAGCGCGTCTTCACCTTCGCAACGAAGAAATAGCACACGGCAGACGATGCGATGCCCAGCAGGATCGCGCCGAACGGCCCGCTGTTTCCCGCCGCCGGTGTCACCGCGACCAGACCGGCGATCACGCCGGAACAGAAGCCAAGGGCCGAGCCGCGATGGCCCAGGGCCCGCTCGATCACCATCCAGGTGAGCGCGCCCGCCGCCGTGGCCACGAAGGTGTTGATCATCGCCAGGCCCGCCGAACCATCCGCCTCCAGCGCGCTGCCGGCGTTGAAGCCGAACCAGCCGACCCACAGCAGCCCCGTGCCGATCATGGTCATCACCAGACTGTGCGGCGGCATCGGTTCGTTTGGATAGCCGCGACGTTTTCCGAGCAGGAATGCGAGTACCAGCCCCGATATACCGGCGTTGATGTGTACGACCGTGCCACCCGCGAAATCGAGTGCGCCGTCGAGAAAAAGCAGGCCATTGCCCGCCCAAACCATATGCGCGATCGGGAAATACACGATCGTCAGCCAGATCGGCACGAACGCCATGACCGCGCTGAATTTCATCCGCTCCGCCGTGGCGCCGAGAATAAGCGCCGCCGTGATTGCTGCGAACGTCATCTGGAAACTGACGAAGACATATTCGCTGATGACTTCATCGGTGAAGGTTGCCGCCGTGGTGCTGGCATCGATGCCGGACAGGAACAGGCTGCCCCCGCTGATAAACAGGCCCAGCGTGCCCTCATACGCATTCGATCCGAACGCGAGACTGAACCCCCACATGACCCAGACCAGCATGGCGAGCGAAGCGGTCGCGCCGATTTGGGTCATCGTCGACAGCATATTGCGCGACCGGGTGAGGCCGCCATAGAACAGCGCCAGACCGGGCAGGATCATCAGCATGACCAGCATCGTGGCGGTCATCATCCAGGCGTTGTTGCCGGGATTGGCGACCGCGATGGCGGTCTGCGCGACCGGGTCCTGCGCGATCGCAGGGGCGGCCATCGTCAACACGGCCGAAATTGCCGTGAGTTTGGTAAATCGGTTCAGGACCATCATTCGATTTCTTTCGATGTTATGAGCGATCACAGCGCCATCTCCCCGGTTTCGCCGGTGCGGATGCGGATCGCTTCGGCGAGTTCGAAGACGAACAGCTTGCCGTCACCGATCGATCCGGTTCCGGCGATTTGCGCGATGGTTTCGACGATTTGCGGGGTCAGATCGTCGCTCGCGGCGATTTCGAGCTTCACCTTAGGCAGCATGTTGGTGGTGTATTCCGCGCCGCGATAGATTTCGGTCTGACCTTTTTGCCGGCCGTAACCCTTGACTTCCGACACGGTCATGCCGGCCACGCCAACGGCACTCAGCCCCTCGCGAATTTCGTCCAGCTTGAACGGTTTAACGATGGCGACGATGTATTTCATGCATTAGGTCCGACAGCCGCCGGCCCGTCGCCGACTTCGCACCTGCAGCAATTACCGTGCCAGTTTCCGAAATGGTGCTGATCGGGCGGAATTGAGGCAATAACCGGTCGCCAGCACCCGCGTGCCTGCCATAAAATTAGGCTGTGCCTAAATTGCGGGCAGTTCGATTA
>JBASAR010000096.1:0-6782 GCA_049650705.1 Pontixanthobacter sp. | reverse complement strand
CGGCCACCCGATACGATGATCTTCGCGCTGGTCAGTTCGGGGCGCTCGCTTTCTGCCAATTCTTCGCTGACGAAGCTGGACATGCCCGTATCGCCCGATCCGGAAACGGCTTCCACCGTTCCCGATCCACCTTCCGGTGCCGCTTTGTCGAATGCGGTGCCGCGCACGGTGATGACCAGCTTTTCATCGCTGCTTTCGATAGTGGCGATTGCGTTGCCGGCATAGATCGGACGGGTGAAGGTCTTCTCGCCTTCGACCGACAGAATATCGGAAATCTGCATCACGTCGAGCAGGGCAGCGACACGGGGGGCAATGTTTTTGCCGGTGGTGGTGGCGGGGGCGAGAAACGCGTCGTGATGCCCCATCAATTCGGCGGCGAGGGGTGCGACGTTTTCGGGCAGCTGATGCTCATACGCGGCATCGTCGGCCAGATGCACCTTGTCCACGCCATCGATCTTCGCGGCTTCATCGGCAACGGCTGCGCAACCGGAACCTGCGACGAGAAGATGGACTTCGCCGAGTTTGGAGGCAGCCGTAACTACGGCAAACGTGGCGTCCTTGACGGCGGAATTGTCGTGTTCGACCAATACGAGGGTTTTCATGCGGCAACTCCCATAGCTTTCAATTTCGCGACCAGCGCGTCTACATCTTCGACCTTTTCACCGGCCTGGCGGACGGGCGGTTCGCTGACGTTGGTGGTGTTCAGACGCGTTGCGATATCGACGCCGAAATCTTCGGGCGTCTTGGTATCGAGCGGCTTCTTCTTTGCCTTCATGATGTTGGGCAGGGACGCATAACGCGGCTCGTTCAACCGGAGATCGGTCGTGACGATAGCCGGCAGGTCGAGCTTCACCGTCTGCAAACCACCATCGACTTCGCGTTTTACGGTAACGCTGTCGCCATCGACTTCCACCGTATTGGCGAAGGTGCCCTGCGGACGTTCCATCAAGGCGGCAAGCATTTGGCCCGTCTGGTTGCTATCGTCGGAAATGCTTTGCTTACCGAGCATGATGAGTCCGGGCTGTTCCTCGGCCGCGATCGCTTTAAGGATCTTGGCGACGGCCAACGGCTCGACCTCTTCGTCCGTTTCGACCAGGATCGCTCGGTCCGCGCCCATGGCAAGTGCGGTACGCAGCGTTTCCTGCGCCTTTGCGGGGCCGATGGAAACGGCAATGATTTCTTCCGCCTTGCCCGCTTCCTTCAATCGGATCGCTTCTTCGACGGCGATTTCGTCGAACGGGTTCATGCTCATCTTGACGTTCGCAAGATCGACGCCCGAACCGTCCGCTTTCACGCGGGGTTTGACGTTGTAATCGATGACCCGTTTGACGGGCACGAGGATTTTCATGGGCTTGCTTCCTTCCTCAAATCTGTTGCGGATGATCTAGCTTACATTTACGTAAACGTCAACTTGATCGCTCGACGGTATAGCTATGCAACGCGGCACCGGTGGGTTGTTTCCAGACCCGCCTATGCCGCGCTTACCGTCCGGTCAGGCGGCCTGCTTCACTTCCGCGACGATCTTCTTGGCGGCATCGCCCAAATCGTCCGCCGCGACGATCGGGAGGCCGGAATTGGCGAGGATGTCCTTGCCCTGTTGCACATTCGTCCCTTCCAGACGCACGACCAGCGGGACGGACAGGTTCACATCCTTCGCCGCCGCCACGATACCATCGGCAATGATGTCGCATTTCATGATGCCACCGAAGATGTTGACCAGAATGCCTTCGACCGCATCGTCGGAAAGGATCAGCTTGAACGCCGCCGTCACCTTTTCCTTCGTCGCGCCACCACCCACATCCAGGAAGTTGGCGGGGAAGGCACCGTTCAGCTTGATGATATCCATCGTCGCCATGGCCAGGCCCGCGCCGTTCACCATGCAGCCGATATTGCCGTCCAGCTTGATGTAGGCAAGATCGTGCTTGCTGGCTTCGACTTCGGCGGGATCTTCTTCCGTCTCGTCGCGCATCGCTTCCACATCCTTGTGGCGATAGAGCGCATTGCCGTCGAAGCTCATTTTGGTGTCGAGTACCAGCAACTGCCCGTCCTTCGTTTCGACCAGCGGGTTGATCTCCAGCATTTCGCAATCGAGTTCGGTGAAGGCGGTATAAAGCTGCTTGCACAGTTTCTGGCACGCCTTGTTCAGATCGCCTGCAAGCTGCAACGCGAAGGCTGCCGCGCGGCCATGGTGGGGCATGAAACCCTGCGCCGGATCGATCGTGATCGTGGTGATTTTTTCAGGCGTGTTGTGCGCCACGTCCTCGATATCCATACCGCCTTCGGTCGATGCGACCATGGCGACCCGGCCGCTGGCGCGGTCGACCAGCATGGCGAGGTAGAATTCCTCTTCGATATCGACACCGTCGGTCACATACAGGCGGTTGACCTGCTTGCCCTCGTCACCCGTCTGAATGGTGACCAGCGTGTTGCCAAGCATGTCGGTCGCGTCCTTCTCGACGTCCTCGACACTCTTCGCCAGCCGTACGCCGCCTTTCGCGTCGGCCCCCAGTTCGGTGAAAGTTCCCTTGCCCCGGCCCCCGGCATGGATCTGCGCCTTCACGACATAGAGCGGCCCGGGCAGCTTCTTCGCGGCGGCCACGGCATCCTCGACGCTCTCGGCGGCATGACCGGCGGGAATGCCGATGCCGTATTTCGAAAGGAGTTCCTTGGCCTGATATTCGTGAATGTTCATGGAGAAGCTGTCCGTCCTTTTGAGGGAGAAGAATTTGCGATCCGCCTAAGCATGGATAAGCGGTCATGAAAAGTGCGATCCACCGCCCCGCTTCATGTTGCAAAAGCGGCGGGTACACCCCAACAGCGTTCCATCATGATCGATCGTTCCCGCCTGGATGCTATTTGCGAAGAAGCCGGCCGGATCGCGATGGATCTGTGGCCGGGCGGGGGCCATGACGTCGAAAGCTGGCAGAAGGACGAAGGCAGCCCGGTCTGCGATGCCGATATCGAAGTCGATGGCTTTCTGCGGCGGGAATTGGGCAAGCTGCTGCCCGCCGCCGGTTGGCTGTCGGAAGAAACCGCGGACGATCTGGACCGGCTGAAGCGCGATCTCATCTGGCTGGTCGATCCGGTCGACGGTACGCGCGATTTTTTACGCGGTCGCAAGGGCTGGTGCGTGTCGGTGGCTCTTATCAACGCTGGCCGCCCGTTGGTCGGGATATTGAACGCACCGGCGCGCGAGGAAGTCTGGACGGCGGAAGCGGGCCAGGGCGCGTTCTTGAACGGCAGGCGACTGTGTGCGTCGGGTTGCCGACAGTTTCTGGGTGCGCGGGTGCCGGCCAATTCGCTGCAGAAGGTGGATCAGTTTCTGACCATGGTCGATCAGCCCAACTCGATCGCCTTGCGCGTTGCGATGGTAGCCGACGATCAGGCCGATTTGCTGGCGGCGTTACGTTGGAGCAATGAATGGGATATCGGTGCCGCGGCCCTGATCGCGCGAGAGGCGGGCGCGCGCGTAACGGATGCGTTGGGCAAACCGTTCGCCTATAACAAACGCGATCCGCGCGCTTTCGGGCTGTTGGTGACCGCGCCCGACATTCATGACGATGCAGTCGCGCATCTTGCCGACCGGGCCGATGCGATCATCGCGAAAGGCGTTGCATAAAAAAAGGGGCAGCCTCAGCCGCCCCTTTTTCATATCATCGACGCGGAATTAACGTGCGGCATTCGCCTCGCGAACGTCCTGATCGGAAATCGGGATGATCTTGATTTCGACCCGGCGGTTGAGCGCCCGACCCTGCGCCGTCGTGTTGTCCGCTACGGGCGACGTTTCGCCGAAGCCCTGCGAACGTATACGCGCCGCGCTGACGCCGCGCCGGCTAAGATAGCTGGCGACGGCCTGCGCCCGACGTTCGGACAGCGCCTGATTATAGCTGTCGGCACCGGTGGAATCGGTGTGGCCGTATACGTCGATCAGACTGTTGGGATAGGCCTGCATCGAATTTGCGACTGTATCCAGCGTATTTTGGAACTGCGGGTTGATGTTGGAGCTGTCCACGGCGAAGGTAACGCCGTCGGGCAGATTGACCAGAATCGCTTCGCCGCCATCCACTTCGGAAATGTCGACGCCCGAACCTGCGGTCTGTTCGCGCAATTCCTTGATCTGCTGGTCCATCTGATAGCCGACGACACCGCCAGCGACGCCGCCGACGCCAGCGCCGATGATGCGCGCGGTCTTGCCGCCGATGACTTCGCCCAGCAATCCGCCGAGCACGGCGCCGCCGACCCCGCCGATGGCCGTGCGCGAGATTTTCTGTTCGCCGGTGTTGGGATCGGTCACACAGGCGGATACGCCCATCAGCGATACGGCCGCGATACTGGATACGAAAATACGTGAATTCTTCATGATTGGTCCCCTCTAGGGTGCTGTGGTGCGGATTATGAAATCCGGACCCTGATACTCTCCACCTACCCCACAACACCTGAACGGGATCGACGTTCCGCCACGACAGGTTGCCGAACAGGCGGCGATCGGTCCCGACATGGGGATTGCGATTGGGATGGCAGCGGGCGGCAATTGTGCTACCGGATCGCGCGTGACACCGTTTCCCTGGACCGACTTGCTGATCATCGCCGGACTGATCGTGCTGAACGGCGTGTTCGCGATGTCCGAACTGGCCATCGTATCGGCGCGGACCACCCGGCTGCAACAGGCGGAGGCGGAGGGCAGCGGCTCGGCGCGCATCGCGATGGACCTGGCCGCCGATCCGGGGAAATTCCTGTCGACCGTGCAGATCGGCATTACGCTGATCGGGATCATATCGGGCGCCTATTCGGGTGCCAGTCTGGGCGGCCCGGTGGGCGAGCGGCTCGGTGCGTTGGGCCTGCCGGCGGATTTGACCGATCAGGCGGGCTTTGCCTTGGTTATCGCGTTGACGACCTATTTCGCTCTGGTGGTAGGCGAACTGGTGCCCAAGCAACTGGCGCTGCGGGCGGCGGTGCCGATCTCGCTCGTCATGGCGCGTCCGATGGCGGTGCTGGCGAAGATCGCCGCCCCGGTGGTCTGGATATTGGACACCTCGTCCGGTCTGCTCATCCGTCTGTTCGGCCAACAGCCGGACGGGCAGGCGTCGGTGACGGCGGAAGAGCTTCACATGATCTTTGCCGATGCGACCAATTCCGGCGTGATCGAGGCGGACCAGCACCAGATTCTGACCGGCGCGGTGCGTCTGGCCGAACGTCCCGTGCGCGAGGTGATGACCCCGCGCACCGAAGTGGACTGGATCGACGTGACCGCGAGCGACGCCGATATCCGCAAAACGATCGACGCCAGCCCGCATTCGCTGCTGCCTGTCGGGAAAGGCAGCGCCGACAAGATCCTGGGCATCGTGAAAGTGCGCGAAATCTTGGGGGCGCTGGTCGCGGGTGGAAAAGTCGATCTGCGACGGATGATGCGCAAGGCGGAAATCGTCCCCGATCAGCTGGATGCGATGGACGCCCTGCGGGTGCTGCAACAGGCCGAAGTCGCCATGGCCATGGTGCATGACGAATATGGCCATCTGGATGGCATCGTGACGCCGATCGACCTGCTGACCGCGCTGGTTGGGCAATTCGTCAGCGATCAGGATCAGGGCGATGCACCCAGCGTGACCGAACGGGCGGACGGTTCGCTGCTGATATCGGGCGGTCTTTCGGCGGACGAACTGGGCGACCGCCTCGACCTCAACTACCCCGACGACCGTGAATTCGCGACGGCAGCCGGTTTCGTGCTGTCGGTGCTGAAGAAGCTGCCGATGGAAGGAGAGTCGTTCGACGAGCAGGGCTGGCGGTTCGAAGTCGTCGATATGGACGGCCGTAAGATCGACAAACTGCTGGTGGCACGGCTGGACGAGGTGGAGTGAGGGGGAGGGTTTCTGTTTCGAAACCCTGCGGGCGTTTTCTTATTTTTAGCCTCGAGCACCGGCGCCAGCATGCGCTTGCTTAGGCTACCGGCCTAACAGCCGACGGGTGCCTGAACTCTTTGGCGCCCTTGCGGTCCGCTGGTCGCAGACCGAAATATCGCCAGATTGCTGGCTTGGAATGGAACAGACCCTTTGGGGTCCGCAAGGCCGACCGGCCGCCCGATTTAATACGAGCCAGGCAAGTGGGGCGGAGGCCCCCATGCCCGCAGGGTTTCGAACAAAAGCTACCCGGGTATGACCGCCTGCGCGTTGGGGCCGTCACCTTCGGGCGCGGCGATGATATCGCGGGTCACGCGTCCCTTCGCTACGGTGTTCGTCTGTGGGTCGCCGATGGAGGATCGGATGCCGGGTGCCGCCGTGCCGGCGCGGTCCAGCGCGCTGGTTTCCACGCCGGAACGTGGGGCGGGGCCGCCGAAAATCGCTTCCAGCGCCTGCTCGCTCGCCGTGCCTTCCGCCGGGCGCGGCGCGCCGGGGGCGGGGGGGACAAGGTTGAAATCGGGCGGCACGACCAGCGGGGCCTGTCGCTGCACCGCGAATTCGTCCGGCCGGTCGCGGCCCAGAATCCCGCCGCCGCTGCCACATGCGGCCAGCATGGCGCTGATGCCGGCGAGGCATAGGATGGTCGAAAGCTTACGCATGATGGTTCTCCGCGGCCGTTGAAGTTTGGTGTGCCGCCTCGTTTGGTTCATCGTCCCTGTCCTCTGCATTATCGCGCACGAAGAACGATCGCACAAGGATGATGACGACGCCGATACTGATCGCGGCATCGGCGACATTGAAGATCAGGAACGGCCGGAATTCGCCGAAATGCAGATCGGCGTAATCGATGACGTAGCCGTAGGAATACCGGTCGACGATATTGCCCAG
>JBASAR010000095.1:0-6009 GCA_049650705.1 Pontixanthobacter sp. | reverse complement strand
CCGTTTTTCGCTTAGTCATCTGTCCCAGCGCGGTCTCTTGCTGGACCGACCAACGGTTGAGCAGCTTTCTCATAGCCTGAACTGGATTAGCCATGAACCTCTATAACCAATCTGGGCGAATGTCCGCTTTTTGGTCGTTAGCGGAAATATATTATGCGAACCTCCGCCCGCGTGCCGCAGCCGACCAAATCGTTTCCTACTCAGCGAAAATGCGCTTCAAACCACGGATGATCGTTTTCAACCGGACGTCGCAAAACCTCTCTTGCCAGCTTCGTTTGGAAGGTTACACTTCGTGCAGCAGTTTCAGGCGCCGAACCCGCACCCGGCGGTGCTTTGTGGCGGCGGGTGAAATAACCGAAAACATGGGGGTCGGTGTCACGCCCCGGCATTCGATCACGCCCTATTGGGCATTCGGAACGCAGAGACTTTCATAGCTTCGGCAAAACTGCGCCAGCCTCATGGCGAACTGAATTCCGACGGAATGGAATTCGCAGCGGGATCGGCAATTCCGGAAAGCCCCAGCGGCGCATAGTCGCCGATTGCGAGTTGTTCGAACACGCCCAACCCGCTTTCGCCCGTATCGGAGGTTACCCGGCACAACATCTGCACATGCACATTATGCGGCAGCGCGGGATCGATGGCCTCCAGCACGATATCCTCACGCTCGACTTTCAGGATACCCTGATCCTGCCCATGGCCCCATGTCGGCGAGGTGTAGCCCAGGCCGCGCATCATGAAGCGGGCTAGCGGGGTCAGCGTGAATGTCTCGCCGCCGATCCGCAGGCGGCTTTCCCCCGGCCAGCGGGTGCCCGCCTGGAGGGTAGTGTCGAGCGCCGCGTCGTGCGTTTCGCGAAGATCGTCGGTCGCGGCACCGTCGGGCGCGATTACCGCGCGGCTGTTCCACACGCTGCCATCGGCATGGGCGTTGAGGTGGAAGAACACGGCGCGCCCCTCCAGATTGATCGGCGTCCATTGCCAGAAGAATTGCGGGACAATCTGCGGCTGCTGCGGGTCCGGCGTGCCGATCGGGCGCACACCCCAGCTGCGGTCGCGCGTGCCCATGGTGGCGTCGGGCAGTTCGATGCGATCGCCATCGACGCCGATCCACCCTTCGTATCGGCCGTTCTGCGTCAGCCGCGTGCAGTCCATGATCATGCGCGGTCCGTGCCGCCAGGTGAAGCGCGGCTCCTCGATCGGGAAGGCCCGCCCGGTGAAGCGGATATCGGCGGCCAGCCCTTCGCCTTCGACACGCAGATGCAATCGCTGCAACGGCTCGGTCACTTCGATCGAGATGCCGCCGCATTGCAGGTCCATCCGCTCCATACCCATCGCGCGCGAAGCATGGAGACAGTGCTGCACGCCGCCCCGAATGACGCAGAAATGCGCGTCCATCACGTCCAAGATCGGATAGACGCCGAATGCGAGCGCGAAGAACGTGCTTCCATCCGGGGAATAGCCGTTGAAGAAGTACCGGTCGTAGAAATTGCGGTCGGTGCCGGGATAGGCGACCGGTTCCGGCGTCTGGTGCAATGGATAATCGTCGCCCCGGCTCAGCATGTCAGTTCCCCTTCAACACATCCAGCGCATCGCAATCGCGCATCAGTTCGAGCGCGCCTCTTGCCATGGACAGAAAATTCGCGTCGCCGCGCGATGTCCGCACCACATTGGCGGCACTGAAAACCGCCGTGGTCGCTCCGCGTATCGCGCCTAGGCGATAGCCCGCCGCGATGTCGGCGCGGGTCAGCGTCACGTCGTATCGTGCCATTTCCTCGCAATACAGGTCGAGCAGTTCATCCTCATGCGCGCGTCTCAGCGCGGAACCTACACCCGCGCCCATGAAATAGCCGATATCCGCCGCGCCATCGCCCGGATAGAGCGTCTGCCAATCGACGATCGCCAGTGGTTCCGCCCCGCCGCCAATGCCGAACAGCATGTTGTCGAGCCGGAAATCCCCATGGACGAGGCACCGGCGCGGTTCGTCGAAAGCGAAAATCGCATCGGCCCGATCGCCCATCGCGACGACCAGTGCCATCAACTCCGGCGGAAGGTCGCCATCATACCGGTCCCTGAAGGTCGCGGTCGATTGCGGATACATCGAACGGGTCATCGCGCGGATCTGCGGGTCGGGCTGCAGCCAGGGGGCGTCCAGAATCCGCGTGTCGCCCCAGCTCGACCCGTGAAACGCCGCCGCCTGGGCGATCGCGGCGCGCGCGTCGGCCAGGGTGCAGCTGGCAAGCTGGTTGCCCTGCCGCGCCGGTCCCAGGTCTTCCATGAGCAGGATGAAGGCGGACCCATCCTCGCTGATCTCGGCGGCGATCGGATGCGGCGTGCGGACCGGCAGATCGGCGGCGCATGTCCGGTAGAAGCCGACCTCCCGGCGATACAGGTGCATCATGGTTGCGGTCTGGCGGCTGGTCGCATCGGCAGCGGCGAACTTGCCCGCGATGGTCGGCGGGCCGGCACCGGCAGGATCGTAGGTCAAAGTAAAACGCGCGCTGTCACCGATCTGCCCGGTGCCGATGGGTTCCTGCGCAACCTGCGTGACGTGCCCGCCGGTCAGCAAGCCTGCTTCGATCAGACGGTCGGTCGCATATTGCGCCGTGACGGCTTCGGGCCGGTCCGGAAACGCATGTTCCATTCCGGCAGGCTATCGCGTCGTCGCGCTGTCGACAAGCGCCGCTGCGGCTTACCAGTCGATGCGCCCACGCCCGTGCTCTTCCAAAAAGGCGTTCGCGCGGCTGAACGGGCGACTGCCGAAGAAACCCCGGCGGGCCGACAAGGGACTGGGGTGGACGGATGCGAGAACCAGATGGCGGGTGCCCTCCGCCAATCCCGCGATACGCCCGGCGACGCCCTGTGCATGATTGCCCCACAGGATGAACACGGTCGGATCGGCCCGATCCGCAACCGCCTGAACGATGGCGTCGGTTACACTTTGCCAGCCGCGTTTCGCATGGCTGCCGGCTTTGCCCGCCGCCACGCTCAACGCCGTGTTCAACAACAGAACGCCTTGCTGCGCCCAGTGATCGAGATTGCCATGGGTCGGCATATCATGGCCGATGTCGCCTGCGCGTTCCTTGAAGATATTGCGCAGCGATGGCGGGATACGCTGCCCCTCCGGCACGGAGAACGCCAGCCCATGCGCCTGCCCCGGCCCGTGATAGGGGTCCTGCCCCAGAATGACGACGCGTACCGCATCGGGCGGGGTCATTTCCAGCGCCCGAAAACGCTGCGCCTGCGGTGGATAGATCGCCGTGCCCCCCGCCGCCTCCGCTTCCAACGCCGCCTCCAAAGCGTGCATTGCCGGCGTATCGCAGATGGGGGCCAATATCGCGCGCCAGCTATCGGGGATGTTCTCGATCATCGCGCTGTAATAGGCGGGAAGGCACGGTGCGACCAACCGCCCCTTCCCCTGCATCCCCAACCATCGTAAGGCGTGGGACCATGAAAGCGAACCCGATATGACCGTTCATTTCCACGAAGAAGATTTACCCGAAGGCGTGCTGACAGGCACCGGCCCACTGGCGGTCGATACCGAAACGATGGGATTGATTACACCGCGCGACCGTCTTTGCGTCGTCCAGATCAGCGATGGCGGCAACGATGAACATCTGGTGCGGTTCAAGGTTGGCAGCGATTACGCCGCGCCCAATCTGAAGGCTGTTCTGGCGGACCGCAACCGCCTGAAGCTCTATCACTTCGCGCGGTTCGATCTGGCGGCGATCGAATATTATCTGGGGGTCGAGGCCAGCCCGGTATTCTGCACCAAGATCGCCAGCAAGCTGACCCGTACCTATACCGATCGGCACGGCCTTAAGAATCTGGTCGTCGAATTGCTGGGCGGGGACATCTCCAAGGCACAGCAGAGCAGCGATTGGGGCGCCCCTGAAATCAACGCGGCGCAGCGCGATTACGCGGCCAGCGACGTACGATTTCTGCATCGTCTGCATGAAATCTTCGTAACCCGGCTGGATCGCGAAGGGCGCACAGCCATGGCGCAGGCCTGTTTCGAATTTCTGCCCACCCGCGCCCGGCTCGACATGGCCGGCTGGGCCGATCACGACATCTTCAGCCACGCCTGACGCGGACGATGGACGCGACCACGCCGCCTGCCGCAACGCCGCTCACGCAAAGGCGCATCGAGACTGCCCGTGCGAAGGAGCGCCGCAATGCGCGCCAACGCTTCGCCGCGCCGGGCGGTTCGCACGACCGGCTGGTCGGACTGCTCGGCAAAATCCTGCCGATGGGCGTCGGCGTGCTGGCTGCGTTCATGGTGATCACACCGCTTAGCCCGCATGGCGAAGTCAGCTTCCTGCTCGATCGCAACAAGGTCGCGATGATCGACGAACGGCTGCGGGTCGATAACGCGCTGTATCGCGGACAGGATAATGATGGGCAGCCGTTCTCTCTGACCGCCGGCGAGGCGGTCCAGCGGTCGCGTGCGGAAGGTATCGTGCGCCTGAACGATGTCGTTGCGCGGCTGCTGCTGCCCGCGGGTCCGGCGCGGTTGGTGGCCATGGGCGGGGCCTACGATATCAGCGACAACCGCGTGCGCGTGCCGGGCGATGTGCGCTTCGCCGCCGCCGATGGCTACAATATGGTGACGCGCAATGTCTCGATCGATTTAAAGGCCAAGGCATTGCGCGGCGAAGGCGGCGTCAGCGGCACGGTGCCGGCGGGCACGTTCTCCGCCGATCGTATGGAAGCCGATCTGGCCGCGCGCACCGTGCTGCTGGAAGGCAATGCGAAAATGCGGATGGTTCCGGGAAGGTTGGCAATGTGATGGCCGGAATGATGGCGGATAACAGGTTCACGGATGCAGCCAAATCGGCGGCTATAGGCTTCACCCTGACCGTGGCGGCGTTCGCGGGCATCGCCTTGAATGCGCAGGGCATAGGCTCCCACAACTCCAACGCGCCCGTCAATTTCGGGGCGGACCGGATCGAATTGCAGGACCGGCAGGACCGCGTCGTGCTGGCCGGCAATGTCGTGATCGAACAGGCGGGGCTGACCCTGCGATCGGCGCGCACGCTGATCCTTTATTCCGATGCCGGCGCGCTCAGCATTCAACGCATGACCGCAACCGGCGGCGTGCGCGTGACGCGCGGCGACGAAGCGGCGACGGGTGACGTCGCAGTGTATGATTTCAACCGGCGGATCATCACCATGGCGGGCAATGTCCGGTTGCGGCGGGGCGGCGATACGCTGAATGGCGGACGGTTGACGATCGATCTGGAAAGCGGCGTGTCGAGCGTGGACGGACGGGCCAGCGGCACCTCGCCGATCACCGGCGATCCCGACCTCGACGGTGTGCGCAACGAAAACAGCAGCGGCCGTGTGACCGGCACGTTCCGGGTGCCGCAAAACTGAGCGCGCGCGGAAGGTTCCGGCCCTAACGCCTTTGTGCCGCGTGCCGCGCGATCTCCGCCAGCCCCTGCGCCAGCAACACCTCGCCCGCGCGGCTGTTGCCGATGACCGCGCGGTGCAGATCGATCAGCTTCGTATTCAGCCGGTCCAGCCGCCTGCCGCGCCATCGGCCCAGCTGCGCCACAATATCGCCCTCATCCTTCCAGAAGATGCGCCGCGCGCGTTTTTCCGCCTCCACCGCCCGACCGACATTCCCGTCGGGGCCGATTCGCTCGGACAATTGCGTAAGCTGCGCGACGCGGCGTTCGAACGCCAACAACAGGCCGACGGGGTTGATCGACAGTTCCCGCATCCGCGCCAGTTCCCCCGGCAGTTTGCGCGTATCGCCCGACAGCACGGCGTTGACGATGCCCATGAAACCGTCATCCTCCGTCGTCGCGGCGATTTCCGCCAGCATCGTGGCGTCCACCGGACGCGGCGCTTGCGGATCGGCATCGGCATACAGCGCCAGCTTTTCGACCTCCGACGCGGCCAGACGTATGTCCAGCCCCGCCCCTTGCGCGATGCGTTGCGCAAGATCGCCGTCCAGCCGTAGCCCGGCGGCATCCGCCATCCGTCGCACGGAGGTGGTGATATCACCGA
>JBASAR010000094.1:0-6399 GCA_049650705.1 Pontixanthobacter sp. | reverse complement strand
GACCGGCTGGAGAGCAACCATCGCGTCGGTCGCATCTACGCCAACTGGGACCGGATGGGGGAGGAACGGCAGGCGGAATACCTCGAAAGCGCAGAGGCATTTCTGGACGGACTGGAACCGGCGAAGGCTGGGTATGCACGCGAAGTGTAAGCGCCCGATTGTGAGTGGTTTGCGGACTGACAGCTTATGGATGCGAAAAGCGGTCGTTTGCCAACTTAGTGAGAACTTCGTGCTTGGCAGGTTACGAACTGATAGCGGACAACTGCGATCTTCGTTAGTTCTGCCTCATGGCCTATCAAATGAGCAGCAAGACACGATTAGCGGGGTGCGGTCTGATGCTCGGAGTCTTCATTCTTTTTCCCCTGCTTTACGTTGGCGGGGGCGCCTACACCGAGGCGCTTCCTCGTCCATTCAACTCTTCGAAATGGAAGTCTGTCGACCATTGGGAAGATACTCGATGCGCAATGCTCGTAGACCTTCGCACGCGGTTTGGTATCGAAGGAAAAACGCGAGAAGAAGTGGTCGAATTGCTCGGTCCTGATGAAAACGAAAGCACAAATGGCAACTTAAGCTACTGGCATCTTTGTCCGTCTTTCATGGATGTTTGGATTCTTGAGGTCCGCTGGAAAGATGGTGTCGCGCGAGATTCTTGGGTTCGAGATACCTAACCGACTTGCGCTTCCCAGCCCACTTCCGGTCATTCCCGAGTGTATGGCCAAAACTGATTGAACGGCAGCTTTCGAGCACTGGCTGCCAAAAGCTAAACGACCGAGTTCGGGTCGCAAACCGCCATTCGCATCTCTCACCTCACCGCGCCCAGCTTGGTCTTACCCAATGCCCCGCCTTCTTCGCCTGCCGTACGATCCACACGCCCGCCCCGCCGGCTACGACCAGTGCGATCACGCTTGCCTCCAGCCCGAACGCGCCGCCCGACAGCCAGTCCGGTCCGTACAGCCCGGCATCCACCATGCCGACGAAGCTGTTGCCCGATACCGGCACGTTCCACACGAAACCCTGCGTGATGTTCCACCCTGCATGAAGCCCGATGGCCAACCACAGGCTGCGCGTCAGCATATAGGCACCGCCCAACAGCACGCCTGCCTCAAGACCGATGCAGATGCTGGACCATATCGTGGCATTCGGATTGTTCATGTGAAGGACGCCGAACAATAGCGCGCTCACCGCTAAGGCGATCGCGCTGCCCGCAATTTCCTCCACAAAGCGGAAGACGATGCCGCGGATCAGGATTTCCTCGATCACCCCCGCTACCACGCCGGTCACCAGCACGATCTCCAGCAAATCTTCCAGACCGCCCCAGCCCAGCACGCGATAGGCGCCCGCGACCGCTGCGATCCCGACCACCAGTGTCATCAGGCCCGCCCCGACGCCAAGCCCGATCAGCGTATCGGTGACCGAGCCCGACAGCGGCAGATCGTCCTTGCGATGGGAGCCGATCCGGGGGACCACCAGCTTGTAGACCAGCCCCACCGCGCCCACCCCCACCACCGTACGGAACGTGAGGTCCAGCCATTCGCGACCGAAACCGGGAAGCACGCGCAACACCCAACCGGTCGCCGCGATCGTCGCCAGAACCGCCGCTATACCGATCACCATCGCGATCAGAGGAAAGTCGCGGATCTTGGCAAGGGTCGACCGGTTGCCGGGTACCGTCATCATGTCGCCATTTCGCAGGTTGGAAAAAATCGGGACCCTCTATCTAGAGGCACAGCTGCATCGAAATCTTCAAGCGGCCCCCTGGTTTTTACGGCCGCGCGCAACCGTATCGCGTTCGCGTTGCAGCAAATCGCGTTTGATCTGCGACCCGTACGCATACCCGCCCTGCGAACCATCGGCCGCGATGACCCGGTGGCAGGGTATCAGCACCGCGATCGCGTTCGCCCCGTTCGCACCGCCTACCGCGCGGGTTGCTTTGGAGTTGCCAAGAGCCTCCGCGATATCGCGATAGCTGCGTGTTTCGCCTGCCGGGATCGCGCGCAATGCCGCCCACACCCTTTCCTGAAACGCGGTGCCGTTCGTGTCGAGCGGGATATCGTCCACCGGGCCGCCAAGTTCCACCGCTTCGGCCACCCGGTCGCGCAATTTCCCGAAATCGCCGCCGCCTTCGACCAGTTCGGCTTTCGGAAAGTGCGTTTGCAGATCGGCGCGCGTTTCCTCGAAGGACAGGCGGCAAACCCCGGCATCGGTGGCGGCAAGCAGCATCGAACCCAAATTGGTTTCGATAATTTCGTATCGGATGGTTTGGCTGTCGATCATTTCCATTTCCCCTTCACGCTGCCAGCGGCTCGCCGCTCAAGGTGATACGGTGCATCTCGCGCGCGTGGCCATGGTAATCGTTCAACGCGTTGTGCCAGGTCGTGCGGTTGTCCCAGATCGCGACCGTGCCCGGTGCCCACGCCACCCGCGCCTGATTATCGGCCGCCAGCGCCGCGGCATACAGGCGTTGAAGCAGAGGCATGCTTTCTTCCCGGCTCCGCCCGACGATATGGATCGTGAAGGCCATGTTGACGTATAGCAATCGCCGCCCGGTATGCGGATGGCGCACGACGATGGGATGCGTCGCGCCCGTCTTCATATCCTGCCCGCGCAGGTCGCCCGCCATATCGGTTTGCGCATAAATGCCGTCCGATTTGTAAACGTGATCGGCGCAATGATACGCCTCCAGCCCCTCGACCTCGGCTTTCGTATCGTCGTCCAGCGCATCGTAGGCGGCGCCCATATGCGCGAACAGCGTATCGCCCCCCGCCGGCGGCAGAGTGCGCGCGACCAGAATCGATCCCATCGCCGGTATCCGGTCGTAGGAATGATCGGTGTGCCACGCCCCGCCGATATTGGTTTCCTGCGCCGCGGCTTTGCGCACGATGGCGATCTCGGGATAGGCGTCGTCGAGCGGGAAATACTGGTTGCGATCAATCCCGCCCCAACGCCGCGCGAAAGCAATGTGGTCTTCGCGCGTAAACGCCTGTTCGCGAAACACCGCCACGCCATGTTCGTGCACCGCATGCTTGATCGTATCGAGCACATCGCCTTCGGCGTCCGCCAATCGAACATCTCCGATTTCGACGCCGCAATGGGGGCCAAGGGGGGTGGTGCGCATGATCGTCTCTCCCGATGCCATCCGTGTTCGTGGCGCCGACTATGCGCCAATCCGCCAAAATCGCAAGGCAGGCGGTCTTGCATCGCCAGTGTGCCGGTGATAGGGGCGCGCCAACCCGTGTGGGAGCGTCCTTTGCCTGTTGGAAATACAGGCGATTTGCACTGCGGCCCCGCATATTTTTATCTCGCCGACCCCCAAGGCCGACCGACAAGGATTGCAGCGCGTGGAGAACTCCGCCGGTAATATGGCCAGCATCGGGGCCAGTGTCAGAGCCAGCCTCGCCGGACGCTATGCGTCGGCCCTGTTCGATCTCGCATCGGAAGCCGGCACCGTCAGCGCGGTCGAAAGCGATCTGACCAAACTGAGCGAAGCGTTGCGCCAATCGAGCGATCTGCGCGATTTGACAACCAACCCGCAGGTCGGCCGCGATCAGTCGGAAAGTGCGATGCGCGCCGTCGGCGGCGAACTGGCGATTTCGGAACTGACACAGAATTTCATCGGCGTATTGGCGCAGAACCGGCGGCTGGGCGACCTGCCTAGAATGATTGTGGCCTTCCACACCATCGCCGCCAATCAGCGCGGTGAAGTAACCGCCAACGTCACCAGCGCCCATGCGCTGTCCGACGCGCAGCTCGCCACGCTGAAAGAGCGCCTGACCGCCCGCGAAGGGCGCACCGTCAAACTGTCCGCCGATGTCGATCCCGATCTTCTGGGCGGCCTCGTCGTGACGATCGGATCGCAACGCATCGACGGATCGATCCGCACCCGCCTCAACTCCCTTGCCCAAGCCATGAAAGGCTGAAATTCGTCATGGAAATCCGCGCCGCAGAAATCTCCAAGGTCATCAAGGACCAGATCGCCAATTTCGGCAGCCAAGCCGAAGTCAGCGAAGTCGGGTCCGTCCTGTCGGTCGGCGACGGGATCGCCCGTATCCACGGCCTCGACAATGTGCAGGCAGGTGAAATGGTCGAATTTTCCAACGGTGTTCAGGGCATGGCGCTGAACCTGGAAAGCGACAATGTCGGCGTGGTGATCTTCGGCTCCGACGCGGAGATCAAGGAAGGCGATGTCGTCAAGCGGACCGGCACCATCGTGGACGTTCCCGTGGGCAAGGCATTGCTCGGCCGCGTGGTCGATGCGCTGGGCAATCCGATCGACGGCAAGGGTCCCATCGAAACGACGCAGCGCAGTCGTGTCGAAGTCAAAGCGCCCGGCATCATCCCGCGCAAATCGGTGGACGAACCGGTGCAGTCGGGTCTGAAAGCCATCGATGCACTCGTCCCCGTCGGCCGTGGTCAGCGCGAACTGATTATCGGCGACCGTCAGACAGGCAAGAGCGCCGTGGCGATCGACACCTTCATCAACCAGAAACACGGCCATGCCGGCACCGACGAAAAGAAGAAGCTGTATTGCATCTACGTCGCCGTCGGACAGAAGCGTTCGACCGTCGCGCAGATCGTCAAATCATTGGAAGAAAACGGCGCGATGGATTATTCCATCGTCGTTGCCGCGACGGCGTCCGAACCTGCCCCGCTCCAGTTTCTCGCACCCTATACCGGCTGTGCGATGGGCGAGTTTTTCCGCGACAACGGTATGCACGCCGTTATCGTTTACGACGATCTGTCGAAACAGGCTGTGGCCTATCGGCAGATGAGCCTGCTGCTGCGTCGCCCCCCGGGCCGCGAAGCCTATCCGGGCGATGTGTTCTATCTGCACAGCCGCCTGCTCGAACGTGCGGCGAAGATGAACGACGACAATGGCGGCGGTTCGCTGACCGCCCTGCCGATCATCGAAACGCAAGCGGGTGATGTGTCCGCCTATATTCCGACCAACGTGATTTCGATTACAGACGGCCAGATCTTCCTGGAAACCGACCTGTTCTATCAGGGAATCCGTCCTGCCATTAATGTCGGCCTGTCGGTCAGCCGCGTGGGCGGTGCCGCCCAGACGAAGGCGATGAAGAAAGTGTCCGGTTCTATCAAGCTGGAGCTGGCGCAATATCGCGAAATGGCGGCCTTCGCGCAGTTCGGTTCCGACCTCGACGCATCGACGCAGAAACTGCTCAATCGCGGTGCGCGTTTGACCGAACTGCTGAAGCAGGCGCAGTTTTCGCCGATGCCGTTCGAGGAACAGACGGTGTCGATCTTCGCCGGGACCAACGGTTACCTCGACGATGTCGCGGTGGATCGCGTGACCGAATACGAACAGGCCATGCTGGGCTTCATGCGTAGCGAGCATGGCGATGTCCTCGACACCATCCGCACGACCACGAAGTTCGAAGACGATACGAAAGCCGCGACGGTCAAGGCACTGGACACCTTCGCCAAGCAGTTTGCGTAAACCCCGCCGTCCCGGATCACATCCGGGGTGACGTAAGAAGGAAGCGATTTTGGCGAGCCTCAAGGAACTGAAAGATCGCATCGGGTCGGTCAAATCCACCCAGAAGATCACCAAGGCCAAACAGATGGTCGCCGCGGCGAAACTGCGCAAGGCGCAGGCGGCAGCCGAGGCGGCGCGCCCTTACGCCGAACGGCTCACCGCCGTCATGGCCGCGTTGGCGGGCAAGGTCACGGGTAGCAATGCACCGCGCCTGTTGAGCGGGACCGGCGCGAACCAGCGCCACCTGCTGGTCGTCGTCAACACCGACAAGGGTCTGTGCGGCGGCCTCAACGCCAACATCGTTCGTGCCGCCGGTACGAAAGCGCGTGAACTGACCGCAGCGGGCAAGGACGTATCCTTCTATCTCGTCGGCAAAAAAGGCCGCGCCCCGATCAAACGCAATTTCGAAGGGCAAATCCGTCAGCAATACGATACCAGCAACGTGCGTTATCCCGGTTTCGAAGAAGCCGAGGATATCGCCAACGATCTGATCGACCGGTTTGCGAAGGACGATTTCGACATCGCGCATCTGGTCTATCCCAAATTCCAGTCGGCACTGGTGCAAGTCCCCACCGTCGACCAGATCGTTCCGGTACCGGTTCCCGACACCGCCCCGCAATCCGACGCCGTCGTGGATTACGAACCTTCCGAAGAAGACATCCTGGAAGAATTGCTGCCCCGCTACGTCAAAACGCAGATCTTCGGTGCCCTGCTGGAAATCGCCGCCTCGGAACAAGGCGCGAGCATGACGGCGATGGACAACGCCACGCGCAATGCCGGTGACCTGATCAAGGATCTGACCGTACAGTACAACCGCAGCCGTCAGGCCGCCATTACGACCGAGCTCATCGAAATCATCGCCGGTGCGGAGGCGCTGTAAAAGGGCGTTATCTGGCGTCTGGCCA
>JBASAR010000093.1:0-3170 GCA_049650705.1 Pontixanthobacter sp. | reverse complement strand
CGCACCGCCGCTTCCGAGGATGACGACCGCCCTGTGCTGATCGAGAAATCGGAAGGCGGCCCGCGCGAACAGGCGCGGCACAACAGCAAGCCGCATCGTAAAGGACCGGGCAAGGGGCCGGGGCAGGGCAAACCCGGCGGCAAGAAATTCGGGGAGCAGAAATTTGCCGGTAAGCCCCGGGGCGATAGCCCCCCGGACGGCGTCAAAGCGGGTAAATGGGAAGGCAAGCCGAAGGGCAAGAAACCCGTCAAACAGCGCGGTCCGCGCGTGAGTTACAAACCGCGCAAGGATTGATGCGGGCTGCGCGCTTCACAAATATTACGCCATGGGGTAATTATCGAACCATGACGATTTCAAGAAAGCACGCGCAATGAGGGCACTGGTAAAAGCGAAGGCGCAACCGGGCCTATGGCTGCAGGACATGCCGAAGCCGACATGCGGCATCAACGATGTGCTCATCCGCGTGAAACGCACTGCTATCTGCGGCACCGATATGCATATCTGGAAATGGGACCAATGGGCGCAGGACACCGTGCCCGTGCCCATGATCGTCGGCCACGAATTCGTCGGCACGATCGCGGAGATCGGCAGCAATGTGCGCGGCTACGAGGTCGGCCAGATCGTTTCGGGCGAAGGGCATGTGGTCTGCGGTCGCTGCCGCAACTGCATGGCCGGGCGCCGCCATATGTGCGCCGATGCGGACGGGATCGGGGTCAACCGCACCGGCGCCTTCGCCGAATATCTCGCTATTCCCGCCGCCAATGTCTGGCTGCACAATCAGGACATCGACCTCGATGTCGCATCCCTGTTCGATCCGTTCGGCAATGCCGTCCACACGGCGCTGCAATTCGACGTGCTGGGGGAAGATGTCCTCATCACAGGCGCCGGCCCCATCGGCATGATGGCCGCCGCCGTCTGTCGCCATGCGGGCGCGCGTCACGTGGTTATCACGGACGTAAACGAAACGCGGCTGGAAATGGCCCGCGACATGGGCGTGACCCGTGCGGTGAACGTCACTGGCCAGACAATCGAAGACGTGCAGCGCGAACTCGGCATGACCGAAGGGTTCGATGTCGGGCTGGAAATGTCCGGTAACGAAGCCGCCTTCGCCTCGCTGATCGACAATATGTGCCACGGCGGCAAGATCGCCATCCTAGGCCTGCCGGAAGCGGGCATGGCGATCGACTGGCACAAGGTCATTTTCAACATGCTGACGCTGAAAGGCGTCTATGGCCGGGAAATCTTCGAAACCTGGTACAAGATGAGCGTGTTCATCGAATCCGGCCTCGATATCGCGCCGCTGATCACGCATCGCCTGCCCTTCACGGAATTCAAGCAGGGTTTCGAAGCGATGCTGTCGGGCGAGGCGATGAAAGTCGTTCTGAATTGGGAAGATTGAATAGGTAAGGGTGGCACATGTACGGTAAATTCCAGGCCCATCTGCAGGGCGAACTCGACCAGATACGGGCGGACAGTCTGTATAAGGACGAACGTCCGATCACGTCCGCGCAAGGCGCCGTGGTCGATCTGAAGGGCCGTGCAGTCATCAATCTGTGCGCCAACAATTATCTCGGGCTCGCGCAGGATGAAGGCGTGAACGCCGCCGCGCGCCAGGGGATCGACGATTGGGGCTACGGCATGGCGTCCGTCCGCTTCATCTGCGGCACACAGAGCCAGCACAAGGAGCTGGAGGATCGCATATCTGCGTTCGTCGGCATGGAGGACACGATTCTTTACCCGTCATGCTTCGATGCCAATGGCGGGCTGTTCGAAACGCTGCTGACCGCCGACGACGCGGTGATCTCCGACGAGCTCAACCATGCCAGCATCATCGACGGTATTCGGCTCTCCAAGGCCAAGCGGTACCGGTACAAGAACAACGATATGGCCGATCTGGAAGCGCAGCTGAAGGCAGCGGACGAGGCGGGCGCACGTTTCAAGCTGATCACGACCGACGGCGTGTTCTCGATGGACGGCTTCATCGCCCAGCTGGACAAGGTGTGCGACCTCGCCGACCAATATGGCGCGATGGTCCATTTCGACGATTGCCATGCGACCGGATTCGTCGGCGAGCGGGGGCGCGGCACGCATGAATATCGCGGCTGCATGGACCGGGTCGACATCACCACCGGCACCCTGGGCAAGGCGCTGGGCGGGGCAAGCGGCGGGTACACCAGTTCCAAACGCGAAATCGTGGAACTGCTGCGCCAGCGTTCGCGGCCTTATCTGTTTTCCAACACCGTCGCGCCGCCCGTCGTCAGTGGCGCCATCGCCGCGATCGACGCGATCGAGCGCGACCCGTCCCGGATCACCGAGCTGCATGAGAAAACCGCCTATTTCCGCGAAAAGATGGAAGCCGCCGGTTTCGATCTGCTGCCCGGCGAACATGCGATCGTGCCGGTCATGCTGTACGATGCGAAGACGGCCAAGGAATTCGCGGACGAAATGTTGAAGGAAGGCGTCTATGTCGTCGCTTTCTCCTACCCCGTGGTGCCGAAAGAGAAGGCCCGCATTCGCACGCAGATGTCGTCCGGCTTGAGCTACGATGAAATCGACCGTGCGATCGCGGCGTTCGAGACGGTGAAGGCGCGGTTGAAGCTCTGATCGTCGTCGCGCCGGACTTGATTCGGAACCCCGCCTCTTGAAACTAAGCTGAATCCCGGTTCAGGTCCGGAGTGACGGTACGGCCATGTTGTCGATCAACCGTGTGCCGCCGATGCGCGCGGCGACCAGCAGGCGGGCGGGGCGGTCCCCCAACGCCTCCATCGGTTGCAGCCGCTCCGCATCGGCCAGTTCCGCATAGTCCACCCGGTCGAAACCCGCACCCAGCAGCGCGTATTCCATGGCGGTGAGCACGCGCTGCACCTCCTGCCTATCCGCGATCCGGGCGGACGCCTCCTGCATCTCGCGCGGCAGCACGGCGGCCGCCGCGCGGTGTTCGGCGGAAAGATAACGATTGCGGCTGCTCATTGCCAAACCGTCCGCCTCGCGCACGATTGGCACGCCAATGATGTCGCGCGCGAACGGCGCGGTCAGGTCGAGGTCGCGGGCCATCGCGCGGATGACGGCCAGCTGCTGCCAGTCTTTCTCTCCGAATACGGCGATGTCGGGACGCACCTGTTGAAACAGTTTGCACACCACCGTTGCCACTCCGTCGAAATGGCCCGGAC
>JBASAR010000092.1:0-24982 GCA_049650705.1 Pontixanthobacter sp. | reverse complement strand
GCGAAAGCCTTTTCATGTTCAACGCACTCGTCAAATCCGTATTCGGTACATCGAACGACCGGTACATCAAATCCCTCGGCAAGATCGTCGCCGAAATTCTCGCATTCGAACCGCAGATGCAGGCGCTGTCCGACGATGAATTGCAGGCGCAGACGGTGAAATTCCGTGACGCGCTCGAAGGAGGCAAAACTCTCGACGATATTCTGCCCGAAGCGTTTGCCACAGTGCGGGAGGCGTCGATACGCGTGCTCGGCATGCGGCATTTCGATGTGCAGATGGTCGGCGGCATCGTGCTTCATCGCGGCGAGATCGCGGAAATGCGCACGGGCGAGGGTAAGACGCTGGTCGCCACTTTGGCGGTGTATCTCAACGCGGTCGCGGGCAAGGGTGTGCATGTCGTTACGGTCAACGACTACCTTGCCAGCCGCGATGCGGAATGGATGGGCCAGCTCTATCGCTGGATGGGTCTGACCGTCGGCGTGATTGTGCCCAAGCTCGGCGAATTCGAACGACGCGAAGCCTACGCCGCCGACATAACCTACGGCACGAACAACGAATTCGGCTTCGACTATCTGCGCGACAATATGAAGCACGACAAGAAACAGATGGTGCAGCGCCCGTTCAACCACGCCATCGTGGACGAGGTGGATTCCATCCTGATCGACGAAGCGCGTACGCCTCTGATCATTTCCGGTCCTACGGAAGACAAGACCGATCTGTATGTATCCATCGATGCGATCGTGAAGGACATACCCGACGATTGGTACGACAAGGACGAAAAAACCAAACAGATCGGCCTTACCGAAGACGGTACGGAAGAAATCGAGAAACTGCTGATCGAAAAGGGATTGCTCGAAACGGACAATCTCTACGACGTCGAAAACACGCAGGTCGTTCATCACCTCGACCAGGCGCTCAAAGCCGTGCACATGTTCAAACGCGATACGGATTACATCGTAAAGGACGAGAAGGTCGTCATCATCGATGAATTTACAGGCCGGATGATGGATGGGCGCCGATGGTCCAACGGCCTGCACCAGGCAGCGGAAGCCAAGGAAGGCGTCAAGATCGAACCCGAAAACCAGACGATGGCCTCGATCACCTTCCAGAATTACTTCCGTATGTATCCCAAACTGTCCGGCATGACCGGCACCGCCGCCACCGAAGCGAGCGAGTTCTGGGACATCTACAAGATGAGCGTGGCGGAAATCCCGACCAACAAACCGGTCCAGCGAATCGACGAGGAAGACGAGTTTTACAAGAATACGCAGGACAAGTTCCAGGCGATCGCGCAGGCCATCCGCGAAAAGAACGAGATCGGACAGCCGGTGCTGGTCGGCACGGTATCGATCGAAAAATCCGAATTGCTCGCGGAGTTTCTGGACAAGGAAGGTGTCCCGCACGAAGTCTTGAATGCCCGCTTCCACGAACGCGAAGCGCATATCGTGGCGCAGGCCGGGCGGTTGGGCGCGGTGACCATCGCCACCAACATGGCCGGTCGCGGTACCGACATCCAGCTGGGCGGCAACGTCGAATTCCGGATCGAGGATGAGCTTGCGGACGTGCCGGACGGTTCCGAACGCGACGCTGCCATCGCACTGATCGAAACCGAAGTCGCCGCCGAACGCGACAAGGTGCTGGAAGCGGGCGGGCTGTTCGTGCTGGCCACGGAACGTCATGAAAGCCGGCGGATCGACAATCAGCTTCGCGGGCGTTCGGGGCGGCAGGGCGATCCCGGCCTATCGCGGTTCTACCTTTGTCTGGAAGACGATTTGTTGCGCATCTTCGGGCCCGATACGCTGTTCAGCCGGATGATGAATTCCAACCTGGAAGACGGCGAGGCGATCGGTTCCAAATGGCTGTCGAAGGCCATCGAAACCGCACAGAAAAAGGTCGAGGCGCGTAATTACGACATTCGTAAGCAGGTCGTCGAGTATGACGATGTGATGAATGATCAGCGCAAGGTCATCTACGAACAGCGCGCAGAAATCATGGACAGCGAGGCTGTTGGCGATGTCGTCGCCGATATGCGGCAGGATACGATCAACGCCATCGTATCGCAGGCTTGCCCGCCGGGATCTTACCCCGAACAGTGGAATGTCGCGGAACTGAAGGAACGCGTAACAGACATTCTGGGACTCGACGTACCGATCGATCGATGGGTCGAAGAAGACACCGTCGAGCCTGAATTGATCGAGGAACGCCTGTCGGAACACGCCGCCGCTGTCATGGAGCGCAAGACCGCGGAGTCCGATCCCGCGATCTGGACGCGGGTGGAGAAATCTATTCTCCTCGACCGGCTCGATCATCATTGGAAGGAACATCTGGCGACGCTGGACTCCCTGCGTCAGGTCGTCTCGCTCCGTGCCCATGCGCAGAAACAGCCGATTAACGAATATAAGCAGGAAGCGTTCGGCCTGTTCGGGCAAATGCTCGATAATTTGCGTGAGGATATCACCAGCATATTATTAAAAAGCGAACTGCGCATGCAGGCCCCGGTCAAACAAAGCCTGCCCGATCTACCCGATTTCCTGACCGGCCATATCGACCCCCTGACCGGGCTCGACAATTCAAACGATGGCGACGGTTCGGAACGGCAGGCCGCCGCGTTCGGTTCGTTGGCCGGCAGTCCCCGTGCCGCAGTCGGGCCGGGGGGTGCAAAACAGGACAATCCCTATGCCGACAAGAACGTCAGCCGCAATGCCCCATGCCCATGCGGGTCCGGGAACAAGTACAAACACTGCCATGGATCGGCGCGGTAGAAAACACGAGGGCAAACGAAAAAGGCGCGGGGATCGAACCCCGCGCCTTTTGCATGCCTGTGCATGATAAGAGTGGCTCCCCGAGTTGGATTCGAACCAACGGCCAAGTGATTAACAGTCACCTACTCTACCGCTGAGCTATCGGGGAACAGCTCTCGTGCCGTGCATTGCGCGACAGGCAAGGCGTATATGGCCGGCCTTCCGCCTTGGCAAGGGTATCGGCGCGATCAGATTACGAATTGTTCGGCGACTATGCGTTCATCCAGCGAATGACCGGCATCGAACAGCAGGGTCAACGCACTTTCCCGCGCGATGGCGATGTTAACTTCGGCAATGTCGCGGACCTCTTTCTGATCGGCCACGGCGGCTACGGGGCGTTTCGATGGTTCGTTGACTTTGAACCGGATGCTGGAACGGTCGGGTAGGATCGCCCCGCGCCAACGACGGGGGCGGAACGCGCTGATCGGGGTGAGCGCCAAGAGCTGCGAATCCAAGGGCAATATGGGACCGTTCGCCGACAGATTGTATGCGGTGGAGCCGGCCGGGGTCGCCACGAGCACCCCGTCCCCCACCAGTTCCTTGATCCGGACCTTTTCGTCCACCAGCACTTCCAATTTGGCGGTCTGGCGGGTTTCGCGCAGCAGCGATACTTCGTTGATCGCGCATTCGATATGGGTTTCACCATCCTGCGTGACCGCTTCCATGCGCAGGGGCGCGATCTCCATCGGGCGCGATCGGTTGACCTTGTCGAGCAGCTTCGCCCCCGCCCGGAACCGGTTCATCAGGAACCCCACCGTGCCGCGATTGATGCCGTAAGTCGGTATCAGCCGCCCGCTATCGAGCATCCCGTGCAGCGTATGCAGCATGAAGCCGTCGCCGCCCAGAACCACCACCGCATCCGCTTCGTCCTGCGGTACCCAGTCGTGCAGATCACGCAGTTCGCGCGCGGTGTCCTGCGCCTGCGCCGTATCGGAAATCGCGAGCGCCAGTTTGGTAAAACCATGATTGGCGTGCATCGTTTTCTCCCCGGCGATACATGCAGGTGGCGATCGCGCCGCCGACCCATATTGCGATGCCGATCCTATGGCCGCCCGTGCCATTTGGCAACGCCGGGCAAACTTGGGCATCGCAACGTAGAACGATACGCTACCAGGAGTTTATGCCGAATGCCGCCAATCTCGCTGTCATACCATGCCATACCGGGTCCATGCACGACCCGCTGACCGGGCTGTCCCATGCGCAGGCCGCGCGATGGACCCTGGACGCCTGGCAAACCGCCGCGGCGGGGCGGGGGGAGGTGGCGCCGGTTCATGCCGCGATGATCGAACTGGGACGGCTCGATACGGTTAATCTGTCCTATGGTCAGGGGGTGGGCGACGATGTCCTGAGAACCGTGGCGCAGCGCATACTGCATTTCGTAAAAGACGAATTGGAGGACAGCGAATGGCTGGTCGCGCGGATCGCCGGCGGGCGTTTTCTGCTGGCGGCGCATGTGCGCTGTAGCCGCGAACGCTGGACCTGGCTGGCCGAGGCGATGATCGAGGCGATCACTCTGCCGCTATGCCTGCCGGATATGCCGCAAACCCTGCGCCTGTCGCCGCGCATCGGTCTCATGCGGCCGATATCGGGGGAAGGCGCCGCGCTGATTTTCGACCGGTTGGCGGAATGCTTGGCCAAATTGCGGGATCAGAGCGGGCGACGCATCATGTGGGCCGATGGCGGGCTTACGATCCCGGGGCGGCGCAGCGCGGCAGTCGACACGGAGTTTTTCGCCGCCATGGAACGCGGGGAAATCGCGGTTTTGTTCCAACCGCAGGTCGATCTGACCACCGGCAATGTGACGGGGGCGGAGGCATTGGCGCGGTGGGAACATCCCGAGCTTGGCCGGATTGGGGCCGATCAATTGTTTGCCATCGCCGAACGCACGGATCAGGTCGCGCAATTATCCCGCCATATTGCAGACAAGGCGCTGGCGGAGGCGGCGCGATGGCCTCTCGATTTGCGCCTTTCGATCAACGTTACCCCCGCCGACCTCGCGGCGCCCGGTTTCGCGGGCGAATTGCTTAAGCTGGCCGACAGTCGCAGGTTCCAGCGAAACCGCCTTACGGTCGAAATCACGGAACATGTTTTGCTGGCCGATTTGGAAGCCACCGCCGATCAGTTGCGAGCGCTGCGTAATGCGGGACTACGGATCGCCCTCGATGATTTCGGGGCCGGCTTCTGCAATTTTCGATACCTCAAATTGCTGCCATTGGATGCAATCAAGCTGGATCGCACCATGGTCGACGGTATTGCGGGCGACAAGGCGGATTTGGCGGTCTTGCGGGCCATCATCGCTATGGCGCGCGCGCTGTCGTTGCAGGTTATCGTAGAAGGCGTCGAAACATCGGCTCAACGTGATATCGTAGCACGCGAAGGGGCGCATATCTATCAAGGGTATCTTTGCGCCAAACCGATGGAACTGGACGAATTTGCGCGTTTCCTAGGCGACTGAAGCCTCCTGTTTCTTCTGCGTCCGCTTTGCCACGTTGCTCAAACCCTTGGTCAGCTGGAACAGACCGTTGAGCCGAGATCGGGGATCGCCCCATGCGCGTTCGATCACCAGTTTCATGTCGGGACGCAGCCGCGCCGTGCCTTTCAATCGGTCGACATAGCTGATGAGGCCGGGGCCGTCGGGGAAATCGTCATTATGAAAGCTGACCAGCGTACCGCGCGGACCCACATCGATCTTCGCGATATTGGCGGCGATGGCCTGATGTTTGATTTCTATGAGGCGAACCAGATTGGCAGTCGCATCGGGTAGCGCCCCGAAACGGTCGATCATCTCGGCGGCCATGGCTTCGATCTCCGCCTTGTCCCGCGCATCGTTCAAGCGGCGATACAGCGCCATACGGACGGCGAGATCGGGGACGTAATCTTCGGGGATCATGATCGGCGCGTCGACGGTGATCTGCGGGCTGACCGTCTCGGGCTTCGCCTCCAGCCCCATTTCACCCGCCTTAACGGCCAGGATCGCATCCTCCAGCATCGACTGGTAAAGTTCGAAACCCACTTCGCGAATGTGGCCGGACTGTTCGTCGCCCAACAGATTGCCCGCGCCGCGTATGTCGAGATCGTGGCTGGCAAGCTGGAAGCCGGCACCCAGACTGTCGAGATCGCCAAGCACCTTAAGCCGTTTTTCCGCGATCTCCGAAAGCTGCTGGTTCTTGGGATAGGTGAGGTATGAATAGGCGCGCAGTTTCGACCGCCCGACACGCCCACGCAGCTGATACAGCTGGGCGAGCCCGAACCGATCGGCGCGGTGAATGATGATGGTGTTCGCGCTGGGAATATCGAGGCCGCTTTCAACGATCGTGGTCGACAGGAGAACCTCGTATTTTCCTTCGTAGAACGCGCTCATCCGTTCCTCGACCTCGGTCGGCGACATTTGACCGTGGGCGCTGATTACCTTCACTTCGGGCACGAAGGCGGCCAGCCATTCCTCCAGTTCCGGCATGTCGGCAATCCGCGGCACCACGATGAAACTCTGCCCTCCGCGATGATGTTCGCGCAGCAACGCCTCGCGCATGATCATCGCATCCCATTCCATCACATAAGTGCGCACGGCCAACCGATCGACCGGCGGCGTCTGGATGGTGGACAATTCACGCAAGCCGCTCATTGCCATTTGCAGCGTGCGCGGGATCGGTGTGGCGGTGAGGGTGAGCATGTGAACGTCGGCGCGCAGTTGTTTCAGCTTCTCCTTATGTGTCACACCGAACCGCTGTTCTTCGTCCACTACGACAAGACCAAGATCTTTGAAGTTCGTATTCTTGGACAAGATGGCATGGGTACCGATAACGATATCCATAGTGCCGTTGTCCAATGCCTCGCGCGTGTCCTTCATTTCTTTGGGCGGGACCAGTCGGGACAGGCGACCGATTTCCAATGGGAAACCCGCGAACCGTTCGGAAAAATTGGTATAATGCTGCCGCGCCAGCAACGTGGTCGGCGCAACGACAGCGACCTGTTGCCCATTCATCGCCGCAACGAAAGCAGCGCGTAGAGCGACTTCGGTCTTCCCGAAACCAACATCGCCGCAAACCAGCCGGTCCATCGGGCGTCCGCTTTCCAAATCGCGTAAAACGTCGGAAATCGCACGGTCCTGATCGTCGGTTTCCGACCAGGGAAAGCGGTCGACGAACTGATTGAAGCTGGAACCGTCGGCTTCCAGCACAGGCGCTTTCTTAAGGGCGCGTTCGGCGGCGACCTGCATCAATTCGCCCGCGATTGCGCGGATACGTTCCTTCAATCGGCTGCGGCGTCGCTGCCACGCTTCACCGCCGAGCCGGTCGAGTTGCACCGCCTCTTCGGACGATCCGTAACGCGTAAGAACGTCGATATTTTCTACCGGAATGAACAGCTTGTCGCCATCGCGATACTCCAGCCGCACGCAATCATGCTGGCTTTTGCCCACGGCGATCGGTTCGAGGCCGAGATATTTGCCGATGCCATGTTCGGTATGCACCACAAGATCGCCGCGGCCCAGCGCCTGCAATTCCGCCAGAAACGCATCGGCATCCTTGCGCTTCTTCTTGCGCCGTACCAGTCGGTCACCAAGAATATCCTGTTCGGTGATCAGTTCCAGTTCGGTGTTCGCAAAACCGCTATCCAGCGGCAGGATCATGGCCGTCGCCTGCCCCTTCGCCGCCGCGCCGAGCGCCTCCTGCCAGCTTTCGGCCAGCGTTACTGGCGTGCCCGCTTCGCCAAGTATAGAAGCGATCCGCGCACGGCTGCCCGTCGAATAGGCGGCAAGCAGGGGCTTGCGCCCTTTGCCGGCCACCTGTTTCAGGTAAGCACCTGCGGCTTCGTACACATTGTCCCCGCGTGCACGTTCTGCCGAAAAATCACGCGCAGATGTGAAGCCGAAATCGATGGCCCTGTTATTTTCCGGCTCGGCGAAAATGACGCTGCGATGGATCGGGCGACTGTCGATCGCTTCATCGATTTCCGTGCGGGTCAGATAGAGGGAATCCGCAGAGAGCGGGCGGTATTGACCCGCAGCCTGCTTGGCCGCTTCCTGCCGCGAATGCTGGTAATCGGCGATATCCTTAAGCCGTTCCTCCAACGCCGGCAGCGCGCCTGCATCCATGACGATCTGATCGCCGTCGGTGCAATGATCGAACAGAGTGGTCAGCCGTTCTTCGAATAAGGGCAGCCAGTGTTCCATTCCGGCCAACCTACGGCCTTCCGTCACCGCTTCGTAAAGAGGATCTTGCGTAGCGGCGGCACCGAACATTTCCCGGTAGCGCGTGCGGAAACGCGTAATGCTGGCATCGTCGAGCAATGCCTCGCTTGCCGGCAGCAACAGATGCGACGGCACGACGCCGGTACTGGTCTGCGTCGAGGGATCGAACAGTCGCAGACTTTCCAGTTCGTCCCCGAAGAAATCGAGGCGCAGACCCTGATCGAGGCCGGAGGGGAAGATATCCACGATCGATCCGCGCACCGCATAATCGCCCGCATCGACTACCGTATCCGCGCGGGCATAGCCTTGCCTTTGCAACAGCGCGGCCAGGCTCTCGCGCCCGATTTCCATTCCGGGCTTAAATTCCCGCACGGCCTCGCGGATGCGAAAGGGCGTCAAGACGCGCTGCGACAGGGCGTTGGCCGTCGTTACCAACAACTGCGCGCCGGCTTTGCCCGACTGCATACGATAAAGCGCGGACAAACGCTGCGCACTTACCGACAGGGCCGGGCTGGTCCGATCGTAGGGCAGGCAATCCCACGCGGGAAATTCGATAATGTCGAGTTCGGGCGCGAAATATTGCGCCGCATCCGCCACGGCGCGCATCGCGGTTTCATCAGGCGCGATGAATATGGCGCGACCGGTCGATGCCCGGGCAAGATCGGCCATAACCAGGGGCTGCGCACCGCGTGCGACGGAAGTCAGGGTCAGCGGCGTGTCGGCGGAAAGCAGTTTGGCGATATCGGGCATTACCGGGTCAAACCTCTACACCCGTCAAGGTTCCAGCCCCAGAGTACCGCCCCGCTCAACGCGGTATATCGACATAGTCCAGTTTCTGCATTTTCGCCATCCGCGTACCGGCGAATTCCGCAGGCACGATCTGGGTTTGCAGCGCCCATGCCATCACGTCCACATCGTCTTCGTCCAGCAGGCTTTCGAACCAGATCAGATCGCTTTCGGACCAGTCAGCCGCATAGCGGTCGAAATAGCCGCCGATCATGTAATCCGCTTCCCGCGTGCCGCGATGCCATGCGCGATATTTCGCGCGGGCAAGGCGGGCGGTCAGGGAGGGGTCGGTGTCGTTTGCGGGAACCATCGGGGAGGCGGGTAGGGCACTCGCCATTCATGCGCAAGAAGCTATAGCCGAGCCTATGCGACCGGATATTCTGAACCCGCTATTCGCGGAGGTGACAACGCTGGCCGGGGTCGGCCCGAAGCTTAGGAAGCCGCTCGACAAGCTAGGGCTGACGCGACTGTGCGATGTGGCATTCCATCTGCCGGACCGGTTCGTGACCCGTCGCGCGATCGCCGATCTGGACGAGGCTGCGGTCGGCGAACAGGTGGTGGTGCCGCTGACCCCGACCGAACATCGCAGCCCGCGCGGGCGGGGCCCGTATCGCGTGCTGGCACAGGACGATGCCGGTAACATCTGCGCGATAACGTATTTCGGACGGGCGGCCTATTCGGCCAAGAAATCGTTGCCTGTGGGCGCGAAGCGCTGGGTTGCGGGGCGGATCGATCAGTATGATCAGATGCTGCAGATCGTTCACCCCGATCATGTGCTGGACAATGGCGGCGATCATCTGGCACGATTATGCGAGCCGGTTTACCCCCTTTCCGAAGGGTTGACGCAGCCGCGCATGGCGGGGCTGTTGGCGCAGACGTTGACGAAGTTGCCGGACCTGCCCGAATGGATCGAACCCACGCAAGTGGCCGCCGCCGGTTGGCCCGCCTGGCGCGATGCGCTGGTGCTTAGCCATAAGGGCGAACATGCGGCCGCCGCCGACCGCGTGGCGTATGACGAACTGTTCGCCAACAGCCTCGCCCTGTTGCTGGTGCGGGCAGACAATCGGCAGCGTAGGGGGCAGGCGCTGGCGGGGGACGGGCGGCTGCGCGATCGGTTGCAATTGCCCTATGCCTTGACAGGTGCGCAGGACCGTTCGGTGCGGGAGATTGAGGGCGATCTGGCGCAGGAGGCACCGATGCTGCGCCTGCTGCAGGGCGATGTCGGCGCAGGCAAGACAGTGGTCGCCTTGAAAGCGATGCTGATCGCGGTCGAGGCAGGAAAGCAGGCGACGCTGCTGGCACCCACCGAAATTCTTGCTCGGCAGCATTTCGATACCTTGCGCGCGATGGCCCGACCGACCGGCATCGAAATCGCCCTGCTGACCGGGCGCGACAAGGGGCGTGCGCGGGAAAGCATCCTGATGGGGCTGCTGGATGGTAGCATCGATATCGTCATCGGCACCCATGCGATCTTTCAGGACACTGTGAACTATCGCGATCTGGCGCTGATCGTGGTCGATGAGCAGCATCGGTTCGGCGTGGCGCAGCGGCTGATGCTGGCGGCGAAGGGTCGGCGCACGCCGCACACGCTTGCGATGACCGCCACCCCCATTCCGCGCACACTGACCCTGGCCCAATATGGCGAGATGGACGTATCGCGGCTCGACGAGATGCCGCCGGGCCGTCAGCCGATCGATACGCGCGTGGTGGCACAGGATCGGCTGGAGGATGTGGTGGCGGCCGTCGCGCGCCATCTGGAAGGCGGCCAACAGGCCTATTGGGTCTGCCCGATGGTGTTCGAAAACGAGAATGCCGATCTCGCCGCGGCGGAGGCGCGCTATGCGCAATTGAAGGAACGGTTCCGCGACGATGTGGTGCTGGTTCACGGGCAGCTGAAACCGGAATTGAAGGACGCGGCAATGGAACGCTTCGCCGCCGGCCGTGCGAAGCTACTTGTGGCAACGACGGTGATCGAAGTGGGCGTGGATGTACCCGCCGCGACACTGATGGTCATCGAACAGGCGGAGCGTTTCGGCTTGGCCCAGTTGCACCAGCTTCGCGGAAGGATCGGGCGGGGGTCCGAAAAATCCACCTGTCTGCTGCTGCGCGGTTCTGCCCTGTCCGAAGTCGGGCGGGAACGACTGGCTTTGATGCGGGAAACGCAGGACGGCTTTCGTTTGGCGGAGGAGGATTTGCGGTTGCGCGGCGGCGGCGAGCTGCTCGGCACGCGGCAGTCGGGCGACGCGCCCTTCCGCATGGCGACGCTCGAACAGATAACCCGCCTGTTGCCAATTGCCCATGACGATGCGCGGATGCTCATAGAACGCGACGGCGGCCTGACCGGACCGCGTGGAGAAGCCGCGCGGATACTCCTTTACCTGTTCGAACGCGATTGGGGCGTCCAGATGCTGCGCGGGGGATGACACCGCGAACCCCGCTTTTTGTCGAATGTGGGTTAGGCGTAAAGCACCGTAAAGTATCAATAATTCGATCAATACGGGCAAAACGATGTAACCATCGCTTATGGCATGAAGCACCCTATGAAAAGCCAGTCTGCAAGCCGACGATCAGCGGGAGCAAGCAACCAATCTACCCGGACGCCAGCCGGTAGGAAAGCGTAGGCCTTACGCCACCGCACCCTGTAGAATATCGCGCACCGGCACGCGCGCTTTCAATCGGGCACATAGCAAAGCGGTGCCGCTGATCTTGCGTTGGACGAAAATGGTTTCGAACGGGGGCAGGTGCCATGCGCTCTTATCGGCGGCGATAACCATGCCTTCGTCGCGCAGCACCTCGACGAATGCGCGATCGCCGAAATCGAAATCCCCTTCGCGTTCGAATTCCTTCAAAATGATATCCGTCATCGCCTCCACGCTGCGGCGATGGCGGACGACCGTGTCCTCCTTCATGAAGCCTGCCGCCAGCGACGCATCGATGACTGCCGAACGGTCCCCACCAAGCGCAGCGGCGATAAGGTTGCGATAGGCCGTCTGGATGGCCGGATCGACATCGCGCGTCGCACCGAAATCCAGAAGGACGATCGCGCCGTCTTCGGGACGATAACGATAATTGGCAAAGTTGGGATCGGTCTGCATGACCCCGAAATCGAACAATTCGCGCGCGACCAGCCGAATGATGCGATCGCCGACTTCGTCGCGCGTGGTTTGGTCGGCAGTCTCAAGACTTTCGATCGCGACTCCCGGTTCGAAGCTCATCGATAGAATGCGGTCAGTGGAAAATTCGTCATCGTAGAGCGGAACGACGAACCGGTCGTCCCCGGCCAGCCTTTCGCGATATAGCTGCATCTGGCGTGCCTCGCGGCGGTAGTCCGCTTCTTCGTGCAACTGCGCCTTTGCCGCTTCCAGAAACGGCGCCAGATCGAGCTGCGGCGGGATCATCTTGGACAGATTCAGCAGCGTCGCGACATTGTCGACGTCGGCATCGATGCTGTCCTTGATACCCGGATATTGCACCTTGATCGCCAAGGTGCGCCCGTCATGCGTGGTCGCCCGATGGACCTGCCCGATGGATGCCGCCGCGATCGGCTGCGCGCGGAAATGGGCGAAACGTTTGCGCCAGTCGTCACCCCATTCGGCTTTCAGCATCTGCTGCAACTGGCGCGGTGGCATGTAATTGGCGTTGTCGCGCAGACCCGCGAGTATGGCGGACAGTTCCGGCGGCAGAAGGTCGCCCGCATCCATCGAGATCATCTGACCCAGCTTCATCGCCGCGCCGCGCAGGTGGGAGAGCCGGTCCGCCAGCCGCATCGCATTGCCGGGCGTCAGGATCATGTCCTGCATCCGCGGGCGTTCCCCGCTGGCGATGCGCCGCGCCCCTTCCGCGACCATGCCGCCCGCCAGCCCGCCCGCAAGCCGCCCGAAACCGCCGAGGCGCGACAGCCGCGAACTGGGGACGGAACGATGGCGGGCGGCGTTCGCCCGGTCGGGGGTCTGATCGTCGGACATAAAAGGGGGTGCCGTTTGCCTTCATAGGGGGTTCTCGCCCATGACGCGCCGATAGACGCGCCTGACCGAACGAGGGAATATATGACCAACGATACCGCACCACGCCCGTTCCGCATCGTGCGCGTTCTGGGTTATGCCGGATTGTTGCCGCAGGTTGTCGCGCTGGTGTTGTTCGTGGGGGGCGGCGAATGGAGCTGGATCGCGCTCGCTGCCGGATTTGCTTACGCCGCGCTGATCTTCAGCTTCCTGGGCGGGGTCTGGTGGGGTCAGGCGCTGGCGTTGCCGCGCGCGCCCGGCTGGATCTATGTGGCGGCGATCCTGCCCAGCCTGATCGCGCTGGCGCTGTTTCTGCCGTGGACGCTGGGGTGGCGCTGGCCCGGACCGTCGATGTTCTGGCTCGGCCTGCTGATCCTTGCTTCGCCCCTGGTCGATCGCGCCATAGCGGCGGAAGGCGTGGGTACCCCTACGGGCTGGTTGCGTCTGCGCTGGCATTTGTCGATCGGGCTGGGTTTGCTGACCTTCGTGCTGGGCATGCTCTCTTTAATGAATGGTTAGGGATAATTACGGCAATTCGTAAGTCGAGATAGATGATCGCGACTGCCGGTCACGACCATTTGACGTTACGGAAAGCACAGGCGTAGTAGGTAGAACGACGTAGGGCGCCCATTACAAGTCGTTAAACGGTCTATTTACCGTTTTCTGGCATAAAGCTGCGCATGAACCAGCAAAAAACCGCCATTAGCGCGCTCGCCTTGACCGTCGGACTTCTCGCCGCAACCCCCGCTTTTGCCGCTGGGGTGCGTGCCGGCACCGATATCGAAAACACCGCCACGGCGTCCTACAATTCCGGCGGCCAGCCGCAGCAGGTGGATTCCAACAACGACATTCTGACGGTCGACGAATTGCTGGACGTCGCGACCGCGTGGCAGGATGGCGCACCGGTCCCGATCGACGAACAGAGCGTGCTGCAATTCCGCGTAACCAATAATGGCAACGGCCGCGAAGCCTTTACCATCACCGCCGATCCCGCCGTCGCCGGCAACGATTTCGATGTAACGATCAATAATCTTGTGATCGACGCCAACAATAACGGCGTGGTCGACGATGGCGAACAGCTGCTCGCCAACGGGTTCACCACCGCCGAACTCGATCCGGACCAGTCGATCTCGATTTTGGTGCTCGTAACCGCGCCCGCCGGCGCAGTCGACGGACAGAACAGCCAGGTCGATCTGCTGGCCGAAGCGGCCACCGGCACCGGCAATCCGGGCGACGTTTTCGCGGGACAGGGTGAAGGCGGCGGCGATGCGGTCGTCGGCAGCACCGGGGCGGACGATAACGCGCTCGGCGATCTCGTCGCCTCGCGCGCCACGGTGACGCTGGTCAAATCATCGAGCGCGGTCGATCCGTTCGGCGGCAATCAGGTCGTGCCGGGATCGGTCATCACCTATTCGCTGGTCGCAACGGTCAACGGATCGGCTTCGGTCACCGGTTTGAACATCACCGACGCCATTCCCGCCAATACGACCTATTCGCCCGGTTCGCTGACGCTGGAAAGTGCCAGCCTGACCGATGCAGACGATGCCGATGCGGGTGAAGGTTCCTCCGCCGGGATTGCGGTGGATGTGGGCACGCTGGCTGCCGACCAATCCCGCACCGTCACTTTCGATGTCACCGTGAACAACGGTGCCACCGCCGACACGCAATAAGGAATAGAACCATGATCAGTCGCTTCATTACAACTACCGCTCTCGCCCTTTCCACGCTGGGTATGGCCGTGCCTGCTTATGCGCAGGCACAGGTGACCCTCGATGGCGACGTGAAACTTGTCCAGACCGTCGAAGAAAATGGCGTTTCGTCCACCCGATTGGTCGAACCCGATCGCGTCGTCCCCGGCGACCGGCTTCTGTTCGTCACGGCCTACGAGAATACGACCGGTGAAACAGTGGACGATTTCATCGTCAACAACCCGCTGCCCGATGCCGTGATGCTCGCCGAAAACGGGGATTTCGAAGTGTCCGTCGATGGCGGCACCAGTTTCGGCCCGCTCGATCGGTTGAGCAAACTCGATGAAGCCGGGGTCCGCGCGCCCGCGACGGTCGAGGATGTGACGCATCTGCGCTGGTCGTTCGACAGCCTCGCGCCGGGCGCGAAAGGCGCGCTGCAATATTACGCCGTCATTCGCTGACGGCCACGCCAATGCCCGGTGGCTCCGGGGCAGTTCCAATCGCGGGCCATGATTAAAGGACCAGAAATATGCTACGTTCCAGTAAGATACTGGCGACGGTAAGCGGTCTTGCGCTTTGCGCGATCGCGACACCGGCGCTTGCAGGCGGTACCCAGTCGGGCACCTCCGTTCAGAACAATGTCTCCGTCAGTTACCAGGTCGGCAACAATGCGCAGACCGCGATCAACGCGACCGACACGTTCACGGTCGACCGCAAGGTCAACCTGACCGTCGTCGAAACCGGCAATGTCACGACCCAGGTTTCACCGGGTCAGGTCAATGCCGTGACGGCCTTTACCGTCACCAACACGTCCAACGACACGATCGACATCGATCTGTCGCTGGCACAGCAGGTCGGCGGCGCGGGCGCGCACAACAACACCGACACGTTCAACGTGAATAACACGCGCATCTATCGCGACGTCAACGATAACGGCCTGTTCGACGAAGGCGTGGATACGCTGGTCGTCGGCAATTATCTCGACGAAGTGGCGCAGGACGTTCCGATCAAGCTGATCGTGGTGTCCGACATCCCGGTAACGAAAGGCAACCCGGCCACCAATCTGGTCACGGGCGACGTCGCGGCGGTTACGCTGACCGGTACGGCACTGGCCGGCGGTTCTGCGAATAACAAGGGCGCGGTGCTGACCCAGACGAACGGCGCGAACACCGCCGGCGTCGACACGGTGTTCGCCGATGCGGCGGGTGCGACGGATGCCAATCGCGATGGTAAATCGTCGGCGAAGGACGATTACACGGTGGCGGCCGCTGCCCTCACCGCCGCGAAGATCAGCCGCGTGATCAGCGATCCGTTCAACGGCACGACCAATCCGAAAGCCATTCCCGGCGCGACGGTCGAATACTGCATCTCGGTATCGAACGCCGCGGGCGCCACCGGTGCGCCGAACGCGACCGCGACGAATGTCGTCGTGACCGACCCTGTTCCGTCCGACCTTACCTTCACCACGGGCACGATCCGTCTGAACGGTACGGTCGACGGGTCCGGCGTGTGTCAGGCGGGAACGGATACGGGCGGCACTTTCGACGGAACGACGGTTTCCGGCCAGCTTAACAATATCCCGGCCGGCCAGAGCCGCACCCTGACCTTCCGCGCGGTCATCAAGGGATAGCAGAAGGACCGGGGGCCACTGCGCCCCCGGTCACCTTCGCCATGACCCGCTCCACCATCATACACCAATACGCGATGGCCCTGATTCTGGGGCTTTTGCTACTTGTGCAGCCGGGCCCCACCGCCACGGCCAATGCGCAGAATATCGTCAACACCGCCGACGCGGCCTGGCAGACCGAGGGCGTTGCACGGTCCGTACGTTCCAATACCGTGACGCTCGACGTGTCGGACACGCCGATCGGTATCGAAACCTTCCGCCCCAGCCCGAACGGCACCATCGTATCGACGCTGCGATCGCCGCTTTGCGGTGGGCGGGCGCTCAATCTGTTTCCCGGCACGAATGCCGAAGGGGGATCGCATACGCTCGAAGCGACCAACCAGCTTCGCATCGGCGAAATCCTCGTATTCCGCATTTCCGCCGCGGTCGCGAACCGCGATCCCGCCGCTATCGACAGTGTTTTTGCGACGCTGACCGATTCCAGCGGCGATCAGGAAAAGCTGACCATCTACGAAGCCGGGGAGAATACCGGCATATTCGCCGGTGCTATCCGGACGCGATCGCTCTCGCCGCGCGTGGTGCAGAACGATTGCGAACTCAGCGTACGCAACGGCGATCGCATCACCATCGCGATTACCGGCGGGCCGGATGGTTCGACACGGCTTATCGAAACCGATGTGACCGTATTGGCCGATCCGTTCGGCTTCGTCTTCGACAGCGAAGATGGAACGCCGGTTTCGGGCGCGCGGGTGACACTGATCGACGCGGCGACCGGGCAGCCAGCGACCGTCTTCGCCGATGACGGCGTAACCCCATGGCCTTCGACGGTATTTTCCGGGCAGCCGATCACCGATGGTGGCGGCAATGTCTACGAGATGCTGCCGGGCGAATACCGTTTTCCGCTGGCGGCGCTCGGCACCTATCGCCTGTTGGTGGAGCCGCCCGCGCCCTATGGCGGGCCGTCCGTAGCAACGCGCGATCAGCTCGCTGCGTTGGTGCGACCCGGAGGCGGGGCGTTCATCATCGCGGATGCGTCGTTCGGCGGCACCTTCCCACTGGCCTCGATCGTTCCCGTCAGGATCGACATTCCGCTCGACCGGCCGAACGTCGCGGTGACAATCACCAAGCAGGCCTCCCGTGCAAGGGCAGTTCCGGGTGATGCCGTTTTCTACACCATTACCCTGCGCAATCAGGATCCGACGCGCGTCAAACGCAACGTGCGCGTAGTCGACACGCCATCGCGATCCTTGCGCCTGCGGCCGGATTCCATCCGTATCGACGGCAACGAACCGACCGACGAGGTTACCATCAGCCCCGATGGCGGCGAGATACGGTTCGACTTTACCACCATTGCGCCCGGCGCAAACGTGGTCGTCCGTTATGCGATGATCGTGCGACCGGACGCACCACGGGGGCAAGCGATCAACCGCGCCGTTGCCACCGATCCGCGGGGCGGAAACGCGGAGGCGGAAGCCGTCCTTCGCATCGATCGCGACACCATCGCCTCGCGCATGACGATCATCGGCCGTGTCACCAACGGGCCGTGCATATTGCGCGACAACCGTATGGGCATCCCCGGCGTGCGTATCATGCTGGAAGATGGCAGCTTCGCAATCACCGACGCCGAGGGGCGCTATCATTTCGAAGGCGTCGTGCCCGGCACCCATGTCGTACAGGCGCAGCGTCAGACTTTGCCCGAAGGCGGCGAATTCGTCGATTGCGACCGTTCGACCCGCACCGCCGGCAGCGCCATCTCGCGGTTCGCAATCGGTCGCGGCGGCAGTCTTGTGGTCGCCGATTTCACAGCCGACATTCCGAATTGGACGCCGCCCGTCCCGGTAGACGCCGATGCATCCGGCGATCGTGTCGATCCCCTCGATGCTACGGACGCCGGTGACCCCGCCGGTGCTATCGATCCCGAAGCCATGTTGGACAGCGCCGTTCCCGGCGTGCCCGCGATCGACCGTGCAGGTGGCGTGGCCGGACTATCAGGCCGCGATCTCCTCGCACGCAAGGCCGCCGGTGCCGATATCGACTGGCTAAGCTATGGCGATGGTCCAGCCGAATTCCTGTTTCCCGCCCCCGATCACAACCCCCGTTCGCCTGCCATCCGCGTCGCGATCCGCCATGGCGCAGACCAGACTGTCGAATTGTCGGCCAACGGTTCGCGCGTCGATCCGATATCCTTCGATGGCCTGAAGCCGTCCGCCGATGGAAATTTCGCCATCAGCGTTTGGCGCGGATTGCCGCTGCTGGAAGAAAACACGCTGCTCACTGCGCGCATTCTCAATGCCGATGGTTCGCTCCACGCCGAACTGGATCGTCCCGTCAGTTTCGTGTCCGGCCCATGGAAGGCCGAACTGGTGCCGGCGCTGTCAAACCTCGTCGCAGACGGCGAAACGCGCCCCACCATCGCCGTGCGCCTGCTCGACCGCAAGGGCCGTCCGGTGCGCCAGGGCGTAACCGGCTCGGTGGCGATCAACGCACCTTATGAAAGCGCGGCCTATCTCGACCGTCTGCAATCCGCACAATTGACCGGCGGTTCCGGCAGCCTGGGCGCCGCGCCGAGCTGGACGATCGACGGGGATGACGGCATCGCCCGTATCGAACTCGCGCCGACGATGGTCAGCGGCCCGCTGCGCCTCGATTTCACTTTTGCCAACGACCGTCTGACCCGCCGTCAGCAGATCGACAGCTGGGTCGTGCCGGGGGATCTGGAATGGACCGTGGTGGGTCTGGCCGAAGGGTCCATCGGCGCCAAGTCCGTGGCCGACAATATGGAACGCAGCGGCCGGTTCGACAGCGATCTGGGCGACGACGCCCGCGTCGCGCTCTATGCCAAAGGTCAGGTGCTGGGCAAATTCCTGGCGACGATCGCTTATGACAGCGCGAAACAGGAAGACGATCAGCGCATTCTGGGTAAGATCGACCCGCGCGCCTATTACACGGTCTATGCCGATGGATCGGACCGCCGGTTCGACGCTGCCAGCCGCGAGAAGCTGTATCTGCGCATCGAGACCAAAACCTTTTACGCGCTGTATGGCGATTTCGTCACCGGCTTCGACCAGACCCAGCTTGCCCGTTACAACCGCACCGCCACCGGCGTGAAAGCGGAAGGGCTGTTCGGCGCGCTTCACGCACAAGGTTTCGCCGCCGAAATCGCCACCCGTTTCATGCGCGATGAGATTCAAGGCAACGGCCTTACCGGCCCCTATCGCCTAAGCCGCCGGAACATCCTCGCCAACACCGAACGCGTCGCCATCGAAGTGCGCGACCGTTTCCGGTCCGAACTGATCGTCGATCGCCGTGAACTCACGCGCTTCCTCGATTACAATGTCGATATCCTGTCGGGTACGATCACTTTCAAGGAACCGGTGCTGAGCCGCGATTTCGATCTCAATCCGCAGATCATCGTCGTCGATTACGAAGTCGATGACGCGTTGGGTCAGTCCGAATGGAATGCCGGCGTGCGTGCCGATTATACATTAGGGGACACCGTCCGCGTCGGCGCCACCGCGCTGACAGACAAGGGCGACGGCGCGCGCACGAATATCGGCGGCGTCGATCTGCTTGCCCGCCTTGGCGACACCACCGAAATCCGCGCCGAACTGGCGGCCAGCCGGACGGATGGCGATACTTCGACCGGCTGGCTGGTGGAGGCGGAGCATCGCACCGGCGACATCGACCTGCTCGCCTATGCCCGTTCGCTCGATGGCAGCTACGGCGTGGGGCAGCAGTCGGGCGCGGAACTCGGCCGCCGCAAATTCGGGGTCGATGGACGCTACGCGATCGACGATCATTACTCGATCATCGCCAGCGCGTGGCAGGACAACAGCCTGGTCGACAGCACCCGCCGCCGCGCGGTGCAGGTGACCGGTTCCTACCGCACCCCTGAAACGGAGGCGCGCCTTGGCGTCGCCCATTTCACCGACCGGCTGGCCGGGGGCGGATCGGCCAGCTCGACCGTGCTGGAAGGCGGCGTGTCGCAGAAGTTCCTGGACAATCGTCTCGAACTCAGCGCGCTGACCAGTATCGCGCTGGAAGACACCAACGCAATCGACCTGCCCGCCCGCCACCGGTTCCGCGCCCGTTACACGCTGACCGACTGGTTGCGGCTGGTCGGCAATTACGAGATCGCCAGCGGCGATGCGATCGATGCGCGCACCTTCAACGCCGGCACGGAGATCACACCGTGGACCGGCGCGCGCGTCGTCACCACGTTGGGTCAGCAGGATATCGCCGAAAGCGGCAAGCGCACCTATGCCGCATTCGGGTTGGCGCAGAGCATTCCGGTGACAGCCAACCTGACGCTCGACGCGACGCTGGACGGCAACCGCACACTCGGCGCGATCGCGGCGCAGAACGTCATCAATCCCGCGCAGCCGGTCGCATCGGGCGGTTTCCTCGGCCAGAACGGTTCGCAGTTCGAAGATTTCACCGCCGCGACTCTGGGTGCATCGTGGCGCAAGGACGATTGGGCAGCTACCGCGCGCGGTGAGTATCGCGATGGCGAATTCGCCGACCGCATGGGCTTCACCGGCGGGTTGATCCGCCAGATCTCCGACGGCGTGGTGATCGGATCGGGCGTCAGCTGGACGCGCGCCTCGACCGGCGGCAGCGCCGCGACCGAGATTGAAACGCAAGTCGCCGACGCGGCGATCGCGGCCGCATACCGCCCGGCCGAATCCCCCTTCGCCTTCCTCGGCAAGCTGGAATTCCGCAGCGACATGGTGGCGAACGCGGTCGAGGGCGAAGCAGGCCCCGCGGGCCGTACCGCGCTGATCGTAACAGGCGATGCGAAGTCCGAACGGCTGATCGCCAGCCTGTCGACCAATTGGTCCCCGCGCCAGGTCGACGATCTGGACGATGACGATGCCAGCAACGACCAGCTGGTACGAAGGACCGAAATCGGACTGTTCCTGGGTGCACGTTACAATTTCGACCGGATCGACAGTTTCGATCTTGGCAGCACGACGTTGTTGGGCGGCGTCGATGCGCGCTTCGGCATCGGACCCAGGATCGAACTGGGCGCGTCGGGAACGATCCGCACCAATCTGGACGATAATGTGACCAGCTTCGCATTCGGTCCGCATGTCGGTTTCGCCCCGGCGACGAATACGCTGCTCACGCTCGGCTACAATATCGAAGGGTTCCGGGACAAGGATTTCAGCGCCGCGCGTAACACCGATCAGGGCATCTTCGTGGCCGCACGTTTCAAATTCGATGCCGACACGTTCGGGTTCTGGGGTTTGAAGCGGTGAACGTTGAACATTGCAAATATGGCCTTACCGGGTTTTTAACCATGGCCGGATATGAACGCGGGATGCTTCGTCCGTTTAGTCAATTATCCGCGCATCGGTTGTACCGTTCGCTCATGCGCCTCGTATCGGCGATCATCGTGATCCTGTACTTGAATTCTGCGGGACAAACGCTGGCGCAGTCGAATACGACTGACAATACGACCATTGGCGCGATCGACGCGACGACCAGTTGTGCTTCGAACAACCCCCTCGTCCGCGCTTTCACGATCAACAATCCGTTCACGATCATGAGCGTACGGATAGGGATACTGGCAACGCATACCTGGCGCGGAGATCTTCAGTTCACGCTGCAGCATCCGGACGGTACCAGGGTACAGCTGACGAATGGAAACACCAATCTCATCAGCGGCGATAATTTCAACGTATTGCTGGAGGATTCCGCCGCTGCTCTTGTGAACTCCGACCTTCCAACGCGCAACCATTCGACCACCGCGCCGCCGTATCAGAATACCTATCGGCCACAGAATCCATTGAGCGCGTTCAATGGCAAAAGCCCCACCGGGACTTGGCGACTTGAAGTCTGCGATCTGTTCCCGACCGCGGATGACGGGCAGTTTCGAACGGCTACCTTGACGGTCGAGGGCACCCGAACCGCTGGTGTCGCGCCTCAGATTGTCTGCCCCAAAGGTTCGATTGCGTTTAATTGGGAAGGGCGCAGCTGGCCTTCCGGAAGCACGCAGAACAATTACACGCTCGACGGCCTTGGTGCTTTCAACTGGAATATATCCAGTCCTTCGCCATTCCTGAACATAGCGGGGATTGGGGGTGCGCAACCCGCACTGACAACTTCTGCGCAAAATCAGATTACGCTTTCGAAAGGCATCGATTTTGCCGACCGCGCACAATTCGCCACCACGACGATCACGCTGGGGGAAACGGTCGATGGCGCGCAACTGACCGTGTTCGATGTCGATTACGCCTTAAATGATTTCGCGGACCGGCTCAGGGTTTTCGGTCGCCGTGGAACGACCACCGTCATACCCGTGCTCACCAATGGCCGCTCCAATTACGTTATCGGCAACGAGGCGTTCGGCGATGCTGGTTCCGATGCCGCATCGGCGGACGGTAATGTCGTCGCCACTTTCCAGCAGCCGGTGGATACGATCGTGGTCGAATACGGCAATCATTCGCAGGCCCCCGCCAATCCCGACGGGCAGGCTATCCAGATGAAGGGCGGGATATCGATTTGCCGACCCAACGGCACGTTGCAGGTCGCCAAGACCAGCACGGTTCTGGAAGACCCGGTGAAGGGCACGCAGAACCCGTTCTTCATCCCCGGCGCGACGACACGTTACTGCATCCTGATCACCAATGTCGGTTCGGCATCGGCGGGCAGCGTACAGGCGCGCGACGTATTGCCGGCGAACATTACCTACATACCCGAAACGATACGTTCGGGCACGACCTGCGCCAACGCGTCCACGGTCGAGGACGACAATGCCGCCGGCGCCGATGAAACCGACCCCGCCGGCGCCAATTTCGCGAATGGCACGGTCACGATGACGCAAACCAGCATCGCGGGCGGGGGCACTGCCGCATTCGTTTTCAGAACGCGGGTCAATTGACGGGTTCAGGTTAGGGGGCAATCGATGGTCGGGAAGAGAGGATTCGAACCTCCGGCCCCCGCCACCCGAAGACGGTGCTCTACCAGGCTGAGCTACTTCCCGAACATTGGGTAGGCGACGACATATAAAGCCGCCCACGTTCGGTAGCAAGCCGGTAGCGAACCCTGCACCCTGGACATCATATTTAGACAGTGCGCGACCGAACGGGTAACGCCCGCGAAATGAGCCATCCCGAACAGCAATATCTCGATCTGATGCGCCGCATCTGGGACACGGGCGACGAACGGCGCGATCGCACGGGCGTGGGTACGCGTTCGATCTTCGGCACGATGCTGCGTTACGATCTTGCCGATGGGCAAATGCCGCTGCTGACGACCAAGCGCGTTTACTGGAAGACCGCAACGCGCGAACTGCTTTGGTTTCTGGCGGGCGAAACGAACATTCGCGAACTGTGTCGACAGAACGTGCAGATATGGACCGATTGGCCGCTGGACCGCTATCGCCGCGAGACGGGAGAGGACATCACGCGCCAGACGTTTTCGGACAGGATCGTGGCGGACGTCGCGTTCGCGGAACGTTGGGGCGATCTTGGCCCGGTCTATGGCAAGCAGTGGACAGACTGGCCGACGTTCCAGTACCAGGCCGATGGTTCCTATCGACGCGGGCCGGGCATCAACCAGGTCGCCCAGGTTGTGGATTCCCTACGCAACGACCCCGGTAGCCGGCGGCATATTATCGAAGGCTGGAACGTCGCTCAGCTCGATACGATGGCCCTGCCGCCGTGCCACAAGACCTATCAGTTTCACGTCGCTTCGGGCCGCCTCAATTGCGCCATGTATCAGCGCAGCTGCGATGTTGCATTGGGCCTGCCGTTCAATTTATGGGCAGCGGCGTTGTTGACCGCGATGATGGCACAGCAAACCGGTCTCGAACCGGGCGAACTCGTTTGGATGGGCGGCGATACGCATCTTTATCTGAACCATGCGGAATTGGTCGAGGAACAGCTGTCGCGCACGCCCGATGGCGCGCCGACACTGGAAATCGCACGCAAACCCGAAACGATGTTCGATTATCGGATCGACGATTTTGCGGTTCGTCATTACGCACCGCAATCCGCCCTGAAGGCACCGGTGGCCGTATGACGGGTGTCGATCGGATGGGCGGGGAAGGGCGCTTGACCCGTTCGGGCGCGTGAAATAATGTAACCGAAATGGAAAAGATTGCGTCCTAAGCTCCAAGCGCAATCGGGAGACAGATGGATGGCCGACCGGCCCGATCGCAGCAACAAGCCGACGCTGGAACTGCATGTTCCCGAACCGTCCTATCGCCCCGGGGACACGGTCGATTTCGCCCATATCACGGTGCCCGAAGCAGGTGCGCAGGCTCGGCCCGACGAAGCGTGCGACGCGATCGATACCAGCGATCTGTGCTACGATCTGGTGCGCGTATTGGGCGACGACGACAGGGCGCATGGCCCGTGGGATCCCAAGCTCGATGCCGAAACCCTGCGCACGATGCTGGGCCATTTCGCGATGGTCCGCGCCTTCGACGAACGTATGTTCCGCGGGCAGCGGCAGGGTAAAACCAGCTTCTACATGAAATGCACAGGCGAGGAGGCGACCAGTATTTCCGCCGCCATGGCCTTGGCGAGCGACGACATGGTGTTCCCCAGCTATCGCCAGCAGGGCGTGCTAATCGCGCGCGGCTATCCGCTCATAGAAATGATCAACCAGATCTATTCGAACAAGGGCGACAAGCTGAAGGGTCGACAGCTGCCGATCATGTATTCCAGCCGCGAACACAGCTTCTTCTCGATCAGCGGCAATCTCGCCACGCAGACGCCGCAAGCGGTGGGCTGGGCCATGGCCAGCGCGATCAAGGGCGACAGCCGTATCGCCGCGACCTGGGTCGGCGAGGGCAGCACGGCGGAGGGGGATTTCCATTCCGCCTGCACATTTGCCACCGTCTACAATGCGCCGGTCATCATCAACATCATCAACAACCA
>JBASAR010000091.1:0-4638 GCA_049650705.1 Pontixanthobacter sp. | reverse complement strand
GATCTCGTTCAGATGCTGGGCGCGATAGGTGGGGAAGCGCGTTGGCTGGCCGATGGGGACGACGTGCGTTTCATGAACGAAGTCGCCGTACGAATGGCATGACGGGCAAATCCGATACGGCGCGTCTGACTCAGCGGCAGGTGTGCACGATCTTCGGTGTGCAGGCGGTCGCGTTCTGCCTGTTGGGGGCCGGTCTGTATTATTGGACGGACCGACCGATCGCATCCTTCGTCGTTTTCGACCCTTCGATGACCGCATGGGGTCTGATGATGGCGGGTGCGATGATCGTGTTTGCCTTTGGCTGCTTTCGCGTATGGCCCGAGTTCGCTGATCGACTGATGCGGTTGCAACGGACGAACTTCGCCTTCCTGAAGCCGCCGTTTGCGTGGGGGCCGATCGTATTCCTGGCGATTTGCGCCGGCGTCGGGGAGGAGGTGCTGTTTCGCGGCGGAGTGCAGACATTTCTGTCGGACCTGATGGGCCCGTTCCCCGCGATCCTGGCGACTTCGGCGATGTTCGCTGCGCTGCACATAAGCAAACCGATCCTCACCCTTCTTATTTTCGTGATCGGCATCGTGTTCGGGATCGTCTATTGGATGACCGGCAGCCTCCTCCTCGTCATGGTGGCGCATTCGGTCTACGATATATTCGCTATCCGCTATCTTCAGCGGCGATTGAATGAGATCGGATGGTCGGACGGACCACCGAATACATAAGAACAAGGAACGCCAGCATGCCATCGATCAACCGTCGAACTCTCCTGGGCGGGGCCGCCGCGACCACTTTGATGGCGGCTACAGCCATGCGCGCGCAACCCGACATGATGCGACCCACCGGGGGGCTGAAAGGCAAGTCGATCCTGATCACCGGCTGTTCGTCCGGCTTCGGGCGGCTCGCGTCGGAAGATTATGCGCGCCAAGGCGCCAAGGTTTTCGCGACCATGCGCAATCTGCCCCGGCGCGAAGCCGATGAATTACGCACGCTTGCCACCACCGAGAAGCTCGATCTGCATGTCATCGAAATCGATGTGACCGACGATGGGCAGGTCATGGCGGGCGTGGCGGAAGCGGAACGGATCGCGGGCGGCTCGCTGGACGTGTTGATCAACAATGCGGGGATATCCACCGCCGGCCCGATCGAAGTGCAGGACATGGAGGCCACCCGGCTGCTGTTCGACACCAACGTCTTTGGTCCGCACCGGCTGGCGCGTGCCGCCCTGCCCGCCATGCGCGCCGCGAAGCAGGGACAGATATTCAACATCACATCCCAGTTGGGCCGCGTGATGCTCCCCAATTTCGGGCAATATTCGCCGACGAAATTCGCGCTCGAAGCGATGAGCGAGCAAATGGCTTACGAGCTGGTTCCCCACAATATCGACGTGACGATCATCGAACCGGGCGGCTATCCGACGCAGATATGGGAGAATGCGAACGCATTGACCCTGCGATTGCTCGATCGCGCCGACGCGCATCATCTCGATGGGTACCCCGCCCTCGTCGATCAACTGCGCCGCCGGACCAATGATGGTGGAACGACCGATCCGATGGACGTGCCCAACGCGATCGCCGAGATAATTGCGATGCCGCCCGGGACTCGCCCGCTGCGCCGTCCGGTGCACCCCGGCCCCAAACCGCAGATCGCCATCAATCGCGTGAGCGCTCAAACGCAGGTGGAATGGCTTAGCGACTCCCCGTTCGGCCCTTGGATAAAGGCCGTCCACGGCGCCTGACGTTCGGGTGTGGCGTGCGGCGCGCTGGTCAATGGGGGCGCAGGCGGTTAGAGCGCGCGGCATATTACCATTTCATCGGAGAATATGATGGGTTTCCGTTGCGGAATCGTCGGGCTGCCCAATGTTGGCAAATCGACACTTTTTAACGCACTTACCGAAACGCAGGCGGCGGAAGCGGCGAACTATCCCTTCTGCACGATCGAACCGAATGTAGGTCAGGTCAGCGTTCCCGACGACCGGCTGGACGCAATCGCCGCGATCGCCAAAAGTGCGAAGATCGTGCCGACGCAGTTGGCGTTCGTCGATATTGCGGGCCTTGTGAAGGGCGCCAGTCAGGGTGAAGGCCTGGGCAATCAGTTTCTCGGCAACATTCGCGAAGTCGACGCGATCGTCCATGTCCTGCGCTGTTTCGAAGATGACGATATCCAGCATGTTTCCAACCGCATCGATCCGTTGGCTGATGCCGAAGTGGTCGAAACCGAATTGATGCTGGCCGATCTGGAAAGCTTGGAGAAGCGCGTTCCGAACGCGCAGAAACGCGCAACGGCCGGCGACAAGGAAGCGAAGATCACGGCGTCCGTGCTGGGTCAGGCACTCGATCTGCTGCGCGAAGGCAAGCCCGCGCGATTGACGCAGCCCAACGACGATGAAGAGCGGCGACTGTTCGATCAGGCACAATTGCTGACCGCCAAGCCGGTGCTGTATGTGTGCAACGTCGCCGAAGACGAGGCTGCGAAGGGCAATGCACTGTCGGATACCGTCTTCGCCAAGGCGGAGGCGGAAGGCGCACAGGCGGTGGTCGTTTCCGCTGCGATCGAGGCCGAACTGGTCACGATGGAACCGGAAGATCGCGTCGAATTTCTCGATGAAATGGGGTTGACCGAAAGCGGTTTGGCGCGCGTGATCCGGGCGGGATACGAACTGCTCGGCCTCAAAACCTTTTTCACCGCCGGCCCCAAGGAAGCGCGCGCCTGGACATTTCCGGCCGGGGCCACCGCCCCGCAAGCGGCTGGCGAAATTCACACCGATTTCGAAAAGGGCTTCATTCGCGCGGAAACCACGGCCTATCAGGATTTCGTCGATCTGGGCGGCGAAGGTCCGGCGCGCGAGGCGGGCAAATTGCGGCAGGAAGGCAAGCAGTATCTGGTGCAGGATGGCGACGTCATGCTGTTCAAATTCAACGTCTGACCGGGATCGCGCATAGACTCTGCCATGGCACCCCCATAGGGTCACCAGCGATTGTCTTGTATATATTGGAACGTGTTATGGTCGATAAGTCGGAAAAATTCGAATGGCTGGTGCGCGTCGGCTATTTCAGCCGCGCAATCCTGTATTCGGTTCTCGGCATTATTGCCCTGACCAGTGCCGGTGCAATTGGCGAAGGTACCGACGGGATTTTCAAGGCGATAGAGGATCTTCCCGCCGGCACACCAATCCTGTGGCTGATGGTCGTCGGGCTGGTAGCCTATGCGCTTTTCCGCCTGTGTTCGCCGCTGTTCGATATCGAGAACAACGGGACGGACGCGAAGGGTTGGGGAAAGCGGATCGGTCATCTCGGCAGTGCGATCGGGCATTTCGCCCTTGCCTATTCCGCCTATAAATTCGCCACGACGAGCGGCGGCGGCGGGTCGGGCGGCGGCGCACAGGAGGCGGCATCCGGCGTTCTCTCGGTTGATTTCGGCGGCATCGTCCTGGGCCTACTGGGTATCGCGTTTTTCATCACCGCCATCTTTCAGGCGAAGAAAGGCATCACCGGCGAATTCATGAACCGCATCAGTGCGCAGGCACCCGATTTTACCCGTTGGCTCGGCGGGGCAGGCTTCCTCGCGCGGGCGGTTGTGTACACGATTATCGGATGGTCTTTGTTCCAAGCGGGCTTCATGTCCGGCGGGTCGGAACAGATTAAGACGCTCGGCGGCGCGGTCGCATCGCTTGCCGGACAAGGGACCGTCTTCACGCTGACCGCGATCGGACTGCTGCTGTTCGGCGTGTTCAGCCTGGTTCTCGCGCGGTACCGCATCATTCCCGATATCGATGGCGACAGCGGCGTTCCATCTTTCCGGTCGTGACCGCGATGAACGATACCGCCTTGCTGCATTACGAAGATATCGAAGTCGGGTCTTCGCAATCCTACGGCGCGTATGACGTGACGATGGAGGAGGTTCGCAAATTCGCGCAGCAATACGACCCGCAGCCTTTCCACCTCGATGCGGACGCGGCGGCAAGGACACATTTCGGGCGCATTTCCGCGAGCGGTTGGCACACCTGCGCGATGACGATGCGGATGATGGTCGACAATATGAAGGAACACCGTCAGGCGGGGCTTGGCTCACCCGGCGTCGATCAATTGCGATGGGTAAAGCCGGTCTATCCCGGCGATACGTTGCGCGTCCAAACGACCATTCTGGAAAAACGGCGGAGCAAATCGCGACCCGATATGGGTTTGTTCAAATCGCGCGGACAGACCTTCAATCAGAACGACGAACTGGTGCTGGAAATGGTATCGAACGGGCTCATTCGTGTGCGCGATCCAGAGGCCGCAGACGAAAGCTGATACCTCGCTTCACGCATGTTCAATGGCGGCCGCATAGCTTTTCGACATTGCTCATCGATAGCTTCACCATAGTCATCCATAAAAAGATGGCGGATTTCAGCCGCTTCACCGCCTTCGAAGAGGCATACAATGCGTTGGTAGACCTGATATAGCCATCGAGAAAGCAAACATTACCAGTTTTGAATGTCTGCTTCGCGGAAGATTTCAAACCAGTTCAAAGTCCAGAATTGGGTGGAAAGCGGACGCCGCCGCTACTGGGAACCGTTGCGGTTCCCAATGAGGACCCGAACCAGATCGCCGCTCTCGCGGAATGTAAGAAAAAGGAGGTAAGGTAGGAGGAAGCCTGCCCCACCAA
>JBASAR010000090.1:0-13748 GCA_049650705.1 Pontixanthobacter sp. | reverse complement strand
GGTGCTTCCGCATCGTCGTCCTGCGCGATGGCGATCAGCAATGCCGCCTGCATCTGCTCCATCAACCTGTGCGGGCTTTGGGGATTGTCGTCGCGGACCAGGCCGCCGCCGTGGAAGCTGGCGGCCGCCTTGATCCGGCTGGGCACCGCCGCCGCGCTCCACATGGTGAACGGGCCGCCCATGCAGTAGCCTTGCGTGCCGATGCCCTTGGTCCGGTCGACCTCCGCCTGCGTGTCGAGCCAGCCGACAATGGCTTTCGCATCGGACATGATCGCATCGGCGCTGTGCTTCTGGCGAAACTCCCGCGCTTTCGCGAAGCCTTCATTGGCGGCGAATTCGGCGAAGCTGTCCCAGATCTGCCCGCTCACGTCGCGGTAATAGGGGTTGACCGCCAGCACGCTGTAGCCCCGCCCCGCCAGCCGCCGCGCCATGTCGTATTTGGCGGGCCGCAGTCCGGCAATGTCGGGCCACAGGATGACGGCGGGTGCGGGATTGCTGGCGGGCGTCACCCAGAACGCGTCCATCGTGCCATCGGGCGTGGCGAACGACACATTGCGTTCGGCCATCGCGGGCAGCGTGACCGTGCCGTCCCCATTGGCGCCCATCGGCGCGCAGGCGGCGGCCCCCACGCCGATGGCGGCCATCGTGCCCAATGCGCCGAACTGGCGGCGGTTGAGGCCTTCCCTGGCCCAGCGAATGATCCGGTCTTCGTCGCACATGCGTATCTCTCCTGTAATGCGACACGATCATGCGCGCGCAGCCGCCCGCGCGCAATAGATATGGACAGGCGCGCATTCGTGCGGCACCCATGGGACATGTGATGATCGGTAAATATGGGGACGATCGGGAAACGACGCCCTTCCTTGGGAGAGGATGCCACATGAGACACGTCGCCCCCGCATTGGTCGCCGCGATCGCCGCGCTTACCATGTCCATCGGCCTTGGCAGCTGCAACCGCGCCGACGATGGCGATATCGACAGTGCCCGCCTGCTGGCGGCGCAGACCGATGATGCCAACTGGATCACCTACGGCCGCAATTACGAAGAGCAGCGTTATTCGCCGCTGGCGCAGATCAATGCGGAGACGGTCGGCAATCTCGGCCTCGCATGGTCCGCCGATATGGACACGGCGCGCGGGCAGGAGGCGACGCCGCTGGTCATGGACGGGCGCATGTACCTCACCACCGCATGGAGCAAGGTGAAGGCCTACGACGCCGCGACGGGCGAGGAATTGTGGACCTACGACCCGCAGGTGCCCGGCGAAACCGCGGTGAAAGCGTGCTGCGATGTCGTCAATCGCGGGCTGGCCGCATGGGGCGACGGGCTGTTCCTGGGCACGCTGGACGGGCGGCTGGTGAAGCTCGACCGCGATACCGGCGCGGTGGTGTGGGAGAAGGTGACGGTCGATCAGGACGCGAGCTACACCATCACCGGCGCACCGCGCGTAATCGATGGGCGTGTGATGATCGGCAATGGCGGCGCGGAATTCGGCGTGCGCGGGTATTTCGCGGCTTACGACGCGGATGACGGCGAGGAATTGTGGCGCTTCTACACCGTGCCCGACGGCACCGAGGATGCGGACGCGCCCGCTTATCTGCAAAAAGCCGCGAAGACATGGGTAGGCGACACGCTGGCAGGCGAGGACTCCATCGGCGGCGGCGGCACGGTGTGGGATGCGATGGCCTACGACGCCGATCTCGACCTGCTTTACGTGGGCGTCGGCAACGGTAGCCCCTGGAACCGCGCCTATCGTTCGCCCGGCGCGGATGGGCGCGGGGAAGGCGACAATCTGTACCTATCCAGCATCATCGCGGTGCGGCCCGATACCGGCGAATATGTTTGGCATTACCAGACCACCCCGGGCGAAACATGGGATTTCACCGCCACGCAGCATATCATGCTGGCCGATCTCGACATCGGCGGACGGGAACGCAAGGTGTTGATGCAGGCGCCCAAAAATGGCTTCTTCTACGTCCTCGACCGCGAGACGGGCGAATTCATCAGCGGCGATCCCTATGTCACCGTCAATTGGGCCACCGGCATCGGCAAGGATGGCCGCCCGATCGAGAACCCCGAAACGCGCATCGACCGCACCGGCAAGCCCGCCATGGTCACGCCAGGCGCGCTGGGCGGGCACAACTGGCACCCGATGGCCTTCCATCCGGGCGAGGGGCTGGTCTATATCCCCGCATTCGAGGCGGGCATGGTCTACGCCCCGCAGGCCGACTGGAAACCCGATCGAGCACGCGGTTTCAACGTCGGCTTCGATCTGGGCGCAGGCGATCTGCCGCCGGACGAAGGCTTCCGGCGGGAGGTCGCGGGCACCATCAACGGCAAGCTGATCGCGTGGGATCCCGTGGCGCGCAAGGCCCGCTGGACGGTCGACTATCCCGGTCCGTGGAACGGCGGCCTGCTGGCAACCGGCGGGGGCCTCGTGTTCCAGGGCACGGCGGGCAGCGAATTCAATGCTTACGACGCAGGGACGGGCGACAAATTATGGAGCTTCGCGGCGCAGACCGGCGTGGTCGCGCCGCCGATCACCTACGCCGTGGACGGGGAGCAATATGTAGCCGTGCTGGCCGGCTGGGGCGGTGCCTATGCGCTGTCGGTCGACGGACAACTGATCGCGAAGGACAAGCCGGTGCGCAACGTGTCGCGGATGCTGGTGTTCAAGCTGGGCGCGAAGGGCGCTTTGCCTGCGCAGGCGGAAATGGCGCGTATGCCATTGGACCCCCCGCCCAGCCGCGCACCCGCCGCCACCATCGCGATGGGCGGGAAGGCTTACGCCCGCTATTGCGCCGTCTGCCACGCGCCCGGCGCGGTGGGATCGACCGTGCTGCCCGATCTGCGCCGCAGCGGCGCGCTGGAGAACAAGGCCGCGTGGCTGAGCATCGTGCATGACGGGATGCTGAAGGATAACGGCATGGCCAGCTTCAAAGGCTCGCTGAGCAAGGCGGAAATGGATGCGATCCGCGAATGGATCATCCACCGCGCGAACGAGGACAAGGGGATGAAGGCGGAGCGGTAGGCTTCACGAAGCGGCAAAGTTCGTGATTCGAGACTATCGATTCAGGCTGGGATAACTTCTGGAGGGTGATAAGGGGACATCATGTCGATCCAAAGCATAATTCGATACGACGGCCCGGCGCTTGCCGACCATTCCATGGATGTGGCCGACCTTGCTCCGTCACTGCTTGCATTAAGCGATCTTTTAAAAATTGCCAATAACTACGTTAACGGAGACCGAGCTGGTGTTAAGGTCAGGGTTAACGCTGATTTAGATCAACACTGTTTTGAACTCTCTTTAGATCTAGCGCTTACAATTTGGGAGCAAGCGAAGCTATTACTGGAAGATGATGATGTCATCGGTGCTGAAAGGATTGCAGCATGGGTCGGTATTGTATCGGGAGCCAGCTGGTCGCTTTTTAAACTAATAAAGTTTTTACGTGGCCAAAAGGTAGAGAGTGTCACCGTTATCAAGCTTACAGATGGCCAAAATATGGTTGAAATTACCGTACGTGGAGCGGACAAACCGATCGCTATTGAACAACAAGTCTACGAATTATACGCAAACCCGGAGGCGAGAAAAAAAGCTGTAGAGGTAATGGCGCCGCTTCGCATCGATGGGTACGAATCGCTTGAATTTGAGCAGGGCAAAGACGAGGTCTTTAAAATTACCAAAGCCGATGTTCCTGACAAAAACTTCTTAGATATGCCTGAGGTTATACCTCAAAACATTCACACTTCCCATATCCGTACTGGAGTAAGAATACGGAAAGCAGCTTACGAGGGCAGTGCAAAATGGACCGTGATGTACAAACGTGCGATAGAGGCTCCTATCAAAGACGAGAACTGGCTGGTTCAATTTCAGAATAACAAGGTCTCTGCTCCGCCAGGCAGCAGCCTTGAGGTAGACCTTCAGGAAACCTATATTACGAACGATCTGGGCGAGGTTGTTGGCGAACCGAATTACGAAATTATTAAAGTCTACCAAGTGGTTCTACCTCCTACTCAAGCCCGACTGGATTTCAGAGATGATAGCACCAATTAACTTGGCCTAATTGGTTTCCGGCTAAAAACTTCAGATTGGCTGCCAATGAACCTGCGGCGCATGCCTTCCCTGCCGCTCTGGCTGATACCGTCGGCGCGGTTGCGAATCGGGATCACATATTGGTGGCAGCATGGGCGATGGCCCGATTTGTCCACGCCGACACGTTTTACCGAGCATGTGCAGCGGCGCAAGCTGACCGATCGCGATCCCGCAATGCCGTTGCTGGCGGACAAGGTCGGGGTGAAGCGGCATGTCGCGCATGTCCTCGGCGCGCAATGGCTCATCCCGACACTGTGGTCCGGCGATACGCTGCCCCAGACGCCGCCCGCGCCGTTTCCGTTTATCCTGAAGGCGCGGCACGGGTGCAACCAGAACATCGTGTGCCGCGATGCCGGTGACTGGGCGATGGCCGGGCGGCGGGCGGCGAAATGGGTGCGGCGGCCCTATGGCCTATGGCTGGACGAATGGGCCTATCGCGACCTGCCGCGCGGATATCTCGTCGAACCGTATATCGGCACGGAAGCCGCGCTGCCGATCGACTACAAGATCTATGTGTTCGGCGGGCGGGCCACGCATGTGCAGATACACCGGAAGCGCGGATCGGACCATCGCTGGACCCTGTTCGACACCGTGTGGCGGCGCGTATCGGCGGCAGACGGCGATGACCCCGCCCCGCCACGACATCTTGGCGCGATGCTGACCGCCGCAGCCGCCATGGCGCGCCCGTTCGATTTCGCGCGGGTCGATTTCTACGAAGTCGCGGACACGCCATTGTTCGGGGAGATCAGCTTCTATCCCGGTTCCGGCCTCGATCCGTTCGACCCGGTTGCGATCGACACGGCGCTGGGCGCGCTCTGGCCCGCCACCGAAACGCGGGAACAATTGCCGTGGGAGGGCGCGCCATGTTAGGCTGAAGCCCAACGACGACTCGCCGCCGGGCGGGCGCGCCATGGGAGAGCACAGCATGACCACCAATTACAAAAACCTGATCGACGGCGAACTCGTCACCACATCCGACACGATGGAGGTGCTGAACCCCGCGAACGAGCAGGTCATCGGCACCGTCCCCGCCTGCGGCCAGGCCGAACTGGACCGTGCCGTCGCCGCCGCGCGCAAAGCGTTCACAAGCTGGAAGGCCACCCCGATCGAGGAACGCCGCGCGATCATCCAGAAGATGGGCGGCGCGATCAAGGACAACGCCGACGAACTCTACCGCCTGCTGACCAGCGAACAGGGCAAGCCGCACGATCAGGCCAAGGGCGAGATATACGGCGCCGCCGGCATGGTCGCCGCACAATCGACGCTGAGCCTGGACGACGAGATCAACGAAGACAGCGACACCCGCCTGTCGCGCACCCGCCGCGTGCCCGTGGGCGTGGTCGGCGGCATCGTGCCGTGGAACTTCCCCGTGATGATGGCGATGCAGAAGATCGCGCCCGCCATGCTGTCGGGCTGCACCATCGTGCTGAAACCCTCCCCCTTCACCCCGCTCGCCACGCTGCGCATCGCGGAGCTGATCAAGGACATCGTGCCCGCGGGCGTGGTCAATATCATCACCGGCGAAGATATGCTTGGGCCCATGATTACGGAGCATCCGGATATCGACAAAATCACCTTCACCGGCTCCACCGCCACAGGCAAGAAGATCATGGAGGGCGCATCGAAGGATCTGAAGCGCATCACGCTGGAACTGGGCGGCAACGACGCCTCCATCGTGCTGCCCGACGCGGATGTCGAAAAGGTGGCCGAACAGCTGTTCTGGTCCAGCTTTTCGAATGCGGGCCAGGTCTGCATCGCGGCGAAACGCATCTATATCCACGAGGATATCTACGACGATCTATCCAGGGCGATCGCCGAATATGCGAAAGGCGTGACCGTGGGCGACGGATCGCAGCAGGGCACCGGCGTCGGCCCGATCCAGAACAAGAAGCAGTTTGAACGGGTGAAGGAGCTGATCCAGGACGCGAAGGATAACGGCTACAAATTCCTGACCGGCGGCGAAGGACAAGATCCGTCGGGCACCGGATATTACGTGCCGATCACCATCCTCGACAATCCGCCCGAAAACGCGCGCATCGTAGCCGAAGAACAGTTCGGCCCGGTCATGCCGCTGATGAAATTCGCCACGGAAGACGAGGCGATCCAGCGTGCGAACGCATCGGAATACGGCCTCGCCGGCGCGGTCTGGACCGCCGACACGGACAAGGGCGTGGCGATTGCGGAGCAACTGGAAACCGGCACGGTGTGGGTCAATGAATACATGCACCTGTCGCCCTTCGCCCCCTTCGGCGGACACAAGCAGTCGGGCTTCGGCGCGGAATACGGCAAGGAAGGTCTGAGCGAATTTACCTACCCGCAGGTCATCACGGTCAAGAAGGATGCGATGGCATGATAAACACGAACAACGCATCGCGATCGCCAAGGCGCGCGCTTGGTCTGGCAACCGCCTTGGCAAGCGCGGCGGGGTTGATGTTGGCGGCGCCGGTGCAGGCCCAGTTCAAACTTGGCGACGTCGTTAAATCGGTGAAGAAGGTGGCAGAGGCTACCAGCTATTCCGACGCGGATATCGTCCTGCTGTTCGGCCAGATGGCGGACGAGATGGACCGCGAAAACCCCATCGCGCCGCTGAACGATCCCTACGGTCTTCGACTGGCGGAACTGACCGAAGGGCTGCAAAGCTATGACGGCCTCGATCTCGACATCCGCGCCTATCTGGTCAGCGATGTGAACGCCTTCGCCATGGGCGACGGGACGGTCCGCGTGTTCGCCGGATTGATGGACAATTTCGAAGATGACGAATTGCGCTGCGTCATCGGGCACGAAATCGGCCATGTGAAACTGGAACATGGGCAGAAGCGCATGAAACGCACACTGCAGCAGGACGCCGTGTTGAGCGTCGCGAAAACTGCCAGTGTCGATGTTCGGCGGCTGAGCAATTCGGAACTTGGAAATCTGTTCGGCAACGTCGTCACCGCGCAGCATTCGCAGGATGCGGAACGCGCGTCGGACGATTATGCCATCCGGTTCATGAAAGCCAACGGCTACGACGCCGGCGCCTGTGTCACCGCGATGGAAAAACTGGGCAGCCTGGGCGGCGGCGGGGGTATCGAACTTCTGAAAACCCACCCCAGCCCCGCGGCGCGCGCGAAACGGATGCAGAAAAACCTGGATTGATCCGGTCCGAATGGGCGAAGCGCGGCGGCGGGTTCAGGCAGGCTGCGCTTCGGTCAGAAGATCAGATCCCCCAGCAGGCGGCCGGGGATCATCGTGAACAGGCCGGCCACCACCAGTCCGACGTACAGGCCGGTCATCACCGATTTATGCTTGGCGATGTTGCCGGTACGCGCGAACCAGATCGCCCACGGTACGCAGATCAACGTCCAGACCGAGAAGATGTGGATGAAACTGAACCCACTGCCGCCGATACCGGTGCCGGGCCGTCCGATCCAGAAACTGGACAGGGCCGTCGCCACCATCAGCGCGGCATAGGCGCGGCCCATCAGGCGGTGCGGCCGGTCGCCCTTGCGCCGCACGAACATGATGCCGCCCAATGCAAGCGCGGGCAGTACGGTTGCCAGATGCAGCACGATCGGCACGGTCCAGCGGCTGGTCGCAACCTGTGCCTCCTCAGCCAACTGGGTCGATGCGAAGCCGCCGGTCGCGATCGACAGGCCCGTCATTGCGGCGGTAATGGCTGCGGTGATGGCGGCGGTGACGGCAATCATACGCCAGCGGGAAAGTGCGGGGCGAATGGCGGCGGGGTGGTCTGAACGGTCGGGCATGATGGATGATCCTTGGCAAGCGGGTCCGATGCCCCCAAGAATGCCGGCCATGGTGGCCCGTGCAATGCCGACTTCGCGAATGGAACGCGCCATACGCGGCCCGATACCGCAGGTACCCGTTCGCCCATTCGCGAAATGCCCCCGCCCGGTTTCGAATGCCGGTAATGCCTCGTGACGATCCCGCGCCTGGTACGGCGATTGACGTTCGAACTGATGATCGTGGCGGCGTGCGGCATGGCGTTGGGATTTCTGGGGCCGTTCGGCACCTATGCCATGCCGTTGGGATTGCGGCTGACCTATTGGGTGGTGTTCGGCACCGTCGGCTATGCGATTTTCCGGCCCCTCATTCTGGCGGCGGAGGCACTGGCCCGCAACACGGCGATGTCGCGCACCGTGGCGCTGGGAATAGCCATGTGTATCGCGGGATTGCCTATGGCCTGGCTCATCGGTTTCGCCATCAACGGCCTTCGATACGATGCCGATTTCATGCGCGACGGCTTCGGTCTGCTATATTTGCAGACGACGGCGATCGGGCTGGCCATCCATTTGGTGGTGACGACGATGTTCGGCCGGGCTGCACCGGCGTTGCCAGACCCCGCGCCGCCGGACCGGTTTGCCCAGGCCGCCCCGACTTCGAACGCGCCATCGCCGTTGACCGACACACAGATCCACGCGCTCCTGCCGCCGGGCTTCGGGTCCATCGACGGCCTTACGGTCGAAGATCATTACGTCAAAGTGCTGGGCCGCGATCGAACCGCGATGCTGCTCATGCGCCTGTCGGACGCGATCGCCATGATGCCCGGCAATGCGGGGATGCAGGTCCACCGCAGCTGGTGGGTGGCCAACCATGCGGTGGTTCGCGCGAAACGCGATGGCCGCAATCTGAAACTGATATTGGCGGGCGGCGCGGTCGCCGATGTCAGCCGGGCGAATCATGCCGCCGTGCGAATAGCAGGCTGGCTCGACTGACCATCCGCCGCGTCAGTCCATACTGTCCGGCGTTTGCACCCCATGCAGGATGCGCGCGTCGCCCCAGGGCACGTCCTTCTTCGCAATGACGGACAGGGTGCCTTCCGTTTCCAGAATGACCCAGTTCACATCCTCCAGCTTCGCCAACCCGCGCCCGCGCAGGGCCGCCTTGACCTCGCTTTCGGTAACGCGGGTGCGCAACATGGCGTCTTTGAGATATTCGCCCTGATTGACCAGCAGGGTCGGTTCGTCCTTGATGAGTTTGGTCACCGTCTCGCTGCGCACCGACAGCCAGGTGAGTGCGTATTGGCAGGCAAGAATGGCGAAGATCGCGAAGCCCGCATCGATCACGGTCACATTGTCCAGCAGAATGCCGCTCGCTGCCAGACTGCCGACTACGACCGTCACGATCCAGTCGAAATTGTTCATCTGCCCGGTGGTGCGTTTGCCGGATACCAGCGTGAGCGCAACGATCAGGGCGAAAAACAGCACGCAGGTCAGCGCGATTTCGCCCAACGTGGTCCAGTCCGAGAACCAGAGTGGTTTGTCGCTCGCGCCCATTGCTCCTTCAATGGACGAAACCGGCAAACGTCCAACAGACTTAGATTTGTTAAGCGCCTAACGCAGGTCGGCCTTCGCCGCCTGCCCATCGTCGACCTTGATGATCGCCCCGGTCACGCATTCGCTGGCGGGGGATACGAGATAGAGCAGCGTGCTGTCGAGCTGCGCCGGGACGGGCACGCGGCGGCGCGCCAATCCGTCGGACGGGTCGCCGATACGTTCGAACATGCCATCGGTCATTTCGGTCACGAACATGCCGGGTGCGATGGCGTTGACGTTGATGTTCGCGAATGCCCATTCCACGGCCAGCGTCTCGGTCATGCGCGCGATCGCCGTCTTGGTCACCGCATACAGCGCCGCGCCGCCGCCATCGTAACGGTAATGCGCGGTGGAGCTGATATTGACGATGTGGCCCGGTTTGCCCGCATCGATCAGGCGCCGCGCGACGTCTGTCGCCAGCAGCCATGGTGCCCGCAGATTGACGCCCAGCACCTGGTCGACCAGTTCCAGCGGCATCTTGTGCGCGCGGCGCGCGTCGGGAACACCGGCATTGTTGACCAGAATATCGACCGTGCCGAATTCCGCCTCCGCGATATCGACCGCCGCCGTCAACGCGTCGGCATCCATCGCATCCATCGCCACGGGCAGCGCCCGGCCGCCCTGTCCGCGTATTTCCTGCGCCAGCGCCCCCAGCCGATCGACCCGCCGCGCGCACAATGCCACCGCCGCCCCCTGCGCCGCCAGCACCCGCGCGAACCGTTCGCCGAGCCCGGACGATGCGCCGGTTACGAGCGCGACCCGGCCGGTCAGATCATGCGATGTGTTGGGCAGGGGGAAGCCGGTCATCCTATTCCTTTTCGAACGCGACACTGATCGTCAGTTCGACCTCGTCCGACACCATCGGCACGGCGTAATCGATGCCGAAGGCGGAGCGGCTGATTGTGGTCGTGCCTTCGAAACCGATCGTCTGCACCTCGCTCCTGGGATTGGCCCCCGCGCCGGTGAAGCGGGTGTCGATCATGACCGGCCGCGTCATGCCGTTCATGGTCAGATTGCCCCGGATCATGGCGGAGACACCGTCGCGTCCGACATCGACGCCGGTCGAAACGAAGCGCGCCATGCCCGGGTCCGCTCCGAAGAAATCGGGCTTCGCGCCATCCTTGCCGGGGCGCAGCATGTGTTCGCGCAATCCTTCGCTGACGACGGCGAGGCTGGCGATCGGCAGCGACACATCGACGCTGGCGGCGGAGGGGTCGGCAGGATCGATCGTCAGCGTGCCTTCCGCATTGCCGAACAGCCCGAAATAATCGTTGAAGCCGAAATGATCGACCTCCCACGCGACCAGCGTATGGGCGGGATCGGTGACATAGGTGCCGGCGGCCACGCGCGACACGTCGACGACGCCCGGCAGGGGGGAATATTGTCCGAATGTCGGCACCGCGATGGCGGCGAGGGCGGCGGCGGAAAAGAGGGTGATGGCGGTACGCATGATCGTTCTCCTGTGAAGCTGTCGAAGGTCGACCTTCCATGTTTCCGGCCGGTCTGTCCATCCGTCATCCCGGATCGCATTTTCGCCGATGAACGATCTACCGCGCCAGCGCCGTCTCGCATTCGGTCATCAGCGTTGCGACGATCTGTGCCGCGGGTTCCTCCCGCTTGACCATGCCGACCGACTGCCCGGCCATGATCGAACCCGTTTCGACGTCGCCGTCCATCACCGCGCGGCGTAGTGCGCCGGCCCAGTAATGTTCGATCTGCAACTGCGCCTCCGCCATTTCGACGTTGCCACTGTCCAGCAATCCTGCGACCTCGCGCTGCTTGCCGGTGAATTCCTCGCTGCCCTTGTTCTTCAGTGCGCGCACCGGGATGACCGGCAGGCGCGCATCCAGCTGCACGCTCGCCACCGCATCGCGGGCATTGGCGCGGAAGAAGGCTTTCTTGAAGTTTTGATGCGCGATGCTTTCGGTGGCGCAGGCGAACCGCGTGCCCAGTTGCACGCCGACCGCGCCCATCTCGAGATATCCCGCGATCGCCTGTCCCCGGCCGATACCGCCGGCGACGAACACCAGATGGTCCTCGCTGAGTTCGGGCAGGAATTCCTGCGCCAGCACGCTGGTGCTGACCGGCCCGATATGGCCGCCCGCCTCCATCCCCTCGATCACCAGCGCATCGCCGCCCGATCTGAGCAGCTTCTTCGCCAGCGCCAACGTGGGCGCGAACACGATCACTTTCGCACCGAACGCCTTGATCGCCTCCACGCTTCCCTTGGGCGGAATACCGCCGGCGAGCACCACATGGCTGACATCGTGCCGTTCGCATACACCGATCAGATCGGTCAGATCGGGATGCATGGTGATCAGATTCACGCCGAAGGGCTTGTCCGTCATCGCCTTTGTCGCGGCGATTTCGGCGTCGAGCAAATCGGGCGTCATCGCCCCGCATGCGATCACCCCGAAACCGCCCGCATTGGAGATCGCGCTGACCAGATTGCGCTCGCTCACCCAGCTCATCGCGCCGCATAATATCGCATATTCGCTGCCGAGAAAGTCGGTGCCGCGCCGCATCAGCGCATCGGTTCTGGTGTAATCGCTCATGCCCGTCCGCTTAGATCGCATGTCCGGAACCGGCAAGGCGCGTGCGGATCGCGTGATCGACAAAAGCGATTACCGTCAGACGTATTAAAGTGTTTGATCGATTGATGGTTTGCGTTACGTTCCCCGCATAGAAGCAATCGAGAGGATGATTTCACATGGATATCAAGACCGGACAAATGAACGGCGGATGCCCTTTCAGTGGCGATGCCGATATGCGCAGCCTGCTGGGCCGCACCAACAAGGATTGGTGGCCCGATGCGTTGCAGCTGGAAATCCTGACGCAGCAGGGCCGCAGCGCGGACCCGATGGGCGAGGATTTCGATTACCCGCAAGCGTTCAACACGCTCAACTATCAAGGGCTGAAGGACGATCTCACCGCCCTGATGACCGACAGCCAGGAATGGTGGCCCGCCGATTACGGCCATTACGGCCCGTTCTTCATCCGAATGGCGTGGCATGCGGCAGGCACCTACCGCACCGGCGACGGGCGCGGCGGGTCGAGCAGCGGTCAACAGCGGTTCGCGCCGCTCAATTCCTGGCCCGATAACGGCAACCTCGACAAGGCCCGGCGGCTGCTCTGGCCGATCAAGCAGAAATACGGCGCGCATATCAGCTGGGCCGATCTGTTCATCCTGACCGGCAATGTCGCCATCGAAAGCATGGGCGGCCCCGTCTTCGGCTTCGGCGGCGGGCGCAAGGATGTGTTCGAGCCCGAAACGACCTATTGGGGCACCGAAGAACAATGGATCGACGAAGGCGCGGAAACCCGCATTCAGCCCGATGAGGGCAAGGCGCTGGAAAACCCGTTGGCCGCGATCCAGATGGGCCTCATCTACGTCAATCCCGAAGGTCCGGGCGGCGATCCCGATCCGCTGGGTTCCGCCCGCGACATGCGCGAAACTTTCGGCCGAATGGCGATGAACGACGAAGAAACCGTCGCGCTGACCGCCGGTGGCCACGCGTTCGGCAAATGCCACGGTGCGAAGCCGGCCGACAGTTTCGGCAGCGGTCCCGAAGGCGAGAATCTGCAGAACATGGGCATGGGCTGGCTGACCGATCCGGACGAAATCGAGAAGGGGCACATCACCACCTCCGGCATCGAAGGGTCGTGGACGCCCAACCCCACCCAATGGGGCGGCGATTATTTCCGCCTGCTGTTCAAATATGAATACGAGCTCACCGAAAGCCCCGCGGGCGCGAAGCAGTGGACGCCGGTGAACCCGGAAGAGGCCGACATGGCCCCCGACGCGCGCGATCCGTCCAAGAAAGTGCCGACCATCATGACCACCGCCGACATGGCGTTGAAGATGGACCCGGATTACAAAGTCATTTCCGAACGCTTCCGCGACGACCAGTCGGCGCTGGACGATGCCTTCGCCCGTGCATGGTTCAAACTGTGCCACCGCGATATGGGACCCAAATCCCGCTACCTCGGCCCCGAAGTGCCGGAAGAAGCGCTGATTTGGCAGGACCCCGTGCCCAAGGGTTCGGTTCCATCCGATAGCGTGCTGTCCGATTTCAAACAGGCCATCCTGGGCAGTGGGCTGACCGTGGCGCAGCTTGTCAAAACGGCATGGGCCTCTGCGTCCACCTACCGCAATTCCGACCATCGCGGCGGCAGTGACGGGGCCCGTATCCGTCTCGCTCCGCAGAAGGATTGGGCGGCCAACGATCCGGAGGAACTGGCCAAGGTGCTGGATACGATCGACCAGCATCGGGGTGAGTTGTCGATGGCCGATGCCATCGTGGCGGCCGGCAATGCGGCCATCGAAAAGGCGGCGAAGGATGGCG